>JAYVSU010000001.1:0-40489 GCA_043775055.1 Polaromonas sp.
CGCTCTTGGCGTTCACCGCGCTGGGCGTGGTGGTCGGGTTCCCACTGTTTATGTCGCTGGCGTTGCAGTATGTGCCCAGCACGCATGGTGCGGTGGTTACTGGCTTGCTGCCTTTGGCGACGGCAGTCGTAGCGGCGATTTGGTTCCAGCAGCGGCCCAGTGTCGGCTTTTGGAGTTGTGCCGTGCTCGGCACGCTTTTGGTCTTGGCCTTCATGGCGATGCGCTCTTTAGACAGCGCCGGCCACCTCAGCTTGCATCTGGCCGACGCGTTTTTGCTGCTCGCCATGCTGAGCGCCGCGCTGGGCTACATTGGCGGTGCGCGGCTCACGCCGTCATTGGGCGCGGAGGGCGTGATTTGCTGGGTCTTGGTCATCTCGCTGCCGTTTACCGTGCCGCTGGCGTGGGCAAATGCACCGCTGGATTTGAGCGCCATCCGCGCCAGCAGCTGGTGGGCGTTTGGCTATGTGGCGTTGTTTTCCATGTGGCTGGGCTTTTTTGCGTGGTATCGCGGCTTGGCACTAGGCGGCGCGGTGCGGGTGAGCCAAGTGCAGCTGGTGCAGCCGTTTTTGAGTCTGCTATTTGCCGTACCGCTGTTGGGCGAGCAGATCGACCTCACCACGTTGGGCTTTGGTTTGGCGGTGATTGCCACCGTGTTTGTGGGCAAAAAGATGCCAGTGAACACATCAAATGTGAATAAATCGGAGACGGCAGCATGATGAATTTAGAAACCTTAATCGCCTTCAGCCTCTACGTATTTAGCACATCCATCACCCCCGGCCCCAACAACACCATGATGCTGGCCTCAGGCGTGAACTTTGGCATTCGGCGCTCCTTGCCGCATCTGCTGGGCATCAGCTGCGGGTTCAGCTTCATGGTGCTGCTCATGGGCCTGGGTTTGGGGGCGGTTTTTACGCAAGTGCCGCAACTTTACAGCGTGCTGCGCTGGGGCGGCGCGGCTTATATGCTGTATTTGGCTTGGAAGATTTTGAATTCCGGCCCCATTTCATCAGGTTCGGCAACCGATGAAAACAGCACCGCCAAGCCGCTGGGTTTCTTGGGCGCAGCCGCTTTCCAGTGGGTCAACCCCAAAGCGTGGGTCATGGCGCTAGGCGCGATCACCACCTACCTGCCCGCTGAACATTCGGTGTGGCAACTGGTGTTTTTAGTCGCCGTTCTGGGCATCATCAACTTCCCAAGCACGGGCTCTTGGGCGCTGTTTGGCAGCAGCATGCGGCATTATTTGCAGCAACCCAAGTTTTTGCGCATCTTCAACGCGCTGGCCGCCACGGCGCTGGTGTTGTCGCTGTATCCGGTGTTGAAGGGTTGAAATAAACATGAAAAAACACCTCGCTATTTTGACTTTTGACGGGTTCAACGAGCTGGACTCTTTGATTGCCTATGGCATGTTGAGCCGTATCACCTTGTTGGGTGATGCCGATTGGCGCGTCAGCATCGCCAGCCCGTCGCCACGCGTCACATCCATGAATGGTTTGACGATAGACGCACATATTGATTTGCAACAGGCCAATCAAGCCGATGCGGTGATTATTGGCAGCGGCATGAAAACACGGGAAGTGGCGAACGATACAAGTATTCTCGGCCAAATCAGGCTCAATCCTGAAAAGCAACTGATTGCAGCACAGTGTTCAGGGACGTTTTTATTAGCCAAATTAGGTTTAATTGGCAACATGCCAGCCTGTACAGATTTAAGCAGCAAACCTTGGGTGCAAGCTGCTGGGGCCAGCATTGTGAACCAAGCGTTTTTTGCCAATGGCAACTTGGCAACGGCTGGTGGGTGTATGTCGGCACAATATATTTCGGCATGGATATTGGGTCGCCTTAAAGGAATTGAGATAGCCAAAGAGGTGTTGCATTACTTCGCACCCGTAGGCGAGAAAGAGGCGTACGTGACGCGTGCATTGGCAAATGTGGAGAAATTTCTGCCATGATTGCTGGGTTTTCAAATGGTTTTGTAACTTGGGTCGTCTTTTGCGGCCCACAAGGTGGAGAGTGATATGAGCGCAATGGTGTGGAAACAGGCCGCAAGAGCCGAAAAAATGAACCCTTCGGTTATTCGTGAAATCTTGAAGGTGACCGACAAACCCGGCATCATCAGCTTTGCGGGTGGTTTGCCATCGCCGCAGACCTTCCCGATTCCTGAGTTTGCCGAAGCCTGCGCCAAGGTCTTGAAGGAAGACGGCAAAGCGGCTTTGCAATACGCGGCGAGTGAAGGTTTTGGACCTTTGCGCGAGTTGGTGGCTGCCTCTTTACCTTGGGCGGTCGACCCGAACCAAGTGCTGATTACCACTGGCTCGCAGCAGGGTTTGGATTTGTTGGCCAAGATTTTGATCGACGCGGGTAGCAAAATCATCGTCGAAACGCCGACCTATTTGGGTGCGCTGCAAGCTTTCACGCCGATGGAGCCAAAAGTCGTGGCGGTGAGCAGTGACGCTGAAGGCATTGACATTGCCGATTTGAAGACCAAAGGCCAAGGCGCGCGCTTTTTGTATGTACTGCCAAATTTCCAAAACCCCACCGGCCGCACCATGACCGAGGCGTGCCGTGCGGCGTTGAGCGTTGCCGCTGCCGAGATGGGTTTGCCGATTGTGGAAGACAACCCCTACGGCGAGCTGTGGTTTGACGCACCACCGCCGTTGCCGTTGACGGCGCGTAACCCGGATGGTTGCGTTTACTTGGGCTCTTTTAGCAAGGTCTTGGCACCGGGCCTGCGTTTGGGCTTTTTGGTCGCGCCCAAAGTGCTGTACCCCAAGCTTTTGCAAGCCAAACAAGCGGCCGACTTGCACACCCCGAGCTTTAACCAGCGCGTTGCAGCTGAGGTGATGCAGGGCGACTTTTTGGCGCGGCATGTGCCGATGATTCGTGCTTTGTACAAAGGCCAGCGCGATGCGATGCTGGCAGCGCTGCAGCGCGACATGCCCGTCACCCCCGGCAACCCAGACGCCAGCGTGACATGGAACTCGCCCGATGGCGGTATGTTCTTGTGGGCACGCTTGCCAGCGGGCATGAGCGCGGTTGATTTGCTGCCCAAAGCGGTCGATAAAAACGTCGCATTCGTGCCCGGTTCGCCATTTTTTGCCGACCAAGCCGACCCGCGCTCGCTGCGCCTGAGCTTTGTGACCGCCAGCGTGGGGCAGATCAACACCGGTATCAAAGCCTTGGCTGACACCATAAAAGAAGCGATGGCTTAAATGCTAAAACTATGGGGTAGAACGAGCTCCATCAACGTTCGCAAAGTGTTGTGGACATTGCAAGCACTCGACGTTTCGTTTGAGCGTGTGGATGCAGGATTAGGTTTTTGCGTTGTTAAAACGCCAGAGTATTTGGCGAAAAACCCAAATGCCATGATTCCACTTTTAGAAGACGGTGATTTTTCACTTTGGGAATCAAATGTCATCGTCCGATACTTGTGTGCTAACTATGCGCGCGGTACGCTCTATCCAGAATCAATCGAACAACAATTTGATGCAGAGCGATGGATGGACTGGCAGCAAACCACGCTGAACAACGCCAGTCGCGATGCTTTTTACCAATGGATTCGGGTCAAACCCGAATTGCGAAACCATGCATTAATCGCGAAATCAGTCGCTGAAACTGAGCCTTTACTACAGATGATCGACAATCAGCTCAGTGATCGCGCGTATTTGGTGGGTGATCAGCTCACCATGGCTGATATTCCGATGGCATGCGAAGTGCATCGTTGGTGGGGCTTGCCGCAACCCAGACCGGTTTGGGGGAATATCGAACGTTGGTATAAACAGTTGCTTTCTCACTCTGCCAGCCGTAGCGTGCTAGATTTACCATTGGCATAATTTTAGAATTCAAAGAAAACAATGACTTTAATCGCTCGATCCAACCGCGAAGCACGTGCATTTTCAACGTCCGAACCAACAGTCGCTTCAAGTGGTTTAAAAACCCAAATCGATCACCTCGTCGTCGTCGCCAAAACGCTGGAGCAGGGCGCGCAATGGTGCGAAGCCACGCTCGGCATCACCCCGAATCCGGGCGGTGAACATGCCCAGTTTGGCACCCACAACCGCTTGTTCAAGATTGCCACTCCCGGCCATCCGCTGGCTTACCTGGAAATAATTGCTATTAATTCAGTAGCTAAAAATGCAAGTAATACGCCGGCTACAGCGAATGGTCCGTCTAAAAACGCATCTAAAAATGCAGGAACAAAAAAACGTTGGTTCGACATGGATGACGCCGCGCTGCAGGCCGCCGTTGCTTTGGAGCCGCGCTTGGTGCATGTTGTCGCCCAAACCGACGACATCCAAGCTGGCCGCACCGCCTTGAAGGCACTGGGCATTGACCGTGGCGCGGCGGTGGAAGCCAATCGCCATACCCGCAAAGGCCGCTTGGAGTGGAAAATCACCGTGCGCGACGATGGCCAACGCCTGTTCAACGGCACACTGCCAAGTTTGATCCAATGGGGCAAGTCAACCGATGCCGAGCCGCTGCGCCTGCACCCCAGAAACACGCTGCCGCGCTCGGGTGTGTCGCTGCAAAGCGTCAGCGTCACGTCGCCTTCCGCAGACAAATTGCAGGCGGCTTATGACGCTATCGGATTCACCGGCGTGACGCTGACGGAAGGCCCCGCCAACATCACCGTCACCTTGAAAACGCCCAAAGGCGTCGTTACCCTGCAAAGCCAAGGGATTTGAGCCTGCATCTTTGATCTGAAAGTTGTGGCGATAATTGCAGCCATGATTTCTGCCGTTGACTTTCCTGCAACCGTTTTACTGAATCCTCACGCCGCTGGTGGCCGTGCCGCTGCGATTGAACGACCCCTGCGGCAATGGCTGACGCAGCATACACCAGACGTTCAGCTTGTTTTGCGAGACACCGCTGACCAAGCCCGTGCATTAATCGACAGCTTGCCGCACCGCAGTCGAGTCGTTGTGGTCGGTGGTGATGGCACTTTCAATCAGTTGCTACCCAGCTTGCTGGCCGGTCAACACAACGCCGCGCTCGTGCCATTTGGCAGCGGCAACGACATTGCCCGAGCGCTGGGTGTTTATGGCATGCGCTGGCAGCACGCGCTGCAGCACGGTTTGACGGGTACCGCGTCGGCCGTGGATGTAGGGTGGGGTGAGTTTGAAGCTGAAAATGCATCGACGGCACAGCGCATTCCCTTCATGTCGAGTTTGACCACTGGTTTTGACTCGTCCGTCGGCTTGCGTGCTATCAACGGCCCCAGCTGGTTGCGCGGCCTGCCGCGTTACCTGCTGGCGACACTGCGAGAGTTGGCAAGCCTGCGGACTTGGGACATACAAGTCACGCTGGACGGCCAGCGGGTGCACAGCGGCGCAGCCTTGTTTGCGTCCACCCTCAACACCCGCAGCTTTGGCGGTGGCATGCCCGCCGTGCCGCAAGCGCTGATCGATGATGGGCGGCTCAATCTGCTGCTGGCTAAAAACCTCGGTCTGCTGGAAACCCTGCTCTTGCTGCCGCGTTTGCTGGTCGGCCAACATCTGGGTCACCCCAAAGTTCATACGCAAACTTTCAAGCAGATGCAGATTGAATCGACGACCCCGATACCTGTTGCCGCTGATGGCGAATACCTCGGGCAAACCCGCAGCATCACGTTGACGGTTCAAGCCGGTGCACTTTCAGTTGTGCGTCGTGTTCCGTAGGTGACTCACTGTCCTGCCTGCGACTTCAACACACCCAGCGCAAGGCCACAATTTCAGCATGAGCAACCTCTACCTTGTACGCCACGGCCAGGCTTCGTTTGGTGCGGAAGATTACGACAACCTGAGCGAGTTAGGCCACAAGCAGGCGGTGCGCTTGGGCGAGTACTTCAAGCAAAAAAATCTGCAATTTGATGCTGTGCTGATGGGCTCGCTCAAACGCCATGCGCAAACCTATGCCGGCATTGCGCAGGGTGCTGGGCTGAACCATGAACCCTTGGTGTGGCCGGGCCTGAACGAGTATGACAGCGCGGCGGTGATTGAGGCGATTCATCCACACAAGTTAGAGAAACCGGACACACCGGAGATGTACCGCCACCACTTCAGACTGCTCAAAGATGGTTTGACGCAGTGGATGAATGGCGTCGTCACTCCCAAAGGGATGCCCAGCTACGACGCGTTCCAGCACGGTGTGGTCAGTGCCTTGGAGCATGTGCGCAAAACCCATGTTGGCAATGTGTTGATAGTCTCGAGCGGTGGGCCTATTTCAACGGCAGTGGGGCATGTCTTGGGCACAACGCCTGAAAAGACGATTGAGTTAAATTTGCGTATCCGCAACAGCTCAGTCACCGAGTTTGCTTATACCCCCAAACGCCACATGCTGGTGACCTACAACACACTGCCGCATTTAGAAGACCTGCCGGATTGGGTGACGTACGCTTAAACGGCGTGACTTACACAGATTTCAGAAATTATTCTTAATCGCCGGGCTTGGCTTGATTGACCAACGTTGAGAGCGGCAATTGATCAATTTCTTGCAATAAAAGCGCCAGTTGCTGGCCGGCTGCATCCACCAGCGCTTGGCCTTTTTCAGCAGTGGCTGCCGCCGCGTTGCCGACCGCGCCCTCCCTGTTGTAGTCTTGCATTTGCCAGCCAAATTTGGCGCTTTTGCCATTGCCCAAAATGGGGAACAATTGGGCGCGGGTTTGGCTGGTGGAGGTGAAATTTTGCGCCTTGTTCATCCAGACGCTGTCGGGTTTGAGGGCCAGCATCATCGAGGTTTCCATGTCGCCGGCGTGGATGCCAAAACGGTGCTCTTCAGCTGTAAAGCGGTTGGCCGCGTCGCCTAGCGGCAGGTTGTACCAACTGGTGCTGAAGACCATCATGTCATGGTGCGCCCGCAACTCACGCGCCACGATGTCCATCACGCTGACTTGGCCGCCGTGGCTATTGAACAGCACCAGTTTTTTGATGCCCGCACGCGCCACGCAAGCACCCAGCTCGGTCCAGATGCGAATGATGGTCTCAGGGCTGTGGCTCAGCGTGCCAGGAAAGCGCAAATGCTCGGGGCTGAGGCCGATGTGCTGCGTCGGTAAAAACAAGACTGACAGTGAACTCGGTAAGTGTGGCAAGCAAGCGGCTACCACGCCGTCAACCAATGTCGTATCAACGCACAGTGGCAAATGCGGCCCATGCTGTTCAGTGGCAGCTACGGGCAGCACCGCAATCACCTCGTTGGACGCACCAGAGGCGATGCGTTTAGCGAATTCGTCGGTGCTGAGCTCGGCCCAAAAGCGAGTGGAGAAAGTCATGCTGCTATCTTATCTGTTTGTGTCTGCGCAGTTGCAAGATGTTGGCTTTGACGGGCTGCGCCCATGTGGGAGCGTTTTTCAAGCGGCGGCCTGTGCGGCAAGATGCCTTTTAAAACCTGCGGGTAGCCGCGCGCGCCGCTGGCCAAATAGTCGCTCAGGAGCATGCTTTGCACCGGCTGTGTTGGGAGTTGACGCTGCGTCGTGAGGTAGGCATAAAGTGCATCGACCAAGGCTTCAGGCGTCACCCCACTGGTTTTTTGAGACGTTTGCCACAGCCAATCGCTGAAATCCATGAAGGCTTGCAAGGGTGATTCAGCCTTCAGCAGCGCATCCATGGTTTGCCCAAAACGCCCCGAGTTGGCGACCAAATCCCAGTACCGCGCCAAGCGGACGAAGCGTTGCATATCGTCTGCACTGACAGCCTTGGTTTGCTGCACTTGATACGGCGGCAGCGGGTCGTAGACCATGCCATGCGCCTCGGTATGGCGCGCAATCGGCGTGCCGCGCAGCCGCTTCAAAATACCGAGCTGGATTTCATGGGGTTTGAGGGCAAACAAGCGGTCAAAGCCTTGGCCAAAACTTTCCAAACTCTCGCCAGGTAGGCCGAAAATCAAATCAGTGTGCAAATGTGCGTTGGATTCGTTCACCAACCAAGCCAAATTGGCCACGGTTTTGTCGTTGTCTTGGCGACGTGAAATGCGCTGTTGCACCTCGACGTTGAAGCTTTGAATGCCCACTTCAAACTGCAATACACCCGGTGGGAACTGCGCAATCATGTCTTTCAATTTATCTGGCAAATGATCGGGAATGACCTCAAAGTGGACAAATAAATCCCCACCCAGCGGGTCATTGAGTCGATCCAAAAAGAACTGCAAGAGCCGCACCGAGGCGTCAATTTTTAGATTGAAGGTGCGGTCAACAAATTTGAAATTGCGCGCGCCACGGGCGTAGAGTTTGGTCAATTCCGCCAAGAACGCATCTAAATCAAAAGCCCACGCGGTTTTGTCAAGTGAGCTGAGGCAAAACTCGCACTTGAACGGGCAGCCACGTGAGGCCTCGACGTACAGCAAGCGATGCGCCAAGTCGTCGTCTGTGTATAAATCGTAGGGCAGTTTGATGGCGTCTAAGGACGGCTGCTCGCCAGCAATGACTTTCATCAAAGGCTGGGGGCCGTGGATAAGCGCGCGGCATAGCTTGGGAAAGCTCACGTCACCCCAGCCGGTGATGACATGGTCGCACAGCGCCACGATGTCTTGCTCCAGCGTTTCATGGCTCACTTCAGGCCCACCTAGGACGATTTTGATGCTCGGGTGCTGCGCTTTGAGTAGCTTGATGAGGGCATAAGTTTGGTCGGTATTCCAGATGTACACACCAAAACCGATGATTTGGGGATTCAAAGCCAGCAGTTCAGCGGCTAACTCTTCGGTTTTGCGCGAAATAGTGAACTCACACAAAGCAGTCTGCGCCTGCAAATCACCCATATTGGCCAGCAAGTAACGCAAGCCCAGCGAGGCGTGGATGTACTTGGCGTTGAGCGTGCACAGCACGATGTTGCTTGTTTCAGATAGGGGAGAAAGTTCAGCCATACCCCTATTATGATGAGGTCTTATGGTTGCAGTTCACAAACCCCTTCAAAACGCGCGGCCTCGCAATTTGACAGGCGACTCTTTTTTTGCGTGGGAGGGCGATGTCTTGGTTGTTAATATTTTGGGTAAACCCAGTGCTTCTAAAGACGCGATTGGTAAACCTAAAGGGACGCAGCTCAAAATCAGTGTCACCGCCGCACCCATCAACGGCAAGGCGACGGACCACATGGTGCGGTTTTTGGCGCCCTTGTTTGGTGTGCCCGTTTCACACATCGAGGTCGTTTTTGGGCAAGAAAATGTGAACAAGCAATTGCGCATCACCGC
This sequence comes from Polaromonas sp., assembly GCA_043775055.1. Lineage (GTDB taxonomy): Bacteria > Pseudomonadota > Gammaproteobacteria > Burkholderiales > Burkholderiaceae_C > Aalborgiella. The sequence continues at coordinate 9,154 of JAYVSU010000001.1, forward strand.
GCCTACCAAGCTGCCTGCGGTCTTTCAGCAGCAAGAACTTTGTTAGCTTGGAAGAAAACTCCTGCCATTTGCCTTGTATAGTGGACGTCTACGCATCTTTGTTGCACGATTAAGACAATTGCATGCATGCAGGCGAAAGAAAGGTGCTTGGCGATGGAGCTGAATACGGAACCGGGGCAGTCTGCACTGACTCTAAAGCAAAAAACGGCCATGGCGCAAGGCTTAGCCGCGCTATGGGCTGTGGTGTTCAAATACCGCGCTACCTTGGAGCGTTTGCTCAGCTTTAACCGCGAAATCAACGCATATTTAACTGTGCATGACCATGATGAGTGGTTTGATTTTCAAGAAGTGGCGGATGCCTTGGAGCCACCGCTGCAGGAGGCGACAGCGTTTTTAGCCGAGCTGGACCGTGTAGAGGCTGAAGACGAAGGCAGTTTTGGCGACTTGGTGAGTTACGGTAAAAAAGTCGCTTTAGAGATGACGTATGAAACCGTGTCGTTATTGGCGGCCAAGTTTGACAAACAGGCCAAAATTCACCACGAGGCTTACCTCAAACAACAAACTGAATTTGAGCACACGCGCTTTGTCAGCTTGATGGAGGAGCGTGACAACAAACTACGGATTGATAACTTGACCCGGGCTGGCTTTGTCGAGCACGGTAATGGCACTGTGACCGACTCCAGACTGCATTTGATGTGGATGCAATGTGCGCAGGGTCAATCGGGGTCGGATTGCGAAGGGACGGCCTTGACCTACACCTGGGATGCCGCCATGCTCATAGCGCCCAACTTGAACCTGCGCCGTAACGACCCTCAAGGATTAGGCTATGCCGATTGGCGTTTGCCCTCTGTTGAAGAGTTGCAAAGCTTGGTTGTCAAAAATGAGCGGCCAACGATATGCTCAGAGGCGTTTCCCAACGCGCCAGCCAGCATGTTCTGGACTTCTACCTTGGTGGAAGAGGGCGGCAACGAGGCTTGGAATGTCTATTTTGGCACCGGTAGCATGGGTACAAATGACCGCGAGAATTGCTACGCCGTACGCTTGGTTCGCACGGTTTTGTAAGGAACTTTGCCAGATTTGCGTACTCAGAAGAATCGATGACTATTTCTCAAAACCTCTTTAAAAAGCATTTAAAATTAGTATTTGCTATATTGTTTGTGGCAAACTATGCAATAAATACGCCGGCTACAGCTCAATTTGATGCTAAAAGTAGCTTAAAACCCGTTGTTACAACCGAGCGCGTCCGCGCCGAGCTCATGGCACATGCGCCGCAGGGCGTCAATGTCAATGAGCTGCATACGGGCGACAAAATCACGCCCAACACGGTTTGGGTTGGTTTGCAGCTGGCACATCAGCCCGAGTGGCACACGTATTGGAAGAATTCGGGCGATTCTGGTCAACCTACGCTCTTGCAATGGACGCTGCCCGTTGGCGTCTTGGCAGGCGACATTGCCTGGCCTGCGCCGCAAAAAATCCGCATTGGCAGCTTAGCCAACTACGGCTATGAAGGCACGGTGCTGCTGGCCGTACCGCTGACCATCACGTCAGACTTCAAGCCGTCCATCCTGAGCAGCGATTTGACGGTCAAACTCAAAGCGCAATGGCTGGTTTGCAAAAAAGAATGCATCCCTGAAGAGGGTGAGTTCGCCCTCAGCATCCCCACCAAAGGCTCAACCGCTATCAACAGCGCCGCGTTTGCAGCAGCTTTTGCAGCACAGCCCAAGCCCATCCTAGCAGACACCGGTGGCGTTCTGCCCCGCAGCAGCGCCTTCATAGAAGGCAAGGAGTTGAAGTTTGAAGTGCAAGGCCTACCCGTGGCGTTACGCGGCAAAACTTTGGATTTGTACCCTGAGACGGCAGAAATCATTGAGCCCAGCGCACAAGGTACGCAAACTTGGCAAGGCGCGGTATGGCGCATGAATTTGCCTTTAGCCGCCCAACGCAGTCAAAGTCCTGAAGTTTTACCCTTGGTATTGAGATCAGGCGAGACGGCTTGGAGAGTCGAGGCGACGGTGGCTGGCGGGGCGGCCGCTTGGCCCAAAGTGGCGGCTGCGGTTGGGGTTTCACCAGCTTTGACGGCAGCCTTAAATGCCAATCAAAACGCCAACCAAAACGCCAATTTAAGCGCTGCACCAGCCAATTTGACGCTCTTTGCCGCATTGCTCGGCGCGTTGTTGGGTGGTTTGATTCTGAACCTCATGCCCTGCGTTTTCCCCGTTCTGGCGCTCAAAGTGGTCGGATTTACGCAACATACAAGCCACAGCGATGTGACCCTGCATCGCCAAAGTGGCGTGGCTTATTTGGTCGGCGTGGTGCTGTCTTTTGTCGCTTTAGGCGCGCTGATGCTGGGTTTGCGGGCGGCAGGCGAACAGTTGGGTTGGGGTTTTCAGCTGCAAAACCCAGCAGTGGTGGCAGGTTTGGCGGTCTTGTTCACGGTGATTGGCATGAATTTGGCGGGGCTGTTTGAGTTTGGCTCGGTGCTACCGTCCAGCGTCTCCACCGCGCGCGCCAAGCACCCGATGATTGACTCGTTTTTGTCGGGCGTGTTGGCGGTGGCTATTGCCTCGCCCTGCACCGCGCCGTTCATGGGAGCTTCCTTGGGTTTTGCGCTGGGTTTGCCCGCCGCACAGGCGTTGTTGATTTTTGCCAGCATGGGTGTCGGTATGGCGCTGCCTTTTGTCGCCGCCAGTTTCATCCCCGCCGTGGCGCGGGCCTTGCCACGACCCGGTGCGTGGATGGATACTTTTAAAAAGTTCATGGCTTTCCCGATGTTTGCCACTGTCGTCTGGTTAGTGTGGGTGTTGGGGCAACAAAGCGGAATTGACGGCGCTGGCGCGCTGTTGGCGCTGCTGGTGGCGCTGTGCATGGTGCTCTGGGCGTTCACGCTACAGGGGCGGTCAAAGCTCTGGTTTGCTATTATTTCAATAGCTGCATTGACATATTTAACGCCGGCTATAGCTCCAAATGTACTCAAAATAGCCGATATTCCGGCGATCCAAGCGCAGACGACAGATCGATGGCAAGCTTGGGAGCCTGGGCGGGTCGAGCAAATTTTGGCCACTGGTCAGCCGGTTTTTGTCGACTTTACTGCCGCTTGGTGCGTTACCTGCCAGTACAACAAAAAAACCACCTTGTCGCAGCCGCAGGTGCTGGCCGATTTCGAGGCCAAAAAAGTGCAACTGCTGCGTGCCGATTGGACGCGGCGTGACCCGGCCATCAGCGCTGCCTTGTCTCAATTAGGTCGCAGCGGCGTGCCGGTGTACGTGATTTATGCACCCAACAAAGCGCCGGTGGTGCTCTCAGAAATCATTTCGGTAGACGATATCAAGACAGCTGTGGAGAAACTTTGATGATGCAAACCTCAGCAGATTTGGTGCATATTTTGAAAAGCTGCCACACCATCGCGGTGGTGGGTTTGTCACCCAAGCCGCACCGCGCCAGCTACGGCGTCGCGCAATACATGCAAGCGCATGGCTACCGCATCATTCCTATCAACCCCGTGGCAGCCGCCAGCGGGGAGCAGATTTTGGGTGAAAAAGTCTATGCAAGCCTGAGCGAGGCGGCATTGACCCAAAAAATAGACATGGTGGACTGTTTTCGCAACAGCGAGGACATTCCGCCGATTGCCGATGAAGCGATTCGCATCCAAGCCAAAGTGCTGTGGTTGCAGTTGGACATCGCGAACGAGGCAGCTGAGGCGCAGGCTGCAGCTGCTGGTCTTTTGGTGGTGCATGACCGCTGCTTAAAAATTGACCACCGAGCACTGGCGCACTTGCTTTAGATCACATAAAGCCACTTTCAAGCCTGCGACAATAGCATTTATGATTTCATCAAGCACTTTACATAACTTTAGCCACCTCCAAAACCCCAGTTTCCTGCAAGCCTGCATGCGCCAAGCCACGCCGCACACCCCCGTGTGGCTGATGCGCCAAGCAGGCCGCTATTTGCCCGAGTACCGCGACACCCGCGCCAAAGCGGGCAGCTTCATGGGCTTGGCGACCAACACCGATTACGCCACCGAGGTGACCTTGCAGCCCTTGGCGCGCTACGACTTGGATGCAGCGATTTTGTTCAGCGACATTTTGACTGTGCCCGATGCCATGGGCTTGGGCCTGAGTTTTGCCTTGGGCGAAGGCCCCAAATTTGCCCATAACGTGCGTGATGAAGCGGCCGTCGCCAAGCTGGCCGTGCCCGATATGGACAAACTGCGCTACGTGTTTGACGCGGTGGGCTCTATTCGTAAAGCTTTGACGCAAGCCGATGGGCGCGGCAAAGTGCCTTTGATTGGCTTTTCTGGCAGCCCGTGGACATTGGCTTGCTACATGGTTGAAGGCGCAGGGTCGGACGACTACCGCCACGTTAAATCGCTGATGTACAGCCGCCCAGACCTGATGCACCGCATCTTGCAAGTCAATGCTGACGCGGTGGCTTTGTACCTCAATACCCAGATCGAAGCCGGCGCGCAAGCCGTGATGATTTTTGACAGCTGGGGCGGCGTGTTGGCGGACGGGGCTTTTCAAGAATTCAGCCTCGCCTACACCACGCGGGTGCTGGCGCAGCTCAAACGCAGCCACGACGGCGTGGTCATCCCGCGCATTGTGTTCACCAAGGGCGGGGCCTTGTGGTTGGACGAGATGGGCGCCTTGGATTGCGACGTCTTGGGCCTCGATTGGACAGCCAACTTGGCCAAAGCGCGCGCTATGGTTGGCGGAGCAGTGAATGGCGCAGGCAAGGCGTTGCAAGGCAATATCGACCCGAACGTGCTGTTTGCCCCTGCCGCCAACATCCAAACCCAAGTGCGCAAAGTGCTGGACAGTTTTGGCAAGCCGCATACCGATGCGACGACGACGGGCCCAACGCACATTTTCAACCTTGGCCATGGTATCAGCCAGTTCACGCCTCCTGAAAATGTAGCAGTGTTGGTAGACGCGGTGCACGATTACTCACGAAAGCTTCGCGCTTGAAGTTGTTGTATGAAGATTTTGTGAACTTTTTAAGTCGTTGTTATGAATCAAAAAAACGCTGCTTAGCATAAAAATAGCTAAAAATAAAGAATCTAGACGCGACTTATTAACAAAAAAATACGGCCGGCTTCATTTTTTACAAAACGGCAAGAAAAACTGCTATCAAACAAGTAGCATGTTTAAGTTGTTGATTTATAAGGATTTATTTATTTGCTCGATTTGTGTGCAATCTATAGAAAGCCTTGATTAATGCGGGTTTGGGGCTGTCCAAAGCCAGATATCAACAAAGTTATCCACAGAATCTGTAGGTTGTCTCTTACAGCTATATAAATCAAAGACTTAGACCAATTGCTTATAAATTAACATCAACAAAATGACGCTATGCAGCATTTTGTCATCACGCTGACATCTTTTTGATTTAACCGTTTCAATCTCCATACAAACCCTAATTCACCACAAGATGCAAGGCTTGCACCTCACCGCTGATCTTCATTGCTGTCATTGTTCTGCAGAACTGCTGACAGATGCGCAGATATTGCAAGACCTGTGCCTCGTTGCTGTGCAAGCCGCTGGTTTGCAGGCGGTGAATCAGCTGGTGCATACCTTCCCAGGCGCTGCAAATGAGCAAGGTGGTGTGACCGCGACGATTTTGCTGGCTGAGTCGCACCTGTGTGTGCATACTTGGCCCGAACTTAAAGCCGTGACGCTGGATGTGTATGTTTGCAATTTTGGCGGTGACCACACGGCCAAAGCGCATCGCTTGATGGATGCTTTACTGGTAGCCTTCAATCCCGAGTACGCCGAGCGCCACACACTGAACCGAGGCGAACTGACGCCATTGAAGCAAACATGATGAACGCACCCTTGTCGACACCCGTACTGATTTTGGCCGCTGGACGTGGCGAGCGCATGCGCCCTTTGACTGACCAGACCCCCAAACCGTTGCTCACTGTGCGCGGAAAACCGCTGATGCAATGGGCCATGGAAGCTTTAGCGCGTGGCGGCTTTACAGATTTGGTCGTGAACACGGCGTGGTTAGGCGAACAGGTTTCAAGTCATTTTGGAGCTATTTTTAAGCTGCAGCCGGCGTATATAAACAATAATTTGCTATTAAATAATGAGCAAAATAGTTATAAAACTGAACTGCATATTCGTTACTCACGCGAAGGGCGTGACTTTGGCGGCGCGCTAGAAACCGCAGGTGGTATTGCACGCGCCTTGCCTTTGCTGTGCCCAGATGCTTCAGATACAAATACACCTGTAGATGACGTTTTTTGGGTGCTGGCAGGTGATGTGTTTGCGCCTGATTTTGCGTTTTCTCAAGACGCCGTGGCGCGTTTCAAAGCCAGTGGCAAGTTGGCTCACATCTGGCTGGTGCCCAACCCTGAACATAATTTGAAGGGTGATTTTGGCATCGCGTCCAATGGCTTGGCGTTGAATCAAGCTGCAGAAGGTTCGTCAAGCTACACCTTTAGCACCATTGCGCTGTATCGCAAGTCTTTGTTTTCGTTGCCTTTTTGTGATGTTCCTGTAGGTAACTCGCAGGGTGCCAAGGCCGCTCTGGCGCCTTTGCTGCGATTAGCCATTGCCCAGCAGCGGGTGAGTGCCGAGTTGTACACTGGCGGTTGGCTGGACGTGGGCACACCTGAGCGGCTGGCGCAGATCAATCAAACTTGAGAATGCATCTGATATGACAAAAATTAACAACGCAATTTACGCTGAGCGTCGCGCTCGCTTTGCAGCGTCTTTGGGTGCTGACGGCATGGCCATCATTCCCACCTCGCCCGAGCGGCAACGCAACCGCGATAGCGACTTTTTGTTCCGTTTTGACAGTTATTTCCACTATTTAACGGGTTTTAACGAGCCGAACGCGACTTTGGTTATCAGTACCGACAAAACCGGTCAAGTGCAATCCACTCTGTTTTGCGCTCCCAAAGACATGGAGCGCGAGATTTGGGATGGCTTTCGCCTCGGCCCCACGGCTGCACCGCAAGCTTTAGGGCTTGATATGGCGTTTTCTAGCAACGAGCTGGATGCTTTGCTGCCTAAATTGTTAGAAAACAAAACTGTGGTGTCCTTTCCATTTGCCACTTATTCCGGTTTGGAAGCGCGAGTCGATGGTTGGCTGAACAAAGTCCGTGCCCGTGTGCGCTATGGTGCGCTATGCCCACAAACCCAGCAGGATGCCTGCAAAGTACTGGATGAGATGCGCTTGGTCAAAGATGCGTCCGAGCAAGCCACCATGCGTCGCGCCGCGCAAATCAGCGCTGGCGGCCACATCCGCGCCATGCAATGCTCGGCGCAGATGCTGCGCGAAGGCAAAGACGTGCGCGAGTACCACTTGGATGCAGAATTGCTGCACGAATTCCGCCGCCATGGCTCGCAATACTCGGCCTACAGCGCCATTGTTGCCGCTGGCAGCAATGCCTGCGTGCTGCATTACCGTGCCGATGCCGCACCTGTGCGCGCTGGCGAATTGGTGTTGATTGACGCCGGTTGCGAGCTAGACGGCTATGCCAGTGACATCACCCGCACCTTCCCCGCCAACGGTAAATTCACTGGCCCACAACGCACTTTGTACGATATTGTTTTGGCCAGCCAAGAGGCGGCCGCAGCAGCTACACGCTCAGGTGCACGCTTTACCGACCCGCACGATGCAGCGGTCAAAGTCTTGGCGCAAGGCATGTTGGATGTGGGGCTGCTGGATAAAAACAAAGTCGGCAGCTTGCAAGACGTGATCGAAAAACGCGCTTACTTCCCGTTTTATATGCACCGCACCGGCCACTGGCTGGGCATGGATGTGCATGACTGTGGCGACTATGTCGAGCCCTCGCAAGCTGGCCAAAGCAGTGAGCGTAAAGACCCGCTGAGTGGCGAAACGATTTTGGACCGCCCCAGCCGTATCTTGCGCGCAGGTATGGTGCTGACGATAGAGCCGGGTATTTACGTGCGCCCGGCAGAGGGCGTGCCAGAGCAGTTCCACAACATCGGCATCCGCATTGAAGACGATGCTATCGTGAATGAAGCTGGTTGCGAGCTAATCAGCCGGGGCGTGCCCGTGAAGGCGGATGAGATTGAAGCCTTGATGCGCGGCTAAAGAGAAACGTTTAAAGATTTTGAGCTTGCTTTCCTATTCTTTGCAATCCGTCAACGTGGGTCAAGCGCGGCCTATATTGACGGGTGGACGAAAAATCCTGACAGCCATTGGTAAAAAATCTGTGGGTGACGCAACGCTTGCCGTAAATCGTCTTGGTGTAGATGGCGATGATCAAGCCGATTTAAGTGTACATGGCGGTATCGACAAAGCTGTCTATGCCTATCCGATAGAGCATTACGACTTTTGGCAGCAACAACGCCAAGCGCAGGGCGTGAGTCTGTTTGACGAAGCTTTGCCTGCCGGTTTTGTTGGAGAAAACTTGAGCATCAGCGGTTTGCTGGAGCATGAAGTGTGGGTCGGCGATGAGCTGCATTTCCCAGATTGTATTTTGCGTGTCACCGCGCCGCGCGAGCCGTGTTTCAAGTTCAACGCAGTAATGGGTTTCAACCAAGCCGCCAAAGTCATGGCGCAGCAGGGATGTTGCGGCTTTTACTTGGCGGTCGACAAAGTGGGTAGCATTGCAGCAGGGCAGACCTTCAGCTTGGTGGCAGGACGGCGTAGCCTCTCCATCACGCAAGCGTTTGCGGCCAAATGGGCCAAACATTCTCGCTAATATGCCCGCTGAGCCAGTGCAGACTGAACTAACGACGCTTGAAAAGCTGCGCGCAGGTCAACTGGCTGGCAGTCAGCGGCTGGACTTGAGCTGCGGTCTAACTGAGTTCCCGCCAGAGATTTTCAGTCTGGCAGATTCGCTAGAGATTTTGAATCTTTCAGGCAATGCATTAACCAGTCTGCCGGACGATTTATCGCGCTTGCACAAGTTGCGAATTATTTTTTGCTCGGACAATGCATTTACCGAGCTGCCAGCGGTGTTAGGGCAGTGCCAGCACTTGAGCATGATCGGTTTCAAAGCGAACCGCATCAAACATGTCCCAGCAGCAGCTTTGCCACTGCGTCTGCGCTGGTTGATATTGACGGATAACCAGATTGAGCAACTCCCACCTGAAATCGGCCAATGCACGCAACTGCAAAAGCTGATGTTGTCTGGCAATAAACTGGCTGAGCTTCCCGCAGAACTCGCTGAATGCACGCAACTGGAATTGCTGCGTCTAGCCAGTAATCGGCTCACAGAGATACCAGCTTGGTTGTTCGCTATGCCGCGTTTGGCTTGGCTGGCGTTGGCTGGCAATCCGATGACGGACACTTTTGAAGCAGCCACTGAGATGCCGTCTTTGCCCACCTTGAATTGGCAAAACCTCACGCTGAAGCAAAAACTGGGAGAAGGTGCCTCGGGCGTGATTTACCAAGCGGCACTTCAAACTGCAGAAAGTGACGTCTCGCAAGTTGCCGTAAAGCTGTTTAAAAGTGCGGTAACCAGTGATGGACTGCCGCGCTCTGAAATGGCCGCTTGCATGGCGGTCGGGCAACATGTCCATTTGATGGGCGCACAAGGACGCATCAGCCAGCACCCAGAAGGCGTGCAGGGTTTGGTGATGCCCTTGATAGACGCAAGTTTTAAAGTGCTCGCAGGCCCGCCCAGCTTGGCGTCGTGCACGCGAGATGTCTACGCAGAAGATACCGTTTTATCGCTCCCCGTACTCGTCTGCATAGCGTTGGGTGTCGCCAGTGCCGCACAGTATCTTCATGCGCAGCGCCTCTTGCATGGCGATTTGTATGCTCACAATATTCTGAGCAATACAAGCGGTGATTGTTTCTTGGGTGATTTTGGCGCGGCATCGTTCTTGCCGCTAGGAGATTCTGTTGCCGCCACCGACTTGCAGCGTCTAGAGGTGCGCGCGTTTGGAGTTCTTCTGGGTGAATTGTTGGCACACTGTCAAAACTCACCAAATGACGCTACTCAAACCGAATATGCAATGACTCAACTGGTTAATTTGCAACAGCAATGCGTTCAGGCAAGTGTGTCAACACGCCCCTTGTTTGGGGCGATACAGCGGCAACTGGCAGACTTGAAGTTGTCGCTCGACACCCACGCCAAGGCGGCTGGGGTGTCGAAAATGATGGCCGAAAATTAAGCCTTTTTAGCCCAAGCACTGCACCAGCCTGCGCCAGCGACTTGCTTGCCTGCAAACAATGGACAACCACCAGCGGCGTCAGTTGCTTTGCCTTGGAACAGGGCGCAGCTTGTGCACTTCTGTGCCGCTGCATGGTTCGGGTATTTTTTAGCGTCGACTTTGGTTGTATCGGCCTTGTAACCCAAAGCGACGGCTTGAGCATCGGTTTCAACCAGTTTGGCGCCTTGGGCCATGGCTTGTTCTGCGATCAAAGCAGTGCTCATAAAGGAAATGGTGGCAATAAATTCGCGGCGGTTGGTCATAAAAAACTCCAAAATTGATGAAATGAGCAAGTTAGCTTACTGAGTCTGATTTTAAAAGAGTCGCTCAGTTTAATGAAATACTTGGTCATTATGCATACTGCAGGGGGTTTATCTTTGCGTTAAATCAAAGGGATTGCACCAAAAGCTCTTCATATTCTTCTGCGCTAGCAATGCGTGGGTTGGTTTTGTGGCAATGGTCGGCCAAAGCGCCGTTGATAATGTTGGTAAACCAATCGCGTTGCACCCCCAAAGCATCCAAACCAGTGGGCAAACCCAAACGGGCGTTCATGTCTTTGATGGCGGCGGGGATGTCACTGCCCGAGGCTAAACCCATCGCCTGCGCCATGCGTTCTAGGCGATGCTCTTTTTGAATCGATGGCGCACTCGCATTGAATGTCACCACAGCGGGCAAAAACATGGCATTCAACGTGCCGTGGTGCAGGCCGGGGTTGATGCCGCCCAAGCTGTGACTCAAGCTATGGACACAGCCCAAACCCTTTTGAAAAGCCATCGCGCCTTGCATTGAAGCACTCATTAAGTTCATACGGGCATCCAAGTCGCTGCCATGGTTAGTGGCGCGTTCAATGTTGGCCCAAGCGCGCTCCAACCCATCCAAACCAATGCCGTCTGCAGGTGGGTTGAAGGCGGGTGCCATAAAGGTTTCCATGCAGTGCGCAATCGCATCCATACCGGTGGCTGCAGTCAAACGCGGTGGCAAACCCAGCGTGAGTTCGGGGTCGCAAATGGCCGCTTTGGGGACCAAATGCCACGAGTGAAAACCGAGCTTGCGGTGGTCATCCACAATCAAAATCGCACCCCGTGCCACTTCGCTACCGGTGCCGCTGGTGGTGGGCACGGCAATCAGCGGCGCGGCGCGCTCAGTGATTCGCAGCGAGCCGCCTTCAATGGTGGCGTAGGTGGTGAGTGGGCCTTCGTGGGTAGCGGCAATTGCGACGCCTTTGGCGCAGTCAATCGACGAGCCGCCACCGACGGCAATCAGGCCATCGCAGTGTTGCGCTTTGTAAACTTCTGAGGCTGCGCGTACAGCAGCTTCGGTGGGGTTGGACGGGGTTTGGTCAAACACCGCAACTGTCATGCCGGGCAGAGCGTCTAAGGCTTTTTGTAAGATGCCAGCCGCTTTAACACCCGCGTCTGTGATGATCAAAGGGCGCGTGATGCCGACGCGATCACACTCTTGCTTGAGTAATTTAATCGCGCCCGGTTCAAACTGAATTTGCGTGACGTAATAGATGAATGCCATGGTTCGGAGTCTCCAAATCTTAACTTTCTAGCAGCTTTCGGCTAATGTAGCTCAAGGTGTCGACAAGTGCCACCAACAGCAGCATCGCCAGCAACACCGAGCTGGTTTCCTGCATTTGAAACAGCCCCAAATGGTAAGCCAGCATTTGACCCAAACCGCCTGCACCCACCACGCCCAGCACAGCTGCGGCACGGATGTTGTTTTCCCAGCGGTACAAGGTGTAGCTCAGCAACTGCGGCAAGATTTGTGGCAAGGTGGCGTAGATAAAGACGCGGCCTTCACCCACGCCACGGGTGCGTAAAGCAAAGCCGGGGCCGGCAGGTGCATTCTCAATCGCCTCAGCAAACAAGCGCCCTAAAACACCGGCTGTGTGCAGCGCCAAGGCCAAGGTGCCAGCAAAGGGCCCTAGGCCGACAGTGATAAGCAGCATCGCCGCCCAGACCAGCTCGGGAATACTGCGTAAGGCGTTCAGAATCAGCCGCGTCACACCTCGCCAGCGGGCTGGGTCATCCGCATGTGATTTGCTGGCAGGTAGCGCCAAAGCCAAACTAAGCACCACGGCTAGCAGTGTGCCGAGTGCCGACATGGCTAATGTTTCTAGGGTGGCAAAGCCCAGTTTTTTGAGAAAGCTGGGTTCTAAATTGGGCGGAAACAATTCGCCCAAGAAGTGCCCCATTTTGAGCAAGGCGGGCCATGACAAAAACTGTGCCCACTTCAAGTCCAGTGTCCAAAAACTGGCGATGACCAAGGCCAAAATACCTGCCAAAAACCAGCATGCCGTGCAACGCGCATCAAAAAGCTTGGGTGGTAGGGCGAGCGTGTGAGGTGAAGCTTGCGTCATGCCAACACCTTGCGCAGCCAAGCGCTCACTTTGTCGGCCAACCAGACCAGCAGCATGAAGACCAAGAGCATACTCGCCACCTCGGAGCCGTTGAACATTTTCATCGACGAATCCATTTGCTGCCCCAAGCCGCCCGCGCCGACAAAACCCAGCACCGCCGATGAGCGAATCGCACACTCCCAACGGTACACAGTGTAGCTTGTCAACTCGGCTGCCGATTGCGGCAGCAAGGCATAAAAGAAAGCTTGCAGCCGTCCCGTGCCGTTGCGCAGCAAACTCTGCGAGGCATGGGCATCGCCGCTCTCCAAAATATCAGCATAAACCTTGCCTAGCATGCCGCCGTAGGTCAGCGCAATCGCTAGGACGCCAGAAGTCGGCCCCAAACCGACCACACGTACAAACACCAGTGCCCAGACCAGTTCCGGCACGCTGCGCAGCACAATCAGCAAGCACCGAACGCTGTGTCGGACCACACTCGGCAGCCACGCCATGCGGCCACTCAAGGCGGAAATGGAGAGCACCCGTACCGACAGCAAGGTTAGCGGAATCGCCAAAACCATCGCCAGCGTTAAACCAGCCGTTGCAATCGCCACGGTGCGCCAAGTCTCACGGGCCACCATGCTTAAAAATTCCAGATCGGTTCGGGGCGGGAAAAAGGCGGCTAAAAAGTGCCACGTTGGTTTCAACGCGCCGGGTTCGAACAGCTGCGCAGGTTTGAATTCGCTCAAAACGAGCAGGGGCCACAAAATAACAGCGGCAGCCAGCCACCAAAACACGCGACCCAACCAAGCCGGGTCGCGCAAAGCGGGTTGGCGTGCAGTTCGGCTTAGCGGCACAGCATCACCGCCGGTGTTGCCTCAGCCGTTAAATCAGTCGGTGAAGTACGGACTGTTTCGGGCGCAGGACCATCTAACTCTTGCAAATGTTGCGCATACAGTTGGTGCAAATGGTCTTTTGACACCTGGTCAGCTGGCAAGTCAAAAGCCACCACGCCCTCACGCAAACCGATGATGCGTGGGAAGTTGGCGAGAGCCATCTCCACATGGTGCAAGGTGGTGACCAAGGTCGCACCGCGCTGGCGTGCCGTCGTGGTCAGGGTGTCAATCGCTTGCTGGGCGCGGCTGGGGTCAAGCGCAGACAGCGGTTCATCGACCAACAACAAAGAGGCACTAGAGGCCAAGGCCCGCGCCAGCCCCACGCGTTGACGTTCGCCGCCAGAGAGTCTGTCGACCCGCTCAAACAGCTTGTCGCTCAAGTCAAAACCAAGCAGGGCTTGGTGCGCAGGTTCTAAATCGCGTGGGTAGAACAAGCGGGACACGCTGCGCCACAGTGATTCGTGCGGCAAGCGACCCGCCAACACCGCGTTGACCACCCGCTGGCGCGGTGGCAGCGGTGGTACTTGGGGCGCTAAAAACAACTGTCCACGCAAGCGCTGCAAAGCAGATCGCGGCAGTTGCCAAGGGTTTTGACCGTTCAGCAACAACTGGCCAGCCTCTGTCGTGCTCTCGCTGCTTGGCATCAGGGCGCACGCCATCACATGCAGCAGCGTTGTTTTGCCAGCGCCCGAGGGCCCAATGATGGCGACTTGCTCGCCAGCGTCAACCCGCAGGCTCACGCCACGGATGGCGTTGGGCGAGCCTGGTTTGGCAGCCGGGTGACGACCAGAAGCCTGTAGCAGCTCAATTTTCATGAAAAACGATGAAATACTGATGAAAACATGCTAAAAATGGCTGTAGCCGGCGTATTTATTAATTAGTTAGCTATTAAAATAATAGTAAATTAAAAGTGCCAAAGCTTATTTCAACAAACCAGCAGCGCGTGCCGCTTGCTCAATGCTTTTGTAGTTTTCAACTTTGGTAGGAATGAAGCGGGTGGCGCGTTGCAAGTCTAAAATCTCTTTGCCTTCTGGCGTGCTGCTGTTCAAGGCCAAGAAAGCTTTGGTGATTTTGTCGCGCATGGCGACTGGCATGTCGGCGTGAACGGTCCAGTTGTAGTCAAAGTACGGCGGCGTCGTGAAGAAAACGTGTACTTTGCTGGTATCGACTTTTTTGTCAGCGACAAATTTTTCCCATACCGAGATGTTCAGCGCGCCAGCTTCCACCTTGCCAGCAGCCACAGCGGCAATCGTGGCGTCATGTGCGCCTGAAAACGCCACGCGCTTGAAGTCTTTGTCGGGGTCGATACCGGCTTGCATCAAAAAGCTGCGCGGCATCAAGTGGCCAGAGGTGCTGGAGGCGGAGCCAAAGCTGACGTTTTTGCCCTTCAAATCAGCCAAGTTTTTGATGGCCGGGTCGCTGGTGATGAAGACGGAGCGGAACTTCTCGTCTTCCTCGCGCTGCACCAGCGGCACGGCCTTGCCGCCAGAGCGGATATTAGCTTGCACAAACGTGAAGCCGCCGTACCAAGCCATGTCCACCTGTTTGTTGGACAAGGCTTCGACGGACGCGGCATAGTCGGTCACAGGCGTGAACTCAACCTTCATGCTCAGTGTTTTCTCTAAATACTTGACCAATGGCGCGGCCTTGCGCGCCAACTCGGTCGGTGATTCGTCAGGAATGGCGGTGACTTTGAAAACCGCTTGCGCAAAGCTCATAGCGCTGAACAAGGCGATAAACCCCAACAAAATAACCCGCAAACCACGGGTGATGGAAAAACTAGACATAAAACACCTCAAAAAACGAACAGTCTCTTATTAAACTCGAAACCAAAGGCAGATGCTGGCTCAGGCTGACATAAACCTCAGTGTCGACTAATATCCAGTTATGTCCGCAAAGCAAACTTCCCATAGCCCCGCCTTTGTGCAATTGCACTTTGAAGACCAAGCCACTGTGCGCGCCGAGCTAGAGCGCGGCTTAATGGCTGAAAACGCCTTCACGTCGCCCAAATATTTATACGATGCATTGGGTTCCCGCCTCTTTGAGGCCATCACTGAGCTGCCCGAGTATTACCCCACCCGCACCGAGGCGGCGATTTTTGCGCAGTTTTTACCCGCAATGGCAGCAGCCATCGGCACCGGCCACACTTTGATTGACTTGGGCGCGGGCAGTTGTGCCAAGGCGGCTAGCCTGTTTGGCGCTTTTCAACCGAAGCAGTATGTGGCGGTGGATATTTCAGTCAACTTTTTAAAGCAATCCCTCACCAGCCTGCAGCGCCAGCACCCCGCCTTGCCCATGCTGGGCGTGGGCATGGATTTTTCAGCCACGCTAGAATTGCCCGCTGAGGTCAGCACCGGCAGCCGCATCTTTTTCTACCCCGGCAGCAGCATCGGCAACTTCACACCAGTCGATGCCTTGCCATTTTTGCAGCAGATTCGCACGGCCTGTCATGGACAAGGCGGTTTGCTGATCGGCGTCGATCTGGTCAAATCCACCACCGCCCTGCAAGCCGCCTACGACGACGCGCTGGGTGTGACCGCCGCCTTTAACCGCAACATGCTGCTGCACATCAACCAGCTGCTGGGCAGCGACTTCAACATCACCCAGTGGCGGCACCGTGCCCTGTTCAACACCGCGTTGTCGCGCATTGAAATGCATTTAGATGCTTTGGAAGACCTGACCGTGCATTGGCCGAGCGGGGAGCGGCATTTCCGGAAAGGGCAAAGTATTCATACCGAAAACTCCTACAAATACACGGTTGAGCAATTTACCCAGCTGTTAGCCAGCGCAGGTTTTCAGGGCCTTCAGCATTGGCAAGATGATGCGAAGCAGTTTTGCGTGTTTTGGGCACAAGTTTGAGGCTGCTTAAAGTGCACAGGTTCTGAATCCCGCAAAAATATCCGTTCGGTCTGCCATGAAGTAATTCCGGTATTTGGCGTTGCGCATGTTGGGCTGGGTCGCGGTACAAGCGCCTTTTAAGACGGGGCGGCTGCCAAACCAAGGCGCTGAATAGTCACGGTACGGGTGGGCGACAAAGCCGGGGTAGGCATCAAACGTGCTGCTGGTCCACTCCCACACCTCGCCCCAAGCCATGTTGGACGTCAGCGCCGCGCATTCCCACTCCGCCTCGGTCGGCAGCCTGCGCCCTGCCCAGACGCAATAGGCTTGCGCGTCATGCCAGCTCAGGTGCACGGCGGCGGCTTGCATGTCCAGCGCTTGCCAAACGCCAAAATGTTGATGTTCGTAGCCCTGCGGTGCTTTGCGCACATAGCGCGGCAGGGCGCGACCAGTGGCTTGCACGAATTGCAGATATTGCCGCCATCGCACGGCTTGGCTGTCAATCTCAAAAGCGTTCAAGGGCATAGGTTGCGTCGCCAGCTCATTGTCAAATGCAAAGCCGCTGTCGTGCCAACCTATCGTAAAAACCGTGTTTTTGATATTTATTTTTGCTGTAGCCGACGAATAATATGGTTTATCTGCTATTAAATTTGTAGCAAATAGCATGTTATCAACCGCAACACCCAAAGCCTGCGCCATGTAAACCGCAGCTTCCAAATGCATGGCTTCGTGAAACAGCACGAGGCGGTAGAAGTACAAAGCATCGTCTGTGTTGTCTGCAGTGACCAACAGCGTCAAAGTCTGTTCCAGCGTTGCTGCCAGATACGCTTTGGTAGCTATAACATCGGGCAATGACAAATCCCAGCGCCCATCGTGCAGTACGGTGCTGGAGTTGTAATAGTCGTCAGCTGCCTCTAGCAAAGAAGACGTGCGCAGGTGATCTGGGTTGCAGCGGATGCCCACATCGCGCTCTTGGTTGCGCCCAATCCAAAACTCTTGAAACCAGCCAATGTGCCCCAACTCCCACAGCGGCGGGTTCAGTTCGTCAGACTTAGGCACCTGCAATTGGCCTGCAGCCACATAAGCGTCAAACAGTTGCAACGTGCGGTGGCGCAGGTCTTGCAAGGCTGCGCCTAAGCGCGGCGCATCGGCTTGCCGCCAGCTGGCGCTTGATTGTTTGTCAAGGTGCATAATTTGCGCAGTCATGATTTCCAAACGCTCTGTCAAAAACATACTCATCGTCAGCCCCGCACTGGCCGCTGCCAACAATGGCAATTGGCAAACCGCCAAGCGCTGGCAGGCGATGCTGTCTGGGCATTATCACGTGGAAATCGCTCAGGCTTGGAACGGTGAACCCTTTGACGCGATGCTGGCCTTGCATGCCCGCCGCTCGGCAGACGCCATCGCCCGTTGGTCGGCGGCGCATCCTGACAAACCCGTCGTATTAGCACTCACTGGGACTGATTTGTACCGCGACATTGCGGTAGACGCCGCCGCCCAGCAGTCGTTGCAGTTGGCGCATCGCATCATCGTGCTGCAAGAGCTGGGGCTGTGCAGTTTGCCACCTGAGCTGCACAGCAAATGTCGTGTGATATTTCAATCCACCACGCGCGTTCCACCGGTGCAAAAAACCACCCAGCATTTACGCGCATTGATGGTTGGGCATTTGCGGGTTGAAAAATCACCGCAAACCTACTTTGCAGCAGCTCGCGCTTTGGCGCAGCACCCCGACATTTTGTTGGACCACATTGGCGCGTCGCTAGAGCCTGCCTTGGGTGAGCAAGCCCGTCAATTGGCCGCCGAAGTCCCCACCTACCGCTATTTGGGCGAGCAAGGCCATACCGCCACGCGTGAGCAGATTACCCAAGCCCACGTCCTCGTCCACCCCAGTCAGATGGAGGGCGGTGCGCACGTGGTGATGGAGGCGGTGATGAGCGGCACGCCCGTGCTGGCCTCGCGCATTGACGGCAATGTTGGCATGCTTGGTGCGGACTACGCGGGCTATTTTGACTGTGGGAGCGCGCAACAGCTCGCCGCTGCGCTCTTGGCGTGCCGCGAGAGCCAAAACGCTCCCATCAGCAAACTTGACCAATTAGCCCGACAATGCAGCTTGCGAGCGCCTCTTTTTGAGCCCGAGGCTGAAAAGACCGCTCTGTTAGATGTATTTGCTCAATTTTTTTAAAACGATAAATTTCAAAAGCGACACTGTCATGACCAACAGCCAAACCTCCGCCACCACCGCCCAGCAAATGAACGAGCCGAAGCTGACCTCGCTGTCCCACGGCGGTGGCTGCGGCTGCAAAATCGCGCCCGGCGTGCTGAGTGAAATCTTGAAGGGCATCACAGCCATGCCCATGCCCAAAGAGCTGCTGGTCGGCATTGAAACGGCCGACGACGCCGCCGTCTACAAACTCAACGACTCCCAGGCGCTGATAGCCACCACCGACTTCTTCATGCCGATTGTCGACAACCCCTACGACTTTGGCCGTATCGCCGCCACCAATGCCATCTCCGACGTCTACGCCATGGGTGGCAAGCCGATTTTGGCGCTGGCCTTGGTCGGCATGCCCATCAACGTGCTGTCCACCGAGACGATTGCCAAGGTGCTGGAGGGCGGCGCATCCGTCTGCCGCGCAGCCGGCATCCCCATTGCGGGCGGCCACACCATCGACTCGGTCGAAGCCATTTACGGCCTCGTCGCCCTCGGTTTGGTGCACCCCGACCACGTCAAACGCAACGCAGATGCGCAACCGGGCGATGTGCTGATTTTGGGCAAGCCCATCGGCGTGGGTATCCTATCCGCCGCTTTGAAAAAGGGTGACTTGGACGATGCCGGTTACGCCAAAATGATTGAAGTCACCACCAAACTCAACACCCCCGGCCCCGATTTGTCCGTCCTGCCCGGCGTACACGCCTTGACCGACATCACTGGCTTCGGCCTGGCCGGTCACACGCTAGAGCTGGCGCGCGGCTCCAAAACCAACCTAGAAATCGACTACGCCAGCGTCCCACTGCTCCCCGGCGTGCGCGAGTTGGCCGCCAAAGGCACAGTCACAGGCGCATCAGGCCGCAACTGGCTGGGCTACGGTAAAGATGTGACCATCCCCCAAGGCTTTGCCGACGAAGACCTCGCCCTCATCACCGACCCCCAAACCAGCGGCGGCCTCCTGGTCTCCTGCGACCCCGCCGACGTACCGCAAGTGTTGGCCATCTTCAAACAACACGGCTTCGACGAAGCCGCCGCCATTGGCCGCGTGGTCGCTGGGCCGGGAAAATTGGTTGTTTTATAGGTTAAATATGACTGTAGCCGGCGTATTTGTTTAATAGTTTGCTATATTTTTTATTAAACTAAATCACACATGCCTCGCAATATCGAAATCAAAGCCTGCATTGAGAGCGTCAATGCACTTGCGCTGAAAGCGGCTGCCATCGCAACCGAAGGACCCATCGAAATCGCGCAAGACGATACATTCTTTCACTGCGAGTCAGGTCGATTAAAGCTTCGTTCTTTTTCGTCCAAGGCGGGCGAGCTCATTTTTTATCGACGCGCCAATCAACAAGGCCCAAAAGAGTCCTTCTACGTTCGGACGCCGACTTCCTGCCCTGATAGCCTGCGCGAGTCTTTGAGTCTTGCCTATGGTCAAGCCGGTCGCGTTGTGAAACATCGCACCCTCTACCTCATCGGCAGAACCCGTGTGCATCTTGACCGCGTCGAAGGACTCGGTCACTTCATGGAACTTGAAGTCGTTCTAGAAGACCATGAGCCTAGTGAGGCAGGCGTTCTTGAGGCACATGCGCTCATGGCACAGCTGGGCGTCGAGCCATCCCAACTTATCGAAACTGCTTATGTCGATCTGCTTGCTCAGACAGATGCTCAACTTGTTCACGAAAGGGCGAACGGGCCGTTTGTCGAAGTGAATCTGGCTGATCTTTAATATTTCATAGATATTTATGCCTGTAGCCAGCGTATTTGTTATTTATTAAGCTATTTAATTTATAGCAAATTGGATTCAAATCAAGCTAAAACTGCCTTCAAAAACGTCGAAATATCCGCAATCTCCCGTGGGTGCACGCTGTGCGGCATGGGGTAGGTGTGCCATTGCACGGCGTAGCCCAAACCTGCCAGCACATCGCGCGAGGCTTCGGCGCGGCTGAGGATGACGACCGGGTCTTGCGTGCCGTGGGCCATGTAGATAGGGGTGTTGGCATTGGCGGCGCTGCGCTCGACGGCGACGGTGCTGGCCAGCGGCAGGTAGCCCGACAAAGCCATGATGCCCGCCAACTTGTCGGAGTGGCGCAAGCCGGTGTGCAGGGCCATGGCGCAGCCTTGCGAGAAGCCGGCGAGGACGATTTTGGAGGGGTGGATGCCTCGAGTTACTTCGTGGGCGATCAGCGCTTCAATGTCTTGCTGCGATTTGGCGATGCCGACGGCATCTTCGCGTTTAACAGCACCCGCACCCAGTTCAGTGCCAAAAATGTCGTACCAAGCCGGCATGACATAGCCGCCGTTCAGCGTCACGGGCATCACCGGTGCATGCGGGAAGACGAAGCGGATGGCGGGGCAGCCGGTCAAGTCCAACTCGGGGACGATAGCGGCAAAGTCGTCGCCACTGGCGCCCAAACCGTGTAGCCAGATAACGGCGGCGGTCGGGTTGGGGGCGGATTCAAGTTCGATGCGTTCTAAAAGCTTGCTCATGGCGGTAGATCTTCCGAGATTAAAGGAGGAGGATTAACGATAAAACGCTTCGACTTTGCCTTTGAGTTTGATCAAAAGCGGTTGCCCTTTGCGGTCTAAAGTCTTACCTGCTGGTACTTTGATCCAGCCTTCGCTGATGCAGTATTCATCCACGTCAAAGCGCTCTTTGTTGTTGAAGAGAATGCCAATGTCGTGCTCAAACACAGCGGCGACATGGTGCGGGCTGCGCGGGTCGGTGGACAAATGATCTGGCAGAGCAGGGCGGTCGGGAGTGCTTGTGGTGTCGTTCATATTGAGTTCCAAAGAATATGTTGAAAAGAAGTTGAAATTGGTTGCTGATTTATCGGTCGATTAAGACAATAAAGCTTGGGCAAATTCTCGGGCGTTGAAGGTTTCTAGGTCTTCCACTTTTTCACCCACGCCTACAAAGTAAACCGGTACGCTGCCCAAGCCTTTTGCAAGCTTTTCGCTTTGGCTGCCCCACAGCGCAATGGCAGCCAGCACGCCGCCTTTGGCTGTGCCGTCGAGTTTGGTGACGATCAGGCCCGTCAGCGTCAAAGCTTCGTCAAAGGCTTTGACCTGCATCAGCGCGTTTTGTCCTGTGTTGCCGTCAATGACCAACAATATCTCGTGTGGCGCTCCAATATTAATAGCTGATTCATCAACAGATACGCCGGCTATGGAGCTATTGCCGTCGGCTTTGGCGATGATGCGCTTGATTTTCTTCAGCTCTTCCATCAAATGCAGCTGTGTCGGCAGGCGGCCAGCGGTGTCGATCAGCACCACGTCTTTGCCGCGCGCTTTGCCGGCGCTGACGGCGTCAAAGCTCACGGCTGCAGGGTCGCCACCGTCTTGGCTGATGATGTCTACCGTGTTGCGGTCTGCCCACACGTTCAACTGCTCACGCGCCGCCGCGCGAAAGGTGTCGGCAGCGGCCAGTAAAACAGTCGCGCCGTGGGTCGACAAATGCCGCGTTAACTTACCAATCGAGGTGGTTTTGCCAGCGCCGTTGACGCCGGCCACCATGATGATGGTTGGTTTATGCGCGCCAATGGTGAGCGATTTTTCCAGCGGCTTGAGCAAATCGCTCAACGCATCAATCAACAACGCTTTCACCGCTTGCGGCTCGGTGGTTTTGCTGTCTTTGACGCGGCGTTTCAGGTCGTCGAGCAAAAACTGCGTCGCCGCCGTGCCCGTATCGGCCATCAACAGTGCGGTTTCCAGGTCTTCGTACAGCGCATCGTCGATTTGCGTGCCGGTGAACACGGCGGCAATGCTGCTGCCAGTTTTGCGCAAACCGGCTTTGAGCTTGTCCAGCCACGCTTTGCGGGGTGGCTCGCTGGCAGGTGCGGCGCTCACTGGCGCGGCAACTGGCGTATCAACGGGTGATGCCGCGGGCGCGCTTGCTGGAATGGCCGTATTGGCGGGTAATTCAGCGGCTGGCGCTGGCTTTTTCTTGAAGAAGTTGAACATTAAATTGGCAAAGAAATAACAAAAACTGGAACGATGGTGGCCTACTTAGAATCACACTATTCTATGAAACACGCAAGGCCTGCTTTGACTCACGCATTAATTTCTCGATTTTCAAGTCTTATTGTCCTGTTTTTGGGGCTTTTGAGCGTCTCCACACTCAGTTTGGCCCAATCCACAGCTAGTACTACGTCCAACCCAGCATTCACCCAATTCAAGCTCACCAACGGCCTAACCGTCATGGTGCAGCCCGACAAACGCGCCCCTACCGCCGTGCACATGCTGTGGCTGCGGGTTGGGGCGATGGATGAGGTGGATGGCACCTCGGGCGTAGCGCATGTGTTGGAGCACATGATGTTCAAAGGCACGCCCAGCGTCAAAGCGGGTGAGTTTTCACGCCAAGTGGCGGCTTTGGGTGGGCGTGAAAACGCTTTTACCAGCAAAGATTACACCGGCTACTACCAGCAAATCCCGTCCAACAAGCTAGAAGACGTGATGCGGCTGGAAGCGGACCGCTTTGGCCACAGCCAGTGGGCGGACAGCGAGTTTGCCAAGGAAATTGAGGTTGTCAAAGAAGAGCGCCGCATGCGTACTGAAGATTCGCCGCGCGCGCTGATGGGCGAGGCTTTGAACGCCACCGTCTTCACCGCCAACCCTTACCGCCGCCCCGTGGTGGGTTGGATGAGCGACTTAGACGCCATGACACCAGCTGACGTGCGCGCCTTCTACCAGCGCTGGTACGTCCCCGCCAACGCCGCCGTGGTGGTGGCGGGTGACGTGGATGTGGCACAGGTCAAAACGTGGGCTGAAAAGTACTACGGTAGCATCCCAACCCGTGCGGTGCCAGAGCGCAAACCACGCTTGGAGCCACTGCAAGCGGGCATCAAACGGTTTGACTTCAAAGCGCCTGCCGACCAAGCCTATGTGGCGATGAGCTACAAAGTCCCCGGTTTGAAGCTCGAAACGCTGACCAATGACGCCCCAGCGCCCGATGATGCCTTGGCGCTGACCGTGCTGGCCGCTGTGTTGGACGGCTACCCAGGGGCGCGTTTGGATCGCGCCCTTACTCAGGGTAATGTGCAAGCGAACGCCGCCGCCGC
Organism: Polaromonas sp.; assembly: GCA_043775055.1. Lineage (GTDB taxonomy): Bacteria > Pseudomonadota > Gammaproteobacteria > Burkholderiales > Burkholderiaceae_C > Aalborgiella. The sequence goes on from JAYVSU010000001.1 coordinate 32,631, forward strand.
TGACCCCGTGGCCAACAGTGCCGGTGCGTACAACGGTTTGATGGGTCGTGGGCCGCAGGTCTTTGTTTTAGAAGGCGTCCCCGCAGAAGGTAAAACGGTGGCTCAAGTTGAAGCGGGGCTGCGTGAGCAAATCGTACTGGTAGCCAAAAGCGGTGTCAGCGAGGCAGAGTTGAGCCGCGTCAAAACCCAATGGGTGGCCAGCGAGGTTTACAAGTTGGACTCGGTGATGAACCAAGCCCGTGAACTGGGTGCCTACTGGGCGCTGGGCTTGCCGGCAGACGCTGCCGAGCGCTTGATCAAACAGCTGCGCCGTGTGACCAGCGCGCAGGTGCAAGCCGTGGCGGCGCAGTATTTTGGCGATGACCAGCTCACGGTGGGCGTCCTCGTGCCGCAGCCGATTGACAAAACCCGCAAGCCGCGCGCTGCGCCTCAAGGAGCGCGGCATTGAACGCTCTGTCATTCATTCATGAGCCGTCATTCCCGCGAAGGCGGGAATCCACATTACGATTGATAAAAAGCATGAAATTTGCTATTAAATATATAGCTAAAAAATCAATAATTACAACGGCTACAGCCATTTTTAGTGCTAATTTTGCCTTTGCAGCGTTGCCCATCGAGTTTTGGACGCAGTCCAGCGGTGCACAAGTCTATTTGGTACAAAGCCCAGCGATTCCGATGTTGGACGTGCAGCTTGATTTTGACGCTGGCTCGCGACGCGACCCCGCCAGCAAAGCTGGCTTGGCCAGTGTCACGGCGGGGATGTTGAGCAAAGGGGTCACAGCCAATGCCTTGCAAAAAGCGTTGGACGAAAACCAACTCAGCGAAGCTTGGGCCGATTTGGGCGCTTCCTTTTCGGTTTCTAGCGGTTCAGACCGCATGAGCATGTCGCTGCGCTCACTCACTTACCCAGACTTGCTGAGCAAAGCGGCTGAGCTGGCAGCGCGGCAAATTGGCCAATCGGCGTGGCCCGAAGCAATTTGGCAACGCGAGCGGCAACGTATCAACGCCGCCATCAAAGAGGCCAACACCCGCCCTGCTGTTCTGGCGGGCCGTGCTTTCTCGCAAGCGGTGTATGGCACGCACCCGTATGGTTTTGAGACGACAGAGGCCACAGTGGCCAACATCAGCGTGGCAGACATGCAAGCTGCGTACAAAGCACAGGTGTTGCCGTGCGCCGCCAAAGTCAGCATCGTCGGAGCCGTCAGCAAAGCGCAGGCGGATGCACTGGTCACCATGCTGCTGCAGTATTTGCCTAGAAGTGAGTGCTTGCAAACATCTGGTTTGACTGCGGTGGCTGAAGTCGAAACTTTGACGAAAGCGGTCGATATTCGTCTGCCGTTTGATGCGGCCCAAGCCCAAGTCTTGATGGGACAACCCGGCTACAAGCGGGACGATCCGGACTTTTTTGCCCTGTTGATTGGTAACCAAATTTTGGGCGGGGGTGGTTTTGTCTCGCGCTTGACGAACGAAGTCCGAGAAAAGCGCGGTTTGAGCTACAGCGTTTACAGCGGCTTTTCACCCGGCAGCCATGCCGGTGCGTTCACCATTGGCCTGCAAACGCGGCCGGACCAAGCCGAGCAAGCGCTCAAAGTGTCCCAAGAGGTGTTGGCCAGATTTGTTCAAGACGGCCCGACCGAGGCCGAACTGCAAGCCGCCAAAGACAACCTGATTGGTGGTTTTGCATTGCGTATCGACAGCAACCGCAAGTTGCTAGACAACGTCGCCAACATCGCTTGGAACAAGTTGCCTTTGACCTATTTGGATACCTGGACGCAACGCATGGCGTTTATCACGACCGCGCAGATCAAAGCGGCGTTTCAGCGCAAATTGCAGCCAGAGAAAATGGTGACGGTGGTGTTGGGTGGCGCAGCCACGGCGAGTGCTGTTGGTGCAGCCGCCAAGGTGCAATAATTCGGGCTATGTCTAAACTGAAACCTATTGTCCCCAAGAAAAACCCGCCCAAGAAGCTAGTCAAGCGCGCCGCCACCCCGCCGGGTGAAATCCGCATCATTGGCGGGCTGTGGAAACGCAGTAAATTAGCCGTGGCGGACTTGCCCGGTCTGCGCCCGACGCCAGACCGCGTGCGCGAGACCGTGTTTAACTGGCTGGGTCAAGATTTGAGCGGCTGGCGTTGTTTGGACGCCTTTGCCGGTACCGGTGCGCTGGGTTTTGAGGCGGCTTCACGCGGTGCGGCACAAGTGCTGCTGTGTGACCAGCACCCCACCGTGGTGGCGCAATTGCAAGTCGTAGCGACCAAATTGGCCGCCAGCATGGTGCGCATTGAGCGAGCCGATGGCGTCAACGCCTTGAAACGAGCTACGCCCAAAAGCTTGGAGGTGGTGTTTTTAGACCCGCCTTTTGAGTCCGCGCAGTTTGCGACCGCGCTGCAAGCGGCCAGCAAAGCCTTGGTCGACACTGGTTTTGTCTACCTAGAAGCGCCCAAAGCGTGGACGGACGAGGAGGTCGAACCCTTTGGGCTGCAGTTGCACCGCTGCGGCAAGGCGGGCATGGTGCATTACCATTTGTTCCAATTGCGCGCTGAAACGACGGCGATTCAAGAAGTTTAGGATAATGCAGTCATGACCACATCAAGCAGCCCAGCGCGCATTGCCGTCTATTCCGGCACCTTTGACCCAATGACCTTGGGTCATGAGGACGTGGCGTGCCGCGCGGCGGGTCTGTTTGACACGCTCATTATTGCAGTCGCCGTGGCGCATCACAAAAAAACATTGTTTAGCTTAGATGCCCGCATAGCCCTTGCCAAAGCTGCTATGCAATCTGTAGCGAATGTGCTGGTTTTGCCGTTCGATGGTTTGATCATGGATTTTTGCAAAATGCAGAACGCCACCGCCGTGGTGCGTGGTGTGCGCAATGTGACGGACTTTGACTACGAAGCCCAAATGGCCGCCATGAACCGCAAGTTACGGCCTGAAGTGGAAACCATTTTCTTGCTTCCCAAGTTAGACTTGCAGCCCATCAGCAGTACTTTGGTGCGTGAAATCAGCAAACTGGGCGGCGATGTCAGCCAAATGGTGAGTACACCTATCGCTGCAGCTTTGCAAGCCGCGCACAGAGCAGCAGGCGCTTGATATGGCACTGTTAATCACCGATGAATGCATCAATTGCGACGTTTGCGAGCCAGAGTGCCCAAACGATGCGATTTACATGGGCATCGAGATTTATGAAATTGATCCCCACAAATGCACCGAGTGCGTTGGCCATTTTGACGAGCCGCAATGTGTGCAAGTTTGTCCAGTCGCTTGCATTCCGGTCAACCCCGCGTTTGTTGAGAGCCAAGAAACGCTGTGGAGCAAATACCAGAAGTTGCAAGCGGACCAGTCCATCCACGCTAGAACAGCGCCTTAATCGCTGCTGGGCGCCTGCGGTTTCGCCGGAGGTGGGATTTCAGGTGGTTTCGGTGGTTTGGGTAAATTGGGGCGCGGTGGTTTGGTGGTGTGCACCAACATGGTCGCTTTGTCCATATCGCCTTTGATCATGTCGGGCACCGCTTTGAGACTGCGCATGATGCCTTCTTCAATCAATTGACGCTGCTCTGGGGATGGTTTTTTCAGTACCCAGTTAATCACTTCAGCTTTCACACCGGGGTGGCCGACGCCAATGCGCAAGCGCCAATAGTCAGCGCTACCAAGCTGGGCATGGATGTCGCGCAAGCCGTTGTGACCAGCATGGCTGCCGCCTAGTTTCATTTTCATGGCACCCGGCGCAATGTCCAACTCATCGTGGGCGACTAAAATTTCTTCAGGCGCAATTTTAAAAAAGCGTGCCAAACCAGCGACCGATTTACCCGATAAATTCATGAAGGTCTGCGGTTGCAGCAACCAAATGGTTTGCCCAGCCACCGTGGTGCGCGCCACGTAGCCGTGGTAGCTTTTATCCATGGTGAGAGAGACTTTGAGCTCGCGTGCCAGTTCGTCAATCCACCAAAAGCCCGCGTTGTGCCGGGTAGCAGCGTAATCTGAGCCGGGGTTGCCCAAGCCAACAAAAAGTTTGATCATGGGGAAGATTATCTCTGTAAAAAATACAGGCAAAAAAATAGCCCACCGAAGTGGGCTATTTTGAGAGGTGTAAGCAGTGCTAGAAAATGCTAGAAATGAATCTAACTATTTTTTAACTTACTTTTTCTTAGGAGCTGCTTTGCCGCCTTTAGCGTCAGCGGCTGGCGCTGCTGCTGGGTCAACCGCTTCAGGCACTGCCAAAGCGATGACGGAGACGATCACAGGGTCGAATTTGCCATTCACAACAGCAGCAACGCCTTTAGGCATCACCAAGTTGCTTAGGTGCAAAGAAGTGCCCTTTTTCATGGCGCTCAAGTCAACTGCAATGAATTCTGGCAAGTCAGCAGGCAAGCAAGAAATGGTCACTTCGTTCAAAACGTGCGACAGCAAGCAGTTTTCTGTTTTGACCGCTGGAGACAACTCATCACCGCTGAAGTGCAATGGCACTTTCATAGAGATTTTGTGGCCGGCTTCAACGCGTTGGAAGTCGATGTGCAAAACCAATTGTTTGAACGGGTGGTATTGCACGTCACGAAGCAAGACTTTGCTTTCTTTGCCGTTCAATTCCATGTCCAAAACGCCTGCATGGAATGCTTCTTTTTTCAGAGCATGCCACAATGCATTGTGATCAAGTTCAACGAGTTCGGGTGTTCCAGAACCGCCGTAGATAATACCCGGTGTGCGACCGGAGATACGCAGACGGCGGCTCGCACCCGTGCCCTGCTTTGCGCGCTCAAAAGCGACGAATTTCATAATTAACTCCTAGCTAGGAATCCACCGCGACCAGTGTGATTCCGATTTAAAAAAGACCAACAACAAATTTTTAAAGAAATATTGAGGCCTACGTGTTGCTCTCTCAATCGAACAGTTGATCCTGTTCCTGATCGGAGAACAAACTCATGACCGACTCACCGTTGGCAATGCGCTGAATGGTTTCAGCAATCAATGGCGCTACGGAGAGTTGGCGTATTTTTTTACAGGCTGCAGCTTCAGCGCTGAGTGGGATGGTGTTGGTAATCACGACTTCGTCCAAGGCATCGCCCAAACGAATGCGCTCAATGGCAGGGCCAGAAAAAACTGGATGCGTGCAATAGGCATAAACTTTTTTAGCACCGCGTTCTTTAAGAACTTCAGCGGCTTTGACCAGCGTGCCTGCAGTGTCGATCATGTCGTCCATGATGACGCAGTTGCGGCCATCAATGTCGCCAATCACATGCATCACTTCAGACACGTTGGCTTTTGGACGGCGTTTGTCGATAATCGCCATGTCGCAGCCGAGTTGCTTGGCCAGTGCGCGGGCGCGAACCACGCCGCCTACGTCAGGTGACACAACAATCAGGTCTTCGTAGTTCTTTTGACGCAAATCGCCCAACAGCACAGGCGAGGCGTAAATGTTGTCGACCGGAATGTCAAAAAAGCCTTGAATCTGGTCAGCATGCAAATCCATGGTCAAAATGCGTGACACGCCGACGGTTTGCAGCAAATTGGCCACCACTTTAGCGGTAATCGGCACACGGGCTGAGCGCGGACGGCGATCTTGACGAGCGTAGCCAAAGTAGGGAATCACAGCGCTGATACGCTCGGCCGATGCACGCTTGAGCGCATCCACCATGATGAGCAACTCCATCAAATTCTCATTGGTCGGGGAGCAGGTCGACTGCACCACAAACACATCACGAGCGCGTACGTTTTGGTTGATTTCAACCGTCACTTCACCATCAGAGAAGCGCCCGACATGCGCGGCGCCCAGTGAAATGCCCAAATGTTGTGCAATTTCTGCAGCCATGCCAGGGTTGGCATTACCGGTAAAAACGAGGAAGTCTGGCGTGTGGGCTTGCGACATAGTGGTTTGCAAAAAATCAGCACGCTGTGTGCGGTAAATGAGTGCTCAGAATCTGTACTTCATCAGTACTTTAAATACAACACCGACATCAACAACAGATGTGTTGAAAATAAATTTGGCAGGGGCGGAAGGACTCGAACCTTCGCATGCTGGAATCAAAATCCAGTGCCTTAACCAACTTGGCGACGCCCCTACACTGGTTATTGATCAAAATTTTGCAATTTCAATCAACGACCGAAAATCATTTCATTTTCAATTTGCCCAGTTTTTCAGCGGATGTTCCGCTAAATTGCTGCAAAGTTTCACAATAGCACCCACTGGCGCAGTTTGAAACTTATCAAATTCACTCAATTTGCTACTCAATTTATCACTACTTACATGCGCAAAAACTGCGCTGCCTGATCCTGTCATTCTTGGCTGCAAACCTAATTTCCCCAACCAATTTAAGGCGGTACTCACATCAGGACACAGCTTTTGAGCGATAGCTTGCAAATCATTTTGGCCGAAGCTAAATGGATAAGCAGCAAAGCCTGAAATTATAGCATTCTGTGAGTCCCGTTTCAAGGTCGAGTCCGTAAAAATTGCATGTGTTGGCAATCCAGATGCTGGTTTAACAACTAAAAAGTGTGCTTTGGGTATGTCAATAGGCGTAATTTGCTCACCAATGCCCTCAACCCAAGCATTGCTGCCGTGTATGAAAAAGGGCACGTCAGCCCCTAATTTGAGACCTATCTCGGCTAATTGCAGCTTACTCAGGTTCAAGTCCCACAGCCGATTCAAGGCTAAAAGCGTAGATGCTGCGTCAGATGACCCGCCGCCCATGCCCGCTTGTGCGGGAATCGACTTAGCGATGCTGATCTGAACACCGCGAGTTGAGCCCGTGGCTTCTTGCAAAGCGCGCGCGGCTTTAAGCACCAAATCTTCGTCTGGCAGTCGGGTTGTCAAATCTTCGCGGCTTAGTTTCCCATTCGGGCGTAAATCAAAATGCAGGGTGTCGCACCAATCTATCAGCATAAAAACCGATTGCAGCAGGTGGTAGCCATCCGCGCGACGACCTGTGATGTGCAAAAACAGATTCAGTTTGGCGGGTGCGGGGACGTCGTACAGGGCTTTCATGAGCTAGCTACTGTATCCGAAGCGCTCACAGTCGTTTTAAACAGCCATTTCAAAAAGCCTACCCAACCTACTCAGCAGGCTCATCCACCACAATGCGCAACTCCGCCGTCGGCAGTGGGCTGGCGCGCTGGGCGACAAAGCGATTCGGGGCTGAAAATTTGACTTCCCAGCCAAGCGCTGGCGTATTTTTACCGGCTAACCAATCAAACAGTGCTGCCAGAGGCAGTGGCGTGCCAGTGAGTTGTTCCACCAAGGCGTCGGTTGAGGCAAAACTCTGGCTCTCGCCATTGGCTTGCAAGGTAGCTAGTTCAGGCGTCCAAGTCAACTTGGCAACAGTGTTGCCCAGGGGCGTGTTGAGGGTCAAATCACCGCTTTTAGCACTGCCATGGATGATGAATGCGCCATGCAGCGCTTGCGGCGGCTCGGAGTCCACACGCAGTGACAATCGGCCTTGACGGTTGAAAATGATGATGCTATCATTTTTGATGTCATTTTTGATGTCATTTTTAAGTGTATTTTCGCTCGTAGCCGGCGTATTTATTGCACATCCAGCTATTAAAAGTGTAGCAAAAATGAGTAAAATTAGTGCTAAACGTCGCACGTTTGTTACAAGAAATGAGGTCAAGTGCAACGTCAAAATGATGGTGAAATGAAAGTTAGAAGCTAAGGCTTGATACCCAAACGCTTGAGCGTTTCGACCAGCGTGTCGTTGTTGGGGTTCAGATTCAGGCCAGTTTTCCACATGGCAGTCGCTTCGGCTTTGCGGCCTTGTGACCACAGTACTTCACCCAAATGTGCGGCAATTTCAGCGTCGGGTTTGGATTTGAAGGCGGTTTCCAAAATGTGCTGAGCCTCGGTGGTATTGCCCAAGCGGAACTCCACCC
>JAYVSU010000002.1:0-7912 GCA_043775055.1 Polaromonas sp.
GAGTGACAAACTATAAAACGATAAGTTAATAGAGCAAAGGGGCAACTATGGCATCCGGTAAGGAATTACGCACCAAGATCAAATCGGTGGAAAACACCAAGAAGATCACCAAGGCGATGGAAATGATTTCCGTCTCCAAGATGCGCAAGGCGCAGGAGCGTATGCGCGCGGCGCGTCCGTACAGCGAGAAAATCCGCAATATTGCAGCAAATTTGGGTGAAGCGAACCCTGAGTATGTGCATGCCTTTATGAAAACCAACGATGCTAAATCGGTGGGCTACATTGTGGTTAGTACAGACAAGGGTTTGTGCGGTGGTTTGAACACCAACCTGTTTCGTGCATTGACCGTTCAGCTGCGTGACGCGCAAACAGCGGGTCAAACAGCACAATCCGTCGCCATTGGCGGCAAGGGTTTGGGCTTTTTGACACGTATGGGTGCCAAAGTTGTGTCGCATGTGACACATTTGGGGGATAAGCCACATCTAGACAAGCTCATTGGGCCGGTCAAAGTGTTGCTTGATGCCTACACGCGTGGCGAAATTAATTCAGTTGTTCTTTGCTACAACAAGTTTGTGAGCACCATGAGTCAGGTGCCGACAGTTCAGCAATTGCTGCCGTTGTCGCAAGCTGCGCTCAAAACAGAAGCGGCTCAAAGTGAAGCTGCCAGCGGCGTCAAGCACGGCTGGGACTACATCTACGAGCCAGATGCACAAGCTGTGATTGACGATTTGTTGGTGCGTTATGCAGAAGCTTTGGTTTACCAAGCGGTTGCAGAAAACATTGCTTCAGAACATGCAGCGCGAATGGTGGCGATGAAAGCAGCAACAGACAACGCGGGTAACGTGATTGCGGAGTTGAAGTTGATTTACAACAAAACACGCCAAGCAGCGATTACCAAAGAGCTGTCTGAAATCGTTTCTGGTGCAGCAGCGGTGTCGTAAGACACGTTCTGACGCAGCAACAAGTAGTAATTTGAAGTAATTCAGTTTTTGTATTAATTTTTTGGAGCAAAAAATGGCTCAAGTCCAAGGCAAAATTGTTCAGTGTATCGGCGCGGTGGTTGACGTGGAATTTCCACGCAATCAAATGCCTAAAATTTATGACGCCCTCAAAATGGACGGTTCAACATTGACGTTGGAAGTTCAGCAACAGTTGGGTGACGGCATTGTGCGTACCATTGCGCTCGGTTCATCCGATGGCTTGCGCCGTGGCATGGTGGTGCAAAATACAGAACAACCTATCATGGTTCCTGTTGGAAAAGCCACTTTGGGTCGCATCATGGACGTGCTTGGCGCGCCCATCGACGAGCGTGGCCCAGTTGCTGCAACATTGACTGCATCTATCCACCGTAAAGCACCAGCTTACGACGAACTCAGCCCATCACAAGAATTGCTGGAAACCGGCATCAAGGTGATTGACTTGGTTTGCCCGTTTGCTAAGGGCGGTAAAGTCGGCTTGTTCGGTGGCGCTGGTGTGGGCAAGACAGTGAACATGATGGAGCTGATCAACAACATCGCTAAAGCACACAGCGGTTTGTCCGTGTTTGCTGGTGTGGGTGAGCGTACTCGTGAGGGTAACGACTTCTACCACGAGATGGCTGACTCTAAGGTTGTCGACTTGGACAATCTGGAAAATTCAAAAGTTGCGATGGTTTATGGCCAGATGAATGAGCCACCAGGCAACCGTTTGCGCGTGGCCTTGACGGGTTTGACCATTGCCGAATCTTTCCGTGACGAAGGTAAAGACGTGTTGTTCTTCGTTGACAACATCTACCGTTACACATTGGCCGGTACCGAAGTATCAGCGCTCTTGGGTCGTATGCCTTCAGCAGTGGGCTACCAGCCAACACTGGCTGAAGAAATGGGCCGTTTGCAAGAACGTATTACCTCTACCAAAGTGGGTTCTATCACTTCCATCCAAGCCGTTTACGTGCCAGCGGATGACTTGACCGATCCATCTCCAGCGACAACCTTTGCGCATTTGGACTCCACCGTGGTGTTGTCTCGTGACATCGCTTCTCTGGGTATTTACCCAGCGGTTGATCCTTTGGATTCCACCAGCCGTCAGCTGTCACCTCTGGTTGTGGGCGAAGACCACTACAACACAGCTCGTGCTGTGCAAGGTACCTTGCAGCGTTACCGTGAACTGCGCGACATTATCGCGATCATGGGCATGGACGACTTGGCACCTGAAGACAAACTGGCTGTGGCTCGTGCTCGTAAGATTCAACGTTTCTTGAGCCAACCGTTCCATGTAGCCGAGGTGTTTACTGGCTCTCCAGGCAAGTATGTACCTTTGGCTGAAACCATCCGTGGTTTCAAGATGATTGTGAACGGCGAGTGCGATCACTTGCCAGAGCAAGCGTTCTACATGGTCGGAACAATCGACGAAGCATTCGAAAAAGCCAAAAAGGTTTAAGCCATGAACACCATTCATGTTGATGTGGTAAGTGCGGAAGAGTCCATCTTCTCTGGTGAAGCCAAGTTTGTGGCTTTGCCAGGTGAAGCGGGTGAGTTGGGTATTTACCCACGTCACACGCCGTTGATCTCTCGCATCAAAGCTGGCTCAGTGCGCATTGAAAAGGCTGATGGCACCGAAGAGTTCATTTTCGTGGCAGGTGGCATCATTGAAGTTCAACCGAATTGCGTGACCGTGTTGTCTGATACGGCCATTCGCGGAAAAGATTTGGACGAAGAGAAAGCCAATGAAGCCAAAGCTGCTGCTGAAGAGGCCTTGAAAAACGCCAAAGGCGAGCTCGATATTGCTAAAGCACAATCAGAGTTGTTTGCCATGGCCGCTCAAATTGCAGCGCTGCGTAAATTCCGTCAAAACAAATAAGTGACAGACCGCTCATTAAAATGCCTCACTTAGTGAGGCATTTTTGTTTGAAAAACAGCTAGACAGCTTTAGCTGAGAACTGGGGAATTTGACAGTTCATTATGCTGTGCGCGCCCTGCTTGTAGAGGATAGTGTTGCACCAACAGGGCCGACACTTCTTCCAGCGCCTGAGTCAAACCATCTTCAAAGCGGCCTTCATGCAAAGTTTTGCCCAAGCGCTGCACCATGGCTTGCCATTCGGCCTGATTCACATATTTGTTCAAACCACGGTCAGCCACCAGCTCGATGGCATGCTCTGCTAAAAGTAAGTAAATCAAGACGCCATTGTTGTTTTCAGTATCCCAGACGTGGAGCTTGCTGTACATCATCACAGCGCGCTCACGAATGGTGCTGCGTAAAGGTGTTTTGTGCCAAATATGCCGCCATAGGTAGCTACTCGGCAAACCCGCTTCAACGCAAATACGGATTTCACCGCTATGGCGTTGCTCACTGGCGGTTACGCGCTGCATCAATCGTTTAGACATGTCTGCAGGAATGGCGCGTCGCGTGTCTGATGCGTCAAACCAGCGATGCTTGAAAAGGGTGAAGATGCGTTTGAACATGTTGATTTGCAGCTTACCTATTTACCAATTTTCTTACCAATTGCCAGAGGCGCCGCCGCCGCCGAAGTCGCCGCCACCGCCTGAGCTGAACCCGCCGCCACCGCTGAATCCACCACCTCCGCCACCAAAGCCGCCTCCTCCAAAACCACCGCGTCCACGCGGTAGGCCAGAAGAAACGCCCGAGGAGAAGAGTGCGAAAAGCAATGCTAGTACACCGGCTATACCTGACACAACCAAGCTCGTGGTCACCACAAATGCCAGCGTACCGACAGCACCGCCCGTGACCAGTGAGCCCAGTTTTTGTCCAAAAATACTTTTGGCGATAGCGCCGCCAATCGGCACCGCAAAAAACAAAAAGATTGCAATGTCCATCCAATTGAAATCAAGGCCAGCCAACGGGTTGTCGTTGCTAGCAGCTACATCAGGCAAAGCTTCGCCTTTGATGCGCGCCGTGATTTGGTCGACGCCGGCAGATATACCGCCTGCGTAATCACCCGTTTTAAAGCTTGGCGTGATGGCTTGGTCGATAATGCGTTTGGCGGCCAAGTCAGGGATGGCACCTTCCAGCGTTTTGGCGACTTCAATGCGCAACTTGCGGTCTTGTTTAGCAACCACCAACAGCACACCATCGCCCACGTCTTTGCGGCCAATCTTCCAGACATTGGCCACGCGGTTGGCGTAGCTTGAAATGTCCTCGGGTTGCACGGTTGGCACGATCAAGACCACCACTTGCGAGCCTTTGGCGGCTTCTAAAGCGACGAGTTTGGCCTCGAGCGCAGATTTTTGGGCCGAATCTAGCGTTCCCGTTTTGTCGACCACATGCCCCGTCAGCGCTGGAACAGCCTGAACGTCTTGCGCTAAAGCTGATGGCGAGAAGAGCGCAGCCACCATGCTGGCCGCTGCCAAACATGTTGCTGCCGCCCATTGACGCGACGTTCGTGGCAAAAGATTCACAAAAAACAATGCAGTGCTTGGCTTGGTTTACTTTTTGCCGAAATCAACGGTAGGTGGTTTGGCAATAGCGGCTTCGTTCTCAACCGCAAAACTAGCTTTGGGCTTGTAACCAAAGACCATGGCCGTGAGGTTGCTTGGGAAGCTGCGCGCCAAAACGTTGTACTCTTGAATCGTCTTGATATAGCGGTTGCGTGCCACGGTGATGCGGTTCTCGGTGCCTTCTAACTGGACGCGCAGGTCGCTAAAACCTTGGTTGGACTTGAGGTTGGGGTATGCCTCGCTCACCGCCATCAAGCGGGACAACGCACTGCCCAGCTCGCCTTGCGCGGCCTGGAACTTCTTCATCGCCTCAGGGTTATTCAGCAACTCGGGTGTGACTTGAATAGCCGTCGCTCTAGAGCGCGCCTCAATCACCTTGGTCAGTGTTTCTTGCTCAAAATTAGCTTCGCCTTTGACGGTGGCCACAATGTTGGGCACCAAATCGGCACGGCGTTGGTACTGGTTCAGCACCTCGCTCCACGCACTTTTGGACGATTCGTCCAAAGATTGGAAGTCGTTGTAGCCACAACCGGTCAAAGCGGCAGAGGTGATCAAAGCAGAAATGATGAGTAGCCAGCGTTTCATGGGTGTTCCTTAGGTTAGCTATAGATACTCTAGCGCCGCTTCATGCTGTCTAGAGCCGTCAAAAGCGGTACAGTAGCACAAAAGCTGCTCCAAAATAGTGATTTTTAACCGGAAATATCAAGTCTTTGCAAAGTTGCGACATGAAGTTTGCGGGTCATTGGCCGCGTTAAACATACGTAAAAGCACTTAAATAACCTTAAATTTGGCTGTAGCCGGCGTATTTATTATAATGTTAGCTATGAAATATATAGCGCCTAACTGGCTCCCTGGTGGTAATTTGCAAACGATTTGGCCCGCCGTGGTCAGTGCACGCTCATTGGCGTCAAACAGCGCACATGCCACCGTCTACGAGCGGGTCCGCTGGGCGACGCCTGACCACGACTTTATTGACGTTGACTATGCCCAAGCGCCTCAAGTTCAGCCCTCCGCTTCCGAACAAACTCAAAACGCCTCAACAAGACCCTTACTCGCCTTGTTTCATGGCTTAGAAGGCTCGTCGACCAGCCATTACGCGCTGGCTTTTGCGCAAGTGGCGCGGCAACGCGGCTGGGACTACGCTGTGCCGCATTTTCGCGGTTGCAGCGGCGAGATCAACCGCGCCCCGCGTGCCTACCATTCGGGCGATTACGAAGAGATCGGCTGGATGCTGGGCAAATTACGTTCCGCGCATAGCCACGCTGGCGGTGGCCCTGTCATCGCCGTGGGCATCTCTTTGGGCGGCAACGCGCTGATGCGCTGGGCGCAAGAGGCAGGCGAGTCTGCCGCGCAAACCGTGTCAGCCGTGGCCTCGGTCTGCTCGCCTTTGGACTTGGCCGCCAGTGGCCGCGCCATTGGGCAGGGATTTAACCGCTTGGTCTACACCCGCATGTTTTTAAACAGCATGAAACCCAAAGCCCTGGCGCGTTTGCAGCTCAACCCCGGCTTGTTTGATGCGCAAAAATTACTGGCCAGCCGCGATTTGTATGAGTTTGACAACGTCTTCACCGCACCCGTACACGGCTTTAAAAACACCGAAGACTATTGGCAACGCGCCTCCGCCAAACCGCACATGCACCGCATCAAACTGCCAGCGCTGGCTTTGAACGCTATCAACGACCCCTTCATCCCCCCACAGTCGTTGCCACAAATGGGCGAAGTTGGCCGCCATGTGACCCTCTGGCATACCGCCCACGGCGGCCATGTCGGCTACCCGCATGGGCGCTTTCCCGCACAGGTGCAAGCCATGCCCGAGGCGGTGGCAGATTGGTTGGCGGGACACATTTAACCCGTCCAACACAGGTGGCGATAAAGCGGCGGATAATTCAGAAGAATGACAAATAAGATGGACAACATCGATGGATGACATAGTTAAGCAAGCCATGGCCAAATGGCCCAACGTGCCCCACTGCTACGGCTGGTTGGGTTTGGATGCGCGCGGCAACTGGTACATGCGCGACGACCGCGTGCAAGCGGCAGGCACCTTCTCACAATCCAAGGGGTCACTGCTCAAACATGAAAAGCTGATCGACTTTATCCAACGCAATTACAGCTGCGATGACAGCGCTCAAGGCACGGCCAAAGGACAATGGTTTTTTCAAAATGGCCCCCAGCGCGTTTACGTAGAGTTAGAAGCCACGCCATTTGTTTGGAGAGTGAGTGCTGACTTCATTGTGCATGCCCACACCGGTGAGCGCGCCCGTTTGCAGCGCTGTGTGCTTGACGAGCATGGCCGTCTGTACCTTGAGGCGTCCATCGGCTTCGGCCTCGTGCACACCCAAGACATGGGTTACGCCGCCGATGCGATTGAGCAAGGTCTGTGGGTACCTGAAGAAGTGAAGACGGCAGACTTGCCCATTCGTTTTGGCTATGTGCGTAGCCCAAAGGCGTTCAGTTTGGCGCAAAACTAGCCACTTGAATTGAATATTTGCTATTAAAAATATAGCAAGCTATTGATTAAATACGCCGGCTACAGGCAAAAATACATTAAAAAAGCCGCTAAAATCAGATCTTAGCGGCTTTTTGCGCAATCACGGCATCTACGCCGCCATTGCTTGAATGATTGGCGAATTATTTGGCAGCCACGGGTGCGGCAGCGGCATCAGCAGCAGGCGCCGCAGCTTTGACAGGCTCTGCAAACTTAGCGCCGCCGGCATTGGCCATGTAAGCCACGGCACGACCGATTTCAAAGTCATCAAAATCACCACCACCCTGTGCACCCATGGCATTTTTGCCTTTGAGTGCAGAGTTCACCAAAGCTTCGTAACCAGTTTTGATTCGTGGGCCCCAAGCGCCAGCATCGCCAAACTTTGGTGCACCTGCAGCGCCACTGGTGTGGCAAGCGGTACATTGCGCTTTGAACACTTCTTCGCCCGTTTTAGCAGCGCGGTTGGCATCACGAATCTCAATCATGCCGACTTTTTGAATGCGAACAGCCAAAGCCTTCTCACGGTCGGCATCTGTTAAACCGCTCAAGTCTGTTTGTGTGACATCCGCTTTGATGTTTGCGCTGGCCGGTTTTGCACCTGAGACAACGTAATAGACCAGTCCGATGATGATGAAAATAGGAATCACAAACGAGAAAAAAACCAATTGCAGCATCTGCTTAGGTGTTTTAACGGGGCCTGTGTGGTCTTCTTCGTGTTGATTGCTCATGGTGTTCTTAAAATCTGCAAAAAAGTGGCTATAGGGATTAACCAATAATTATAAGGGAGGCGCGGCTGTGTTGAACTTACAAACCTCTACAATACACCACACAATGCGGCTGTAGCTCAGTGGATAGAGTATTGGCCTCCGAAGCCAAGGGTCGTGGGTTCGATCCCCGCCAGCCGCACCACCCCTTTGAGCCGGGTTTTCAAGGCATTTTTTGGGTTGTACATCGCGAGGATAGCCACAACACATGGTTGAACGTAAATCGC
>JAYVSU010000003.1:0-6113 GCA_043775055.1 Polaromonas sp.
CAATGCATCAAACAATCAAGATGCTACAAAATCAGTAGCTAATAATCAAATAAATATGTCGGCTACAGCCAAAAAACAGCTCGAAAATGGTGTTTCTAAACCTGCTGGTGCTGCACCGACAGCGTCCGCTGCAGCACCAGCGACTTCAGTTGCTCCTGCAGTGGGTACTGCAGATGCCGGCGGTAACAACCCAGCTACTCAGTTCCGAAACCGTCTGGTGGCTGAGCTGGCTTTGAGTGCGGCGCAGGTTGAAAAAGTTGATGCCATCTACGCAGAAGCGCGACCGAAGATGATGACACTGCGCGATTTGCCGCAAGAAGAGCGCGCCAAAGCACGGGAGCGCATCACCACAGAGATTCGGGCCAAACTGCGTGATCAGATGACGGCAGAGCAAAAGCCTAAGTTTGATGCACTGGTGGCTGAAGCCGCAAGCCGTCAAAGCACGCGGGGCCGTATCTATTTGCAAGATGCAGACGGTAAAGTGAGGGCTTACAACGTGCGTTTGGGCATTTCTGATGGCAGCAGTACGGAGTTGATGGTGTCGCCAAATTCCCCTGATGCCGCCGCGTTGGCAGAAGGTGCACTTGTCATTATTGGCACCGTCAACACGGGTGCAACTTCTGGCTCCGGTGCTAAGCCCGCTGCGCCAGCTGGCCCACGCATGGCGTTTTAAGACAACATCCTCAAACCTTATGTCGTCTACCTCGCATCCAGAACAGGCGCTGATTCAAGCGCGGAATCTGACCAAAACCTACACTATGGGCGACCAAACGGTGCATGCCTTGCGCGGTGTGTCACTCGACATCGCCAAAGGCGATTTTGTCGCCATCATGGGCGCGTCGGGCTCGGGTAAATCGACCTTGATGAATATTTTTGGCTGTTTGGATTTGCCCACCACAGGTGAATATTTACTGGCTGATGAGCCGGTGCAAGGCATGGCGCAAGACCAGCTGGCTTCAATTCGCAACCGGCGTATTGGTTTTGTCTTCCAACAGTTCAACCTATTGCCGCGAACCAGTGCACTTGAAAACGTCGAGTTGCCCATGGTTTATGGCGGCATCAAAGCAGTTGAGCGCAAAGAGCGTGCTATGCATGCCTTGCAACAAGTTGGTTTGGGTGAACGCTTTGAGCACACGCCGGCAGAGTTATCAGGCGGCCAACAGCAGCGGGTGGCGATTGCGCGGGCACTGGTGAACCAGCCACAGCTCATTTTGGCGGATGAGCCAACAGGTGCATTGGATTCGCAAACGTCTGAAGACATCATGAATCTGCTGACAGATTTGAACAAGCAAGGCATGACCATCGTTATCGTGACGCACGAGGCAGATATTGCCGAGTGGGCGCGGCGCAAAATCGTTTTCAAAGACGGGCACATCATTGAAGATGTGAGTAAATATGAGTTGAAAACTGACGTGTCGGAGGCAACAGTATGAATTTCTTTGCTGCGCTCAGGTCTGCACTGCGAGCTTTGGCTGCCAACACTTTGCGCAGTATTTTGACCATGCTGGGCATCATCATCGGCGTAGCAGCGGTCATCACCATGATTGCAGTGGGCCGTGGCGCGACAGACCGTGTGCAAGAGCAGATGAAGGGCTTGGGCTCTAACATCATGCTGGTCATGCCGGGTGGTTTGACTCAGGGCGGCGTGCGGCTCGGTGCGTCCACAGGGCAGGGTTTGTCGGAAGACGATGCGGTAGCGATTGCGCGCGATGTGCCTGAAGTGCAGGTGGCAGCTCCCTCCATGCGTACCGGTGCGCAAGTGATTGCGGGTAACACCAATTGGAGCACCAGCATCATGGGTGGCACCAACGATTATTTGGAGGCGCGGGAATGGCCACTGGCCTCTGGCCGCGCTTTTGAGGCGGCAGAAATTCAAGGCTCTGCCAAGGTTGCCATGATTGGCCAAACGGTGGCGACGCAGTTGTTTGGTGAGTCTGACCCCTTGGACCAAGTGATTCGGGTTAAAAAAGTGCCCGTCACCATCATCGGTTTGTTAGGTAAAAAAGGACAAAATTCACTCGGTCAAGACCAAGACGATATTGTGATTGTGCCGATTTCGACCTACCGCAACCGCATTCAAGGCGGAAACGCCGGCAAGCTCAAACGCATTGGCTCCATCAGCGTCAAGGTCAAAGAAGGCCAAAGCATGAAGGTCGCTGAAGAAAACATCAAAGACTTGCTGCGCCAACGCATGAAGGTCCAGCCCGGTGGCGATGAACCTTTCACCATCCGCAACTTGACTGAGATTTTGCAGGCTCAAGAAGCTTCTAGCCAAATCATGACCATGCTGCTGGCTGCGGTGGCAGGTATTAGCTTGGTGATTGGCGGTATCGGCATCATGAACATCATGCTGGTCAGCGTGACCGAGCGCACCCGCGAGATTGGCTTGCGCATGGCCGTGGGCGCGCGTGGTAAAGACATCTTGACGCAATTTTTGATTGAAGCGGTCACGCTCAGTCTGATTGGCGGCGCGATTGGTGTGCTGATTGGCGCTATTGCAACTTGGGCGGTCGGGCAATTTGCCGGCTGGCAAGTCAGCATGACGCTCACGTCCATCTTTTTAGCGACTGGGTTTTCAGCGTTTGTGGGGATATTTTTTGGTTTTTACCCAGCGCACAAAGCATCTAAGCTGCTGCCGATTCAGGCCTTGCGTTACGAATGAAGTAGGGTTGTAATTTCAGCCTCACAGGCTGTAGCAGGTGCATCAAACAGAAGGTCAATCAAAGCGGATTCGCGCTTCTTGATGGTGCTGAGAAAATAGTCTGTGCCTTCAGACTGGCTCTTGGCCGACTTGTTGCCCATCGCTGCAAAAGTGTCAAAACCCAGTTCTAAGAAGTGCTGCAAAGCCGCCATGCCCGCTAACTTAGCTGGGCGGCGCATCATTTTGAGCGCCATGCGCAGGCCTGGCGTGTGCGTTAAAACCACCAGTTCTTGGCCTACGCTCAATGCACCTTTGAGTTGCGCGACACGGTCTGCACGGCGGCCAACGGTTTTCCACGTTGTCACGTAACGTCGGCTGGGTTGCGGGTCTGGCGTCAGCAGCCATTGCTGCGCCATAGCCAAATCCAACTCTTCGGTCAAGCTGTGTAGCTGGGCCAAAGCCACAGCGGTTTGTACCACTTGCTTGGGGAAAAGCCGCTCCAAGGTGCCTGCGATACGTGAAAACTGTGCATCACGGTCAGAGTAGTCTTTTTCGCTGTAAAGCTCTTCTAAAAAGAACAATGTGGCGGGCTTGTATTGCGTGGTGCGCAGTAAATCAAAATATGTACCATTGAAGCGACTGGCCTGAAAAGCCTTGATTTTACTTACAGCTTGTGACAATTCGGGTTTGCCGGCTGCGGCTAGCCGTAACTGCTCGACATGCGTGACTGCATCACGGATAATTTTTTTAGCGTCCATGTTGAGATTATGTGCGGTGTAGCTTGATTTTCATCAACATCTACCCAAGCTAAAAGCATATGATAAAAGCTTGTACATCGTATATATGAGTATTTGCGTTTTTAATTCATAAAGGGGTTCATCATGACCAGTTTCACTTGGGCAAACAAAGACAAATTGATCAGCGAGCTGCGTACGGTTATTTCCGACGCGGAAGAGTTGCTGCGTATGACGGCTGATGAGGCCGGCGATGGTGCTGCCAGTTTGCGTGGTCGGGTTAAAGACCGCATGAACCAAGCCAAAGACGATTTAATGCGTTTGCAAGCGGCGGCAATGGACAGGGCGCGAGAAGCGGGTGATGCTGCCGATGAGTTTGTGCATGAGAACCCATGGCAATCGATTGGCGTAGCTGCGGGCATTGGTTTGGTGGTGGGCATGTTGGTGGCCAGACGCTAAGCGCTGCGCTGAATAACAAACCATATGCGTGATCCCATCCAAGAGAGCGGGCTTTTTGCTTCTTTGAGCCGTCTGCTGGCGACGGTACTGCAAATGGCGCAGGTGCGGCTGCAATTGTTGGGCACTGAAGTTGAGCTTGAGAAGCGTCGTGTCTTTGATGGCTTGCTGTGGGGCGCTGTGGCCTTGGTGGTTGTGGCGCTGGGTTTGGTGCTGATGTGTGGCTTTATCATCCTGTTGTTTTGGGAAGGCTACCGTTTGGCGGCGACGGGTGGCTTGATGGCGATATTTCTCATCGCTGGATTGTTAATGTTGCGTTATGCGCGCAACAAACTCAGCAATCGCACGGCACAAGGCATGTTTGATGCCAGTTTGGACGAAATAAAGCGTGACCAAGCGAATTTGAATGCAGAGATGCGAGATGGCACGCGATGACTAAAAAAACCCCCATTACAAAGCAAAAACATTTGTTGGTGCGCAGTGCAGAATTGCGTTCATCCGTTGCGCAAGAAACTCAAAACCTGAAAAAACCGCTCGCCATGGCGGATAAGTTGCGAAGCGGTGCCAAATGGGCGTCTGCTCATCCCGTATTGCCGCTGGCTGCTGGCTTGGTTTTAACCCTCGTTTTGCCTAAGCGCGCCGTCTTGGTGTGGGGTGGCCGCTTGTGGGGCGCTTGGACCACCTACAATCAGGTACGTAACAAGCTGTCTGAGCCTCAAAGTAAAAGCAAAGGTACAAGCAAACGTAAACGTCAAAACTAAAACTAAACCTAAGTGAGAGTTGGCTCTTTGTTGCCCGAATTGGTACAACCTGTCGATAGGCTGCTTGGTTTGTTGCAACAAAATAGCCAGCGTCGTGTCGTGGTCGGTCTTGTTGGCTTGCCAGGTTCTGGCAAAAGTACCATGGCCGCTCAATGGGCTGATGCCGTGAATGCCGCGCTAGGTGCCGACGTGGCGCAGCCATTGGGGATGGCGGCTTCCATCTCACCAAAGCTCAGTTAGGGCAGTTTCCTGACCCCGCAGCGGCGCTGGCACGCCGAGGTTCTCCGTGGACGTTTGATCCAACAGCCTTGCATGTGCGCTTGCAGAAGGTGCGAAATGTAGCTGTCGACTCTGACGACGCGGCACTGACGTGGCCAAGTTTTGAGCATGGTGTGGGCGACCCCGTGGATGATGCTCTTATTGTTGGTGCACATACACGTTTGGTGATTTTGGAAGGCCTGTATTTGCTACACGCTGACCACAACTGGAACTTGACTTGTTTGCTAGACGAGTGCTGGTATTTGGATGTACCGCTTGAGGTCGCTTTAGAGCGTTTGATCCAACGCCACATGGCCGCTTGGGGCATGACGCGTGTTGAAGCTCAGGCACGACTGGATGCAAACGACAGCCTGAATGCGGATATCGTGCAACACAGCCGCGCTAGGGCGGATTGGCTGATTCCATTTGCGTTCTAGCTTGTATCAAATAACGTGTCAATTTAACGAGCTTGGTGCGCATGTTGTGCAGGGGAGACTCAGGTCGTGTGTTTTTTCAGTTTGTCTTGAACTTAAAAGACAATAATGCCTCTACTATTGGTTACCGTCCATGATCCATACACAGCACCTCACCTACACCTACCCCAAAGGGACGACTTTGTCGTTTCCTGACGTGCAACTGCGCCAAAGTGGCACGCTGGTGTTGCGTGGCAACTCTGGCTCAGGTAAATCGACATGGTTGGCGCTGATTGCAGGTTTGTTAACTTTACAAGGCTCTCAAAGTGGCGTGTTGTCGGTAGCGGGTCAGTCTTTAAACGGTCTATCAAACGCTGCCCGAGACGCTTGGCGAGCGAAAAACCTGGGGTTTTTGCCGCAAAAACTGCATTTAAGTGAGGCTTTGACGGTGGCTGGAAACCTGTCGTTGGCCTATTTTGCTGCGGGCATCCATGAAAACGCCGAGACTAAAGCGCATATTTTGGCGACTTTAGACGCACTGGGCGTGGTTGACTTGGCGTATCGCAAACCATCCCAGCTCTCAGGTGGGCAGGCGCAGCGTGTAGCTCTGGCGCGTGCGGTGTTGCTGTCACCCAAAATCATCCTTGCAGACGAGCCCACGGCGAGTTTGGACGACAGGTCGGCAGAATTTGCCCTGCATTTGTTGCAAACCAATGCCAAGCGTAGCAATGCGACCTTGGTGGTGGCCACCCATGACCAACGGGTGGCAGACGCCTTGGCGGGGGCTGAAATACTGCGATTTACTCAAAATACAGGCAAAAATGGCACTTTGCCGGCGTATTCATTGGAT
>JAYVSU010000004.1:0-11982 GCA_043775055.1 Polaromonas sp.
CTTTAAGTCATTGATTTTAAATGTTTCTTTGGTCAGTCCGGAGGGGATCGAACCCACGACCCTCAGCTTAGAAGGCTGATGCTCTATCCAACTGAGCTACGGACTGCTTTGAATTTTCTGTGAATTTTGCTATCGTTTTTACAGAAAAAGGAATACACATTCCTTTTATGACTTATTGTACCAAACGGCCATTTTCGCGACATAAGCTTCCATTGAAAGGCTAAGTTACGGGAGTTATGAAGGAATCTTGTGCATTTAAGCACGAATTGTAGTTGCTATATATTTAAGAGCAATATATACAATAAATACGACGGCTACAGCCAAAAATACTTTCGAAATTGTCTTTGAGAGTAAAAAATTGGTCTACCCCGCTGATGTGTCAACCAGGCACCACAGGCCAGAATTCGAGCACACAAAGACCGATGAACCGTTCAACAAGACATGCTCCTCATCTGTCATCAACGCAGTTGCAGGAGCAATATCAAAGACAACTCCAAGCGAACGCGCTAGATAGGTATTTTCAATGGGGAGCTCCCATGACAAAAATACTTGGTTGCAATCATGAGCAGATTCGAAATCTGCCGCATGAAAACCGCTCCTGCCACGTTGAATAACGGCATGCGGTTGGCCGGTATCGAAGATGACAGCCAAGCCCCGAGTGAGCGGAATTCTGAGTCCGATGGCTGGGAAATGCAAATCCAACCCCAGATCCTCGCTCAAAAACAGGTTGCAAAAGGCTGATCCACCGTAGTGTGCAGCATCATGGTGGTATTTCGCACCCCGACAAGCCATGAGTGCCACGTTACTGGTGCTTGATAATGCAGGTAGTCCGAGTGTCTGCACCCAATCTGAAGCGGCTTGTACGCACTTCACGTAATCAGGCCAACGTGCTTGGGTGCGCACCAACGGCATTGGCTCAACGTCTCCAGGTTCTAGGCCTAGGCGCAAAATTTCTCTTTCCCAATCGGCGATGAGGCGAACAGAAGGCAGTGGAACGTTGAGATTCCCCATTAAAACGACATCACTGACGCTGCGGCTACGGATGGCGTTACCACTCAAAAAATAAGAGGTAAGGTGGTCGGAATTGTGCTGCGGCGTAGAGGAATGACTCATTTGGAGTCAGTTTATAGGAGTAATGGGCTGAAAACAAAGAAGGGTTAGAAGCAAAAACTGCTTCTAACCCTTAATGTTTTTTTGGTCGGAGTACAAGGATTCGAACCTTGGACCCCCTGGTCCCAAACCAGGTGCGCTACCAGGCTGCGCCACACTCCGCCATAAAGTAATTGTACTGCAAAATTTAGCGGCTTCTTCGGCATTGCGCTTAAAATCTATAACAATATGTCAGGCAATACCTTCGGAACCCTTTTCGCAGTCACCAACTTTGGTGAATCCCACGGCCCAGCCATTGGCTGCATCATTGATGGTTGCCCTCCCGGCATGCTCCTCAGTGAAGCTGATATTCAGCCCGATTTAGACCGCCGTCGTCCCGGCACCTCCAAATTTGTAACACAACGCAATGAGCCTGATGCTGTTGAAATTCTAAGCGGCGTCTATGAAGGCAAAACTACTGGGACGCCGATCTGCCTGTTGATTAAAAACACCGATCAACGCAGTAAAGACTACGGCAACATCCTGCAAACTTTCCGGCCTGGCCATGCAGATTACACCTATTTGCATAAATATGGACTACGCGACCCGCGTGGTGGCGGTCGTTCATCTGCACGCCTCACGGCACCCATGGTTGCAGCAGGCGCAGTCGCTAAAAAATGGCTTGCTCAGCAGTACGGCACCGTATTTCGTGGCTGTATGACGCAAATTGGCGATGTGGTGGTCCCGTTTGAATCTTGGGAACATGTACCGAACAACCCATTTTTTGCACCAACTGCAGATGTAGCTCATATTGAAGACTACTTGGAAGCGCTACGCAAGTCTGGCGATTCGTGCGGAGCACGGCTTCGAATTAGCGCCAACCATGTTCCAGTAGGCTTGGGTGAGCCTTTGTTTGACAAAATGGATGCTGACATCGCTTACGCCATGATGGGCATAAATGCCGTCAAGGGCGTTGAGATTGGCGCTGGTTTTGCATCTGTCACGCAACGGGGTACCACGCACGGTGACTCGCTGTCGCCGCAAGGCTTCAAATCGAACAACGCGGGGGGCGTATTAGGCGGTATCTCCACAGGTCAAGACCTAGAAATATCGATTGCCATCAAACCGACCAGTTCGATTTTGTCACCGCGTGAATCGATTGATTTAGAGGGCAAATCGGCAGAAGTCATTACTAAAGGTCGTCACGACCCTTGTGTGGGCATCCGTGCGACCCCCATTGCTGAGGCCATGCTGGCGCTGGTTGTCATAGAACATGCTTTGCGGCAACGCGCCCAATGTGGTGATGTGACTGTGGCCACTGCACCTATAGCGGCACAAGCTTGAGCGCATCAAGAGCCGAGCAGACATCGCAGCCGTCTACGACGCGGCAACTCTTCCCGTTCGCAGCGCTCTCTGCCAGTTACTTTGCGCATATCGGATTTTTTAATCCATATCTACCATTGTGGCTGAAGGATATGGGGCTGGGCATATTTGCCATCAGCTTACTCACATCCATTCAAGCGGCAACACGCTTGTTCGCGCCTTACGGCTGGGGGTGGCTGAGTGACCACACAGGAGAACGTGTCAAACTTCTCCGTTACGGTGCCAGTATGGCACTCATCGTTTCTTTTGGTTTGTGGTTTAACTATGGCTCTTGGTGGCTAGCCATCGTGCTGTTGGTGATGTTTACCCACACCAGCGCCATGATGCCTATGAGCGAAGCAGCTTTGGCGCATTTGGTCAGCCAAGGTGGCGCTTTTGATGCAAAACGTTACGGCCGCGTGCGTTTATGTGGGTCAGTGGGGTTTTTAGTCACTGTCTTGGCGGCAGGTATATAGTTTGAACAATTTGGCATGCAAGGCTTCCCCGCTTGGACGGTGTTGACCATGTTGGCAGTGGCCATCAGTGTTTGGATGCTACCGAATTTGAAAGAAGCTGTCCCAGCGCATGATGAGAAGCTACCTATTTGGCCAATTTTGCTACAACGTCCAGTGCAATGGTTTTTTGCGGCTTTGTTCTTTCATGTGCTGTCACATATTGGCATTTACGTGTTTTTTTCGCTCTACCTTGATTCATTGGGCTACAGCAAATCTACCATTGGCATCCTGTGGGCAGTTTCGGTGATCGTGGAGATTTTTTGGTTTTTCAACCAAAGTCGTTGGCTACCAAAATTGAGCCTTACCGCTTGGCTCATGGTTTGCTCCGCCATCATGGTGCTGCGTATGGGCATCACCGCAACCAGCGCTTCAGTCATTGTTTTACTGGTGGTGGCTCAAATGCTGCACGCCGCTACATTTGCTGCGCACCACACGGTTTGCATCGCCCTGCTCTCACACCACTTTCCTGGCAGACTGCGCGGCAGAGGTCAAGCGCTCTACACCGTCATTGGTTACGGATTTCCGGGGGTTTTAGGTGGCTTAACAGGCGGCCTTATTAGCTCTAAATACGGCTTAGCCGGCGTATTTTATGCCTCTATTGCTACAAGTTTTATGGCATTTTTATGCAGCTACAAAGTTTGGAAGTTGCAGCACCCTGCCTTCGCCAATTAATGACCCAAGATTTTCGATAAGAAATCTTTGCTGCGCTCGTTTTGCGGATTGTTGAAGAAGTCATGCGGGTTGTTTTGTTCAACAATTTGACCTTGATCCATGAAAATCACACGGTCAGCCACCGCCTTGGCAAACCCCATTTCATGCGTCACGCATAACATGGTGATGCCTTGACTGGCCATTTCCACCATCACATCCAGCACCTCTTTGATCATTTCTGGGTCAAGCGCTGAAGTTGGCTCGTCAAACAGCATGATTTTGGGCTTCAGGCACAGTGCACGGGCAATGGCAACGCGCTGTTGCTGACCACCCGAGAGTTGCAACGGATATTTGTCAGCTTGTTCGGCAATACGCACACGCTTGAGCTGAATCATGGCTTTTTCTTCAGCTTCCTTTTTTGGCATTTTGCCAACCCACATTGGGGACAAGGTCAAGTTCTCTAAAACCGTCAAATGCGGAAACAGGTTGAACTGCTGAAATACCATGCCTACTTTCTTGCGAATGTCGTCTATGGCTTTCACATCGTCAGCAACCTCTACGCCATCGACAAACAAATGTCCTTCTTGGTATTCCTCAAGCCGGTTGATACAGCGAATCAAGGTAGATTTACCTGAGCCAGACGGCCCGCAAATCACAATACGTTCACCCGGTGTCACACTGAGGTCAATATCCCGCAGCACATGAAAATTGTTGCCGTACCACTTATTGACTTTGTCGAATTTGATGATGGGTTCTGACATGATGAGCTGTGAATGTAATGTTTAAATGAAGTGAAGCAATCAAGCAAAAAAGGGCTTGACGAAAAAAATTAGCGCTGTTTGCCTTTGTTGACCTGCTTTTCCACCCAAATGCTGTAACGGGACATAGAAAAACAAAAAATGAAGTAGATCATGGCTATAAAAAGATAACCCTCAATTTTGAAAGGTCGCCAGTCTGAATCTGAATTCAAAGCCAAAGACAAAGCGCCAGTGAGTTCATACAAACTCACAATCGTGACCAACGATGTGTCTTTAAAGGTTGAGATAAAGTTGTTCATGATGCTAGGTACCACCATCGCCAAGGCCTGAGGCAGCACAATCTTGCCCTGCGTTTGCCAGTAAGACAAACCAAGCGTGGCTGCAGCCTCGATTTGGCCTTTTGGAATGGCTTGTAAACCGCCACGAATCACCTCGGCCATGTAAGCGGCAGCAAATAAGGTGATACCTACCAAGACGCGAATCAGCACGTCGATATTGAAGCCTTGGGGCATGAACAATGGAAACATGAAGGACGCCATAAACAAGACTGAAATCAATGGCACACCACGAATCAATTCGACATAAATAGTACAAAAAGTGCGTATGGCTGGTAAGTTAGAGCGCCGCCCCAATGCGACACCTAGTGCTATTGGGAACGCCATCACGATAGATAAAGTAGATAACAAAATCGTCAGTGGCAAACCGCCCCAACGGTCTGTTTCGACTTTGGTTAAACCGAACACATTACCGTACATCAGTGTAAAAAACAAAGCGAGGACGAGCACCCAAAGCAATGCTAGCGCAGGTCGCCAGAAGGCACGGCTACAACTGGCGATTAGGAGGCCCAACATCAAAATCGTAGCAATCAAAGGGCGCCATTGCTCCTCAAACGGGTAGCGGCCAAACAAAATGATTCTGTATTTTTCAGCCACAACCCCCCAGCAAGCACCTACACCGTCGACCCGACAGGCATCAAAATTAGGTACCCATGATGCTCTGAAGATAGCCCAACTCAGGAACTGGGGGATCACGTAAAGCAACACTCCGCCAATAATCACGGTCATCAATGATGTTGCTAAATCGCCGAAGAGATTGGAGCGTATCCACGCGATAGGGCCAGCAGACTGAACAGGTGCAGGTCGCGGCTCAATAGGCTGGAAAGTATATGCAATCATGGTGTTATCAGTGTCCACGTCAGATCAACGCTCTTTGATCGCTGAGCGCGTGTTGTACCAATTCATCAAGAATGAAGTGCTCAAAGAGGTGGTCATATAAACCAGCATCACAATGGCAATGCACTCTACCGCTCGCCCAGTTTGGTTCAAAGCTGTATTGGCAATTGACACGACATCTGGGTAGCCGATGGCTACTGCCAAAGATGAGTTTTTGGTGAGGTTCAAAAACTGGTTTGTCATGGGTGGGATGATGACGCGGAGTGCTTGCGGCAACATAACCAAGCGCATCGTTTGATTTGGATTCAATCCTAAAGCAGCAGCTGCTTCGCCTTGTCCACGTGCCACCGACTGAATGCCTGAACGCACCACTTCAGCGACAAAAGCTGCGGTGTAAACGGTTAACCCTAAAAGAACAGACAAAAACTCAGGCGTTAATGATCCACCATTTTCAATGGCAAATTCGCCTTTTTTGGGTATGTCAAAGGCTGTTGGGGCTCCCCCAACCAGCCAGCCCAACAAACCAACACCAAGGCAAATACCGAGAGGCGCCCAAAACATGCTTTTAAGCTGCCCAGTTGCTTCAAATTTTTTAACAGCCCATTTTCGATAAAAAATAGCCAGAACGACGCCTGCTATCAAACCAACCAAAGCCCATAAGTGACCCGTCGCCCAGACTGGAATTGGAAAACTCAAACCGCCTTTGCTCAAAAAGAAAGGGCCAGCTTTCCATGCATCTGTCGCGGCGGGTAGCGCCTCAGTAAAAAACAAATACCACATCAAAAGCTGCAGCAACACTGGCACATTACGGAAAAACTCGACGTAGGCATAACACATGCCACGCACCAATGCATTGCGAGAAAACCGCCCAACACCGAGCAAGGTACCCAATATCGTAGTCAAAATAATGCCCACAACTGCAACGCGCAATGTGTTGGACAAACCCACTAAAAACGCTTGCCAATAAGGTTGAGCAGAATCAAAAGCAAATAAACTCTCGCCAATATCAAAACCGGCTGGGCCTGTTAAAAAGTCAAAACCGCTTTGGATGCCCCGCATCTTCATGTTGTAGAGCGTGTTGTGTGCCAAGAACCACACGACAGCCGCAATCAAACCTATCGCGACGACTTGATAAACCAAACCTCGGAAGGCTTGGCTGCGCCAAGACCAGTTTTTCTTTTTCGGCGGGGATTTGGTAGTCATAGACTTGTGTTCTTGAAATTGACTTTATGCATCAGAAAATGGAATTCAGTCTTAACGTTGAAAACGCTGAAAAAAATGCTGCTGTTAATGCAAAATTTTAAATAAAATTTGCACCTGCAGCAGCATGATTTGTTCTAACTTAACGAACTGGGTAGGCGTACATCAAACCGCCTTTGTTCCACAAGTTGTTCAAACCACGTGGCAGACCCAAAGCAGAGTTAGGACCAACGTTACGCTCAAAGCTTTCACCGTAGTTGCCGGTTGCTTTGATGGCGCGAGCCAACCACTCTTTATCCAACCCAAGCAGCTTACCGGTATCTTCATTACCAGCACCCAGCAAACGCTGCACAACGGGGTCAGCACTAGACATCATCTGATCAACATTGCTTTGTTTCACGCCGTATTCTTCAGCTTCGAGCAAGCCGTACATGACCCATTTAACAATAGCAAACCATTCGTCATCGCCGCGACGGACCATAGGGCCTAAAGGCTCTTTAGAAATCAAATCTGGAAGGATCAGATGCTCTTTCGGATCTTTAGCAACTTTGCTGCGTGTTGATGACAAACCAGAAGCATCTGTTGTGTAAGCAATACAACGGCCTGTGAAGTAGGCGTTTTCAGCGGCTTCTAGTTTTTCAAACACCACCGGCTTGATGCCTAAGCCATTGGCTTTGGAATAATCGGTCAGATTTTTTTCAGTGGTCGTACCAGACTGCACGCAAACCGTTTGACCTTTGAGTTGCTTGGCATTTTTGATTTTGCTCTTCACTGGCACCATGAAGCCTTGGCCATCATAGTAATTAGTGACTGTTGCACTCAAGCCGAGTGATGCATCACGGGTCAAGGTAAAGGTAGTGTTACGCGCCAAAATATCAACTTCGCCAGATTGCAAAGCCGTGAAACGCTGCTGTGCATTCAATGGCACGTATTTGATTTTTTCAGGGTCTTTCAACACTGCGGCTGCCAATGCGCGGCAAACATCCACATCTAAACCAGACCATTTGCCAGCTGAATCAGCAGCTGCAAAACCAGCCAAACCAGTATTAACGCCGCAGATCACTTGACCGCGAGATTTGATACCGTCCAACGTCTTTCCAGCTTGTGCTGGTAGCGCCAATAAAGTGCCGACGGCTGCCAAGGTCAGTGCAGCTGCTTTGAGTTGAGTAAACTTCATTCAATAGTCTCCAAAAAAATAATATTCAATCTACGTTTGAATGGTTTGCAAGCAAGAAACGCACCGTTGTTGTGCAACTTCCTTTGATGCAGCCAAGGAACTCCCGAAATATACATGCCAATAACTCGCCCGCTCATCAGGGTTTACGATGGTTATGTATGCAAAGTATGCATAAATTTAAACCGACTCAAAAATCGCTGCCATGTTTTGATCAAAACAGGGAAAAGTAAACGACAAAAAAGCCCGCAAACTTGACGCTTACAGGCTTCAGGTTTGCGGGCTTCATATAAACCGCTGCGCCTTTTCAGACACAGCGCTTCATGCTTTCAAATTAATGAAATTGTTCTTCTTCGGTAGAACCGGTCAAAGCTGTCACGCTTGACTTGCCGCCTTGAATCACAGTTGTCACTTCATCGAAGTAACCTGTACCCACTTCTTGTTGATGAGATACAAAGGTGTAACCACGGTCACGTGCTGCAAACTCTGGCTCTTGAACTTTCTCAACATAAGCGGTCATGCCGCGTGCGACGTAGTCTTGTGCCAAGTCGAACATGTTGTACCACATAGAGTGGATACCAGCCAAGGTGATGAACTGGTACTTGTAACCCATGGCGCCGAGTTCTTTTTGGAACTTGGCAATGGTTGCGTCGTCCAAGTTTTTCTTCCAGTTGAAAGAAGGTGAGCAGTTGTAGGCCAACATTTTTCCTGGGTGAACTTTGTGTACAGCGTCAGCAAATTGCTTGGCAAACTCCAAATCTGGCGTACCTGTTTCGCACCACACCAAGTCAGCATAGTGAGCGTAAGCTATGGCGCGCGAAATAGCTTGGTCAATACCTTTTTTGGTTTTGTAGAAGCCTTCTGATGTGCGCTCGCCTGTCAAGAATGGTTTGTCGTTCTCATCGTAATCGCTAGTCAACAAGTCGGCCGCCTCAGCGTCTGTACGAGCAATCACCAACGTTGGCACACCCATGACGTCAGCAGCCATACGTGCTGCGATCAGTTTTTGGCAAGCTTCAACGGTTGGTACCAAGACTTTGCCGCCCATGTGGCCGCATTTTTTAACGGATGCCAATTGATCTTCCCAATGCACGCCTGCAGCGCCAGAAGAAATCATGGCTTTCATCAATTCAAACGCATTCAACACGCCGCCAAAACCGGCTTCTGCGTCCGCAACGATTGGTGCAAAGTTGTCGATGTAACCTTTGTCGCCAGCGTCAATGCCTTTGGAATGCTGGATTTCGTCTGCACGGCGGAAAGTGTTGTTGATGCGCTCAACCACGGTTGGTACCGAGTCCACTGGGTACAAAGACTGGTCTGGGTACATAGAAGCGTATGAGTTATTGTCCGCAGCAACTTGCCAGCCTGACAAGTAAATCGCTTTCACGCCAGCTTTCACTTGCTGCATGGCTTGGCCACCGGTCAAAGCGCCTAAGCAATTGACATACGGCTCAGTGTTGACGAGGTTCCAAAGCTTCTCTGCACCGCGGCGAGCCAAGGTGTGCTCAATGTGGAAAGAGCCGCGCAAACGCACGACGTCTGCAGCTGAGTAGCCGCGTTTGATGCCCTTCCAACGTGGGTTGGTCGCCCAATCTTTTTCTAAAGCGGCAATTTGCGCTTCGCGTGATGGTGTAGTGTTGCTCATAGCTTACTCCTGTAGATGAAAAAATAAATTGTTGAGTGAATCGTCATCAATGTCATTTCAACACCGATGCCTCTTCACTTCTCAGCCGTAATTGTAGTCTTCTATAAGAATAAATTTTACTCTTATGTCTTATATAAGATAAATATTTTATTGTTTAAAATCAATGAGTTACAAATGTCATTTCTCAATGTGAACTTACATTTTCCATATTGAGAAATTTTCTTGCACTGCAGCATGACCTTTTACAATGACCTATCTATGGCTACAACTTCAAATCACAAAAGCAAAACGCATGCCAATCAGCGTTTGATGGCGTTTGTGTGCCTCGCTTTAAGCATGACACTTGTGGGCAGCTACGTAGCCTTGTCTAAGCCACTGAGCCTTGCACTACCCGTTTTCTTATTGGCATGGCTGCGGTTTGGGATTGGTGGCTTGGCGATGTTGCACTGGCTTAAACGCCCTGCAGGTGAGGCAGTTATGAGCGCTCAAACTAAAAAATTGGTTTTCTTAGAATCGTTTTTAGGCAACTTCATGTTCTCTATTTGTATGTTGTTTGGCGTTAGCCTGACCAGCGCCGTCACGGCGGGCGTCATCATGTCGACCATCCCAGCCGTGGTCGGAGTGATGAGTTGGGCTTTTTTACGTGAGCGCGTCAATTTGCGGGTATGGACTGCAGTGGCGTGTGGCGCATTGGGCATAGCACTTTTTTCGCTATCAAAATCAGAGCTAACTATTGAATATATACGACGGCTATGGCCAAACTTACTACCTAAATCAATAAATATAAATAGTTCAAGCTCTGAGAACTCATTTTTGGGCACATTGCTGTTGTTTGCAGCCGTGCTGTGTGAAGCGGCGTACGCTGTGATTGGTAAAAAACTAACCGCCACGCTGAGTCCAAAACGTATCAGCGCACTCATCAACCTCTGGGGGTTCTTGCTGATGACACCCTTTGGTTTGTACATGGCTTGGCATTTCGACTTTGCTTCTGTCGGTCATGCTACTTGGGTGCTGCTGGTGTTTTATGCTTTGGCGGCCAGCGTCTGGACGGTGTGGCTGTGGATGACGGGATTGAAAATTATTCCAGCCTCACAAGCGGGCGTGTTTACCGTGTTTTTACCAGTGTCAGCAGCACTGGTAGGTGTGTTTGCATTGGGAGAGCAACTGAGTGCTTTGCAGCTCTTGGCACTGGGGATTGCCCTGTGCGGCGTGGTTTTAGCGACTTCTCCCCCTGAAAAACAACAATTTTTAAAAAAATAAGTGGTTTTCTCCTCTGAAATCATTGTTTTCCACTGTTTTCTCCAGTAGCATCCGCACAGCCATTGAAAAAACGTGCACAGACATGGTTTTCATTGGTGAATTCTCAACTTAAATCAAGGAAAATCAATCATGGCAACTGCAAAAAAAGCGCCGGCTAAAAAAGCCGCTGCAAAACCGGCTGTTAAAGCAGCCGCGAAACCAGCCGTTAAAGCTCCTGTAAAAAAAGCTGCTCCAGCTAAAAAAGCTGCTCCAGCAAAGAAAGCCGCACCTGCTAAAAAGGTCGTCGCTAAGAAAGCTGCTCCAGCTAAAAAAGTAGCTGCAAAAAAAGCACCAGCAAAGAAGCGCGTTCCTAACGCAGCTTTCATGAAGGCGCTCACTCTGAGCCCAGCATTGGCAGCGGTGGTTGGTGCAGCGTCTATGCCGCGCACTGAGATCGTGTCTAAGCTGTGGGTTTACATCAAGAAAAACAAACTGCAAGACGCAGTGAACAAGCGCATGATCAACGCTGACGCCAAACTCAAAGAAATCTTCGGCAAAGCCCAAGTTTCTATGTTTGAGATGGCTGGCCTGATTGGCAAGCACGTCAAATAAATTTGACTGATTTGCACTTGTTGCAACTCTTGAAAAGCCGGCTGATGTCGGCTTTTTTTATGGCTAAATTGAGCGATGGGATGAGTCAGCACCCTACTTGATGGCGTAAGTCCACTGTCAACTGCTTAGGTAAACTAAAACGTTAACCAAATTTATTGATCCCCCCTGATACCCCATCACACAACCATAATCAGCCATGTCCTACCAAGCCCAATACAACACGAAACGCATGACGGCAGAAGAAGCCATTCAACAAGTCCGCAATGGCGACTTCATCATTGTGCCAACGGGCGCTGGCGAACCGCCTACGCTTTTGAATGCATTGTCAGAGGCGAGGCGCAAGTTTAAAGATGTCAAAATTGGCTCTGTCTTGCCGATGCGCAAATTTGCTTATTTCGACCCAGAAACGGTTGAGCATGTGCGCCATGTTGGTTTCTTTTTAGGTGGCGGTTGCCGTGCAGCCGTTCAGCAAGGCTGGGCCGACTACATCCCCAACAATTTCTCTGAGATTCCACGCAAAATCGAACGCGGCACCATGGCGGCGGATGTGGTGCTCGCTCTGTGC
>JAYVSU010000005.1:0-15018 GCA_043775055.1 Polaromonas sp.
TGCCAAATGATATGGCAGAAATAGGGTCTTTCACAAAACCGCCAGGCCCCATGATTGATAAGCCAATTTTGGCAGCCTCATCGGGTAACTTGCCTGAGTTTGCTGCGATTAGTGTTTTAACGGCAACACCTTTACTAAATAATGCTTCAAAACTGAATCCAAATTCAGCCATAACCATGATGGCCATGAAGGTTACTCCAGCAAGTAGCAAGCAAGCCTTGATGATTTGTACCCATGTGGTAGCCGTCATGCCACCAAATAGCACGTAAATCATCATCAATCCACCGACAATCACTACAGCCATCCAGTATTCCAAGCCAAACAAAAGTTTGATCAGAGCACCAGCGCCTACCATCTGCGCAATCAAGTAAAAAGCAACCACAACTAGTGTGCCTGATGCCGCAAAAATACGGATCGGCTTTTGTTGGAAGCGGTATCCGGCCACATCAGCAAAAGTGAATTTCCCAAGGTTGCGCAAGCGCTCTGCCATAAGGAAAGTAATGACTGGCCAGCCGACCAAGAATCCAATAGAGTAGATCAAGCCGTCATAGCCAGAAGCCATAACCGCAGCAGAAATACCTAAGAAAGACGCAGCCGACATGTAATCACCTGCAATAGCCAAGCCATTTTGGAAGCCAGTGATCCCACCGCCACCAGTATAAAAATCAGCAGCAGATTTTGTTTTCGCTGCAGCCCATTTGGTGATGAATAAAGTAAAAATCACAAAAGTGGCAAACATGCCAATGGCAACCCAATTGGTGGGTTGCTTCTCAACTTGTCCTAAGTCAACACCCGCAGCTTGTACAGCGGCCGATAAGAACATTGCAGTTAATGCAATTATGGATTTCAGTCCCATTTTCATTTAGAAGCCTCTTTCAAAATTTCAGCAGTTAAACGGTCGTACTCGTTGTTGGCACGACGAACGTATAAGCCCGTGATGATGATGGTGAAAATAATCACGCCCATACCGATTGGAATACCCAAAGTGATAACACCTGAGCCTATGGGTTGTGCTAAGAATGGCTTGTTAAAAGCAATCAAAGCGATGTAGCCGTAGTACACGACCATCATGATGGCGGTCAAGAGCCAGCCAAATGAACTGCGTTTTCGGCGTAGCTCGTGATATTTAGGGTTGGCCTCAATTTTGGCCACGACAGGATCAATCATATTTCTCCTTAGACAGATGAATCAGAATGTGCAAAAACCCCTTGGCATTGCACTCTGTAAATTCTAGGAAGAGGGACTGACTAAGCACTTACTACTAGTAGGGTTTTTGCAAGTTTTTTTGTTATTTAGTCTTTTTAAAATTAGCCCAAAAAGACGAAATAGTCGATATTTTTTGCATTATGAATCCAGACCTAAGGGTTGTTACTTAGTTTTATGTTTCCTTTTTTGTTTGTAAGTTTTTGTTTGAATCTTGTCAGATAGCGGTCAGAAATGACCCCTAAAGTCCCGCCAGACGCTCGACTCGGGTTGTCGTACATATTTATATTGAAGGAGACACATCAATGGCTACAGTTCCAGCAAATCGGCCCATGAGCGCCGAGGAGAAGAAAGTTATCTTCGCCTCGTCACTCGGCACAGTATTCGAGTGGTATGACTTTTACCTTTACGGCACGCTAGCTGTGATTATTGGCAATCAATTTTTCTCAGCGTTAGATCCTGCATCACGTACGATTTTCTCCCTTTTGGCTTTTGCAGCCGGTTTCATTGTTCGACCATTTGGTGCTTTGATTTTTGGGCGTTTAGGTGACATGATTGGTCGTAAATACACCTTTTTGGTGACAATTTTGATCATGGGTGTGTCAACCTTTATTGTGGGACTGCTGCCAAACTATGCCAGTATCGGTGTTGCAGCGCCAGTGATTCTGATTGGTCTTCGCATGCTGCAAGGTTTGGCTTTGGGCGGTGAGTACGGCGGTGCTGCTACTTATGTGGCTGAGCATGCTCCTGCTGGTAAACGTGGTGCTTTCACTGCTTGGATTCAAACCACAGCAACGCTTGGTTTATTCCTGAGCTTGATGGTCATTTTGGGCGTGCGTACAAGCATCGGTGAAGCAGCATTTGCTGACTGGGGCTGGCGCATTCCGTTCATTGTTTCGATCTTGTTGTTGGCTGTGTCTGTGTACATTCGTTTGAGCATGAACGAGTCACCAGCTTTCCAAAAAATGAAGTCTGAAGGTAAAACTTCAAAAGCACCTTTGTCTGAGTCGTTCGGTCAATGGAAAAACTTGAAAATTGTTATCCTAGCTCTGTTCGGTCTGGTCGCCGGCCAAGCGGTGGTCTGGTACACAGGTCAATTCTATGCATTGTTCTTCTTGACACAGGCGCTCAAAGTAGACGGTGCCACAGCCAACATTTTGGTGGCTGTTTCCTTGGTCATCGGAACACCTTTCTTTATCGTTTTTGGTGCGTTATCAGACAAAATCGGTCGCAAGCCCATCATCATGGCGGGTTGTTTGTTGGGTGCATTGACATTTTTCCCGGCATTCAAAGCCTTGACAGAGTATGGAAACCCAGATTTGGCTGCAGCTCAAGCTAAGAATAAAGTGGTTGTTACTTCTGATCCAGCTGAATGTTCATTCCAGTTCAACCCAACGGGTACCGTAAAGTTCACCAGTTCATGTGATGTGGCTAAGCAAAAATTGTCAGCTGGTTCTGTGAGCTATGACAACGTCATTGCACCTGCGGGCACACCAGCGACAATCAAAGTGGGCGAGACAGTTATCACCAGCTATGACTCCACAAAAACCAGCGATGCTGATATTGCTGCTGCTAAAGACGCGGCAACAAAGAAAGTTGCTGATTTGACAGCTGCTGCAGCTAAGCCTGAAGATTTGAAGAAGGTAACTGATGCATTAGCTGGTTTTGACAAAGACGCTAAAGGTGCTACTGTGAAAGCTAAAGAGGCGGCTATGTCTGGCGCTTTGTCTGCAGCACTTAAATCTGCAGGCTACCCAGCTAAAGCAGATCCTGCTAAAGTCAACAAGCCAATGATTGTCCTGATTTTGACCTACTTGGTTTTGTTGGTCACAATGGTTTATGGCCCAATTGCAGCGATGCTGGTTGAGTTGTTCCCAACACGTATTCGTTACACATCCATGAGCTTGCCTTACCATATTGGTAACGGGTGGTTTGGTGGTTTGTTGCCTACGACTGCGTTTGCGATCGTGGCGCAAACGGGTAATATGTACAACGGCTTGTGGTATCCAATCATCATTGCTGCTGCTACGTTTGTGATTGGTATGCTTTTCGTTAAAGAAACGAAAGATGTGGATATTTATGCTAACGATTGATCGTTGAACGTAAGTCACGGATAAGAAGTTGCGGCTATGCTGTAACTTTTCTCCAAGCCCTCTTCGGAGGGCTTTTTTGTTATATTTTTTTGTGCGAAATAGGCATCAAAAATCAGTCATCTTATTAAGGAAAATACCATGTGGAAAATTGCTGTAGGCTTCGTTATTTTTGCTGCCGTAGCTTTGTACTTGCTCAGCAAGGGCGGTGATTTAGATATGAGCGGAGAAAAACATGGTTCCGCATCATCAACTGTCATTTTTCAGTAGCCAACACTTGATTGTTTGATTCAAACAAGCTTCAAAATGAGTAGCATTTAGTGCTACTTGATGTTTACATTTTTTGAGTGTTAAATATGTCACATCCGCTAACATATTTGAACGATAAAAATGCATCTTGCTAAAACTGAGGTTGGACAAAAAGTATTCAAAGATAGATCGGTTCAATTGAGCCCTAGGCAGCGTTCAGCTTTCATTATTTTTGATGGTAAACGAAGCGTTGATGAAGTTCTGGTTGCTACTGCGGGCTTAGGGCTAACCAAAGGCGATATTGATCAAATGGTCGAGTTGGGCTTACTGTCTGAAGTAATAACTGTCGTTGAAGCTCCAACTGCGACGCAATTTCAAAAAAGTTTAGAGCCGCTTGGCGGTATGGTGGAGCTTGGAGAGGCGCAGTTGCGTTACTCGCGTGCATATCCCTTAGCGACAAAATTGACTGCTACCATGGGATTACGCGGTTTTAGACTCAATTTGGCTGTTGAAGCTGTGGGTAGCTATTCACAACTGGTCGCCTTATTTCCTAAAATTCGTGAAGCAGTAGGTGTGGAGAAGTCTGCTGAGCTAGAACGTGCTCTCACAGGATCGCACTAAGAATCGATTTAGTTTTGAACTTTGTAGCCTTGTATTGAGGGTTATTTCATTACCCACACGTTTTAAGTGTCTTCTTGCCTAGAATCGTAGTTCGATCTAGGAAAGAATATATCCATGGCACAGGGAACCATCCGCATACGCGGAGCGCGACAACACAACCTCAAAAATCTTGACCTCGACATTCGCACCGGTGAACTCACGGTTGTGACAGGTCCGAGCGGCTCAGGTAAATCAAGTTTGGTGTTTGATACCTTGTTTGCTGAAGGTCAACGCCGCTACGTGGAGACATTTTCAGCCTACGCACGGCAGTTTTTAGACCGTATGGATAAGCCAGCGGTGGATCGTGTGGACGGTGTGCCACCAGCGATTGCAATCGATCAAACTAATCCGGTACGTAGCTCACGCTCCACGGTTGGCACCATGACCGAGTTAAACGATCACCTCAAGCTATATTTCGCGCGCGCCGGCCAATTGTTTGACCGAGAAACAGGGCTGCTGGTACGGCATGATTCGGCGGAAACCATTTACACGCAGATGCTTGAAAGAGTTGACCCAGAGGAGGACATGCGCGTAGCGGTGACCTTTCCGGTTGAATTACCTGCTCAAACCACGACTGAAGAGGTCACACAGTGGTTATCTGCCAGCGGTTTTACCAAAATACAAGCCGAACGTGAAATTTCAACGCTAACTGGACCGCGTAAAGTATTGGACGTGATTGCCGACCGTTTCCGCATTCATAGTGCAGAAAAAGCGCGCGTGATTGAAGCGCTGGAAGTGGCTTTGAAACGTGGCAGCGGGCGTGTCAATGTCTATGCCGGTGGAACTGGCGATGATGTGGGCGCTATGTGGAAATTCTCCACCGGCCTGCATTGCCCAGAAAGTGACCATCGCTACGCCGACCCCATTCCCTCTGCCTTCTCATTCAATTCCCCCGTTGGCGCGTGCGAAAAGTGCAAAGGTTTTGGCCGTGTCATCGGTGTGGACTACGGCCTGGTCATCCCCAACGACAAGTTGACCCTGCGTGCGGGAGCTATCAAACCCATGCAGACCCCCGCTTGGAAAGAATGTCAGGACGACCTGATGCGCCATGCCGAGGCGGCAGGCATCCCACGCGACACGCCGTATTACAAACTGACGGCAGATCACAAATACTGGGTCATTAACGGATCGCCCAATTGGAATGGCAAGTGGAACCAGCACTGGTTTGGCGTCAAACGCTTCTTTGAGTATTTAGAGACCAAGTCTTACAAAATGCACATTCGCGTGTTGTTGTCTAAATACCGGAGTTACACGACGTGTGAAACCTGTAACGGCGCACGCTTGAAAACCGAGAGCCTGATCTGGCGTATAGGAAGCAAAGCAGATGCTGATACCGTACTCTCGCCCGCCAAGCGATTCCTACCCAGCGGTACAACTTGGTCACGCGAGCAACTGGAAGCCCTGCCGGGTGTATGCCTGCATGATCTGATGCTGCTGTCGATTGATAAGCTGCGGCTGTTTTTCGGCAGTCAAGTCGTGGAGCAAGTTGTTGGCTCGGATACCTCACGCAGTGCCACCTCGGGCGACCAGCAAGCTTTGGCGATGTTGCATGAA
The DNA here is from genome assembly GCA_043775055.1 of Polaromonas sp. Lineage (GTDB taxonomy): Bacteria > Pseudomonadota > Gammaproteobacteria > Burkholderiales > Burkholderiaceae_C > Aalborgiella. Next base: position 5,757 of record JAYVSU010000005.1, read on the forward strand.
GAAATCAACACCCGCCTCAAATACCTGTGTGACGTCGGCATTGGGTACCTCAGCCTAGACCGTCAAAGCCGCACCTTGAGCGGTGGCGAAGTCCAGCGTATCAACCTCACCACCGCTTTGGGTACATCGCTGGTCAATACTTTGTTTGTACTTGATGAGCCTAGTATTGGCCTGCATCCGCGCGACATGGGGCGCATCACGCAAGCTATGCTGCGTTTGCGCGATGCGGGTAACACCTTGGTGGTGGTGGAGCACGACCCGGCGGTCATGCTGGCTGCAGACCGCATGATTGACATGGGCCCTGGACCGGGCGAGCGCGGTGGCCAAATCGTGTTTGATGGAACGACCGAGGAGCTGCGCCATGCCGACACCTTGACGGGTGCTTATCTGGGCGGCCGCAAACAAATCGGCATGGGTTTCCAGCGCTTGGTGAGCGACAGCACACCACGTCTGATCCTAGAAGGAGCGCGCGAACACAACCTCAAAAACGTGACGGTTGATTTACCTTTGCAACGCTTAGTCACCATCACCGGCGTCAGCGGGTCTGGCAAGTCGAGTCTGGTGCAAGACATTCTGGCTCCCGCATTGCTACGCTACTTCGGCAAAGCGACCGATACGCCCGGTTTACATGATCGCCTGCTGGGCGCAGACCACCTCAGCGACGTCGTGTTCGTTGACCAATCTCCCATCGGCAAAACCGCCCGCTCCAACCCAGCCAGTTATGTAGGCGCGTGGGATGCCGTGCGTGAGTTGTTTGCTCAAGCACCTTTGGCCAAGCAGCGCGGCTACACCACCTCCAAATTCAGCTTCAACAGCGGCGATGGTCGCTGCGCTTTGTGTGGTGGCTCGGGTTTTGAACACATTGAAATGCAGTTTTTGAGCGATGTGTACCTGCGCTGCCAAGATTGCAACGGCCTACGCTACCGCCCCGAGGTGCTTGAAGTGCATATTGAACGCCAGGGTAAAAGCCTCAATGTGGCTGATGTACTGGATTTGACGGTGAGCGAAGCTGCTGCCATCTTTGCCGCCGACCGTGACGTCATCCGCGCCCTGCAACCTATCGTCGATGTCGGTCTGGAATACGTCAAACTCGGCCAGCCCGTGCCCACCTTGTCGGGTGGTGAAGCCCAGCGCCTCAAACTGGCTGGTTTCTTGGCAGAAGCAGCCAAAAGCGGCAGTTCCAGCCGGCAGCCCGTGGCTAAAAAAGGCACACTGTTCCTGTTTGACGAGCCAACCACCGGCTTGCATTTTGATGACATCGCCAAGCTCATGCGTGCTCTGCGCAAACTGCAAGACGCGGGGCATTCGCTCATCATCATTGAGCACAATTTAGATGTGATTCGCTCCAGCGATTGGCTCATTGACTTAGGCCCAGAAGGCGGCGAGGCGGGCGGCGAGATCGTAGCCGAAGGCACACCCGACGACTTGCGTAGTCATCCCAGCTCACATACCGGCAAAGCCTTACGCGATTACGACAGCGCTTTAGGATTCGGGACAAATGGCGTGGCTGAGAAGGGTGGTTGGGATATGTCAATCGCTTCGTCTGCAGCGGTGCCTGCAACCGTGTCAACGCCACCGATGCATGCAGAAAACACACACATCCAAATCGTCAACGCCAAAGAGCACAATCTAAAATCCTTGAGCGTCAACATCCCCCACGGCCAATTCACGGTGGTGACGGGTGTCAGCGGTTCGGGTAAATCGACACTTGCGTTTGATATTTTGTTTAATGAAGGCCAACGACGCTACTTGGAAAGCCTGAATGCCTATGCCCGCAGCATCGTGCAACCAGCTGGGCGGCCTGAGGTAGATGCAGTCTATGGTATTCCACCAACGGTGGCGATTGAGCAGCGATTGAGCCGTGGCGGTCGAAAATCTACCGTGGGTACGACCACCGAAGTGTGGCATTTCTTGCGATTGCTGTACGTCAAACTGGGCATCCAACATTGCATCCACGATGGCGCCGCCGTGCAGCCGCAAACGCCAGACAGCATCGTCTCGCAGTTGCTGAAAAACTTCAAAGGCCAGCACATTGGCTTGCTCGCCCCGTTGGTTATCAACCGCAAAGGCGTCTATACAGAGCTGGCGGACTGGGCACGCCCGCGCGGCTACACACACCTGAGGGTGGATGGCAATTTTTTGCCGACCACCGGCTTCCCGCGAATTGACCGCTTCAAAGAGCACAGCATTGAGTTGCCTGTTGCCAGCCTAGATATCACGCCTGAGAACGAAGCGGCTTTACGCCTAGCTTTGACCGTAGCCTTGGAACACGGCAAAGGTGTGGTTTATGTGTTGAGCGATTTAACGGGTCTCAAAGAAGCTATGGAAGACGCCGCTGAAACGGCAAGTATCGGCAAACTCAGCGTGTTCTCCACCAAACGCGCCTGCCCCGTCTGCAGCACCAGCTATGCCGAGCTAGATCCACGCCTGTTCAGCTACAACAGCAAGCACGGCTGGTGCCCAGACTGCGTCGGCACTGGCGTACAACTCACCAAAGACCAACGCAAGGTGTTCGATGACTCCGTTAAGGACGACAACGGTGGCCGCGAGCAAACCTTTGCCGAGCCTGATGCCGACGATGTGACCACCCACGCCTGCGCGAGCTGCCAAGGCGCACGCTTGAACTTGATGGCGCGTTCCGTCAAATTTGGTGCTTCAAGCAGTTATTCGGAATCGGGTAAACCGAAGGGGGCAGTGTCTAAAGCGGTGACTGGGGTTGAAGGCATCGGCATCACCGACATTGCCGCTTTGAGCGTGGCGGACATTCACCAATGGGTCGCCAAGTTACAAATAGCGGGGCGTTTGACGCAGCGGGAGATGGACATTGCGCGTGATTTGCTGCCAGAAATCCAAGGCCGCTTGGAGTTTTTAGAAGAGGTGGGCTTGGGCTATTTGACGCTTGACCGTGGCGCTCCCACCCTCAGTGGTGGCGAGGCACAACGTATCCGTTTAGCAGCACAATTAGGCAGCAATTTGCAAGGCGTTTGCTACGTCTTGGACGAGCCAACCATCGGCCTGCATGCCAGAGACAACCAAATCTTGCTGCGTGCCTTGCACAAACTGGGTGACAAAGGCAACACACTGGTGGTGGTCGAGCATGACGTAGACACCATACGTGCCGCTTCTCACATCATCGACATCGGCCCCAGCGCCGGCAAGCGCGGTGGCCGGCTGGTGGCAGAGGGTACGGTTGACGACGTGATGGCTGCATCAGAATCACAAACCGGCCGCTATTTGATGCACGCCATCAAGCACCCGCTGCAAAAACGCCGCTTTGTCGAAAATTTTGTCGGAAAATTCATTGAAAAAACGGAAACCCAAGCGTGGATAGACGTGCAAGGTGCAAACATGCACAACCTGCAAAACGTCAACGTGCAAATTCCACTGCAGCGCCTAGTTGCCATCACCGGCGTCTCAGGCTCCGGCAAATCCACCTTGGCGCGCGAGGTGATGTTGACCAACGTCCACGCCGCCGTCGCGCAGCAGTCCACCAAAGCGGGGCGTGATGCCGCCGCCGCTGGCAAGCACCCGGTTTGGGTGGGTTGCGAGAGTGTCTCAGGTTATTCAACCGTGGATCGCGTGCTAGAAGTTGATCAAACCCCCATTGGCAAAACCCCACGCAGCTGTCCCGCCACTTATATTGGCTTTTGGGACACCATTCGTAAGCTGTTTGCCGAAACGCTGGAAGCTAAAGCCCGAGGTTACGCGGCTGGTAGATTTAGTTTTAATGCTGGCGATGGTAGATGCTCTGGTTGCGACGGCCAAGGCATACGCACCATCGCCATGAGTTTTTTGCCCGATGTGAAGGTCAAATGCGAAGTCTGTCACGGTGCCCGTTTCAACCCCGAAACATTAGCCGTCACTTGGCGCGGCAAAAGCATTGGCGACGTGTTGCAGATGGAAGTGGACGAAGCGGTAGACTTTTTTGCCGCCATGCCCAACATAAGCCACCCGTTGCAACTGCTCAAAGACGTGGGGCTGGGTTATTTGACGCTGGGTCAACCCTCACCCACGCTCAGCGGCGGTGAGGCGCAGCGTATCAAGCTGGTGACGGAACTAAGCAAGGTGCGGGACGACATCACCCGCCGTGGTCAAAAACCACCGCATACGCTCTATGTACTGGATGAACCGACAGTAGGCTTGCACATGGCCGATGTTGAAAAACTAATCCACGTGCTGCATCGCCTCGTCAACGGCGGCCACAGCGTGGTGGTGATTGAGCATGACCTAGACGTGATTGCCGAAGCCGATTGGGTGATTGACCTTGGCCCAGACGGCGGTAAAGCGGGCGGTCAAGTGGTGGCTGCAACGACGCCCGAAGGCGTGGTCAAGCTGAAAACTCACACGGGAGTGGCGCTTAAGTCTGTCTTGGCTCGAAAATAGTTTCAGATTCTTTTGTGCATCAAGTTCAGCTTAATTTGCATCAATCGGCGTGAGCTGTCCTTTTAGAATGGAAGCACCCTCGATTGAATAAAAATAACCTCTATAGGTGACAACTATGACCTGCACACGCATCGAAACTGATTTTCTTGGCTCACGAGAGTTGACCAATGACATGTACTACGGCGTGCAGACCTTGCGCGGCATTGAGAATTTTCACATCACGGGGATTTCGATCGCGAACGAGCCGTATTTGATGCAAGCTTTTGGCTATGTAAAAAAAGCGGCGGCAATGGCTAACCGTGACTTGGGCGTTTTACCTGCAGAGATCACGGGCGCGATTTTAGAGGCCTGTGATCGATTGATAGCGGGTCAATATCTTGACCAATTTCCCACTGACATGATCCAAGGTGGCGCAGGTACGTCAACGAATATGAACGCGAACGAAGTCATTGCCAATGTCGCGTTAGAAATCCTTGGTCATCCGAAAGGCAGCTACACCATCATCAGCCCGAACGACCATGTGAACTGTTCGCAGTCCACGAACGACGCGTATCCGACCGCATTTCGCGTTGCGCTGATTAACCGCATGATGAGCTACCGTGCCAGCTTGCTGCGTCTTGTCGAGGCATTCGCAGCAAAGGGTGTTGAATTTTCACAAGTCTTGAAAATGGGACGTACGCATTTGCAAGATGCCGTGCCCATGAGCATGGGCGCAGAATTCAAAGGCTTTGCGACAAATTTACAAGAAGAAATTGATCGCATTGATGCATCTGTGAGCCTACTCACAGAGGTCAATATGGGTGCAACGGCCATTGGCACCTCGGTCAATGCACCTGCTGCTTACCCCGAACTGGTCGTTAAATATTTGTCAGAATTGACAAATATTGATCTACGCCTTGCACCTGATTTGGTCGAAGCCACCTCCGATACCGGTGCCTATGTGCAACTCTCCGCCACCATCAAACGTACGGCCGTCAAACTCTCCAAAATCTGCAATGACTTGCGTTTGCTCGCATCAGGTCCGCGCTGCGGCTTTAATGAAATTAACCTACCGCAACTGCAGCCTGGCTCCTCTATCATGCCTGGTAAAGTCAACCCCGTTATCCCCGAAGTCGTCAACCAAGCGGCTTTTTTCGTCATTGGCAACGATGTCACCATCACGCTCGCCGCATCGGCAGGGTAATTGCAATTGAACGTGATGGAACCCGTGCTCGGCTTCGCCTTATTCAGCTCCATCAAAGCCATGGAAAACGCCATGATTGCCCTGCGCGACAAATGTGTCATTGGCATCACTGCTAATGCCGAACGCACCCGTGAAAACGTCTTGGCCAGTTTAGGCATTGTCACCTTGCTCAACCCAGTCTTGGGTTACAAAAAATGTGCCGAGATCGCACGCGAAGGCTTTGAGCTGAACAAATCCATTCACCAAATCGTTGTAACTGAGCGAGCATTAGTCACACAAGAAAAATGGGATGAGCTATTTAACTTTGAGAATTTAATTCATCCGCATTTCATACAGTGAAAATCTGCTTCGCAGCGTAAAAGTCAAGGATTCACAAAACTCCCCGACTTGCCGCCGTGCTTCTCAATCACCCGCACGTCCGTCATGGTCATGCCACGGTCTACGGCTTTGCACATATCGTAAATCGTCAAAAGGGCGACTTGAACTGCGGTCAGGGCTTCCATCTCCACACCTGTGGGGCCGACGGTTTCTACGGTTGCGGTGCAGGTGATAAAACGGGTGTTTAAGCTGTTTTTAGGTAAATTTTTGTCTGTAGTCAGCATATTTATTGATTCATTAGCTATAAAATCAATAGCTACTCGGGTGAGCGCCAGCGGATGACACAGGGGGATCAAGTCGCTGGTTTTCTTCGCAGCTTGGATGCCGGCAATCCGCGCAATACCCAACACATCGCCTTTTTTGGCCGTGCCAGACTCAATCAGTGCCATCGTCGCCGGCAGCATCACAATGCGACCTTGGGCGACGGCGATGCGGTGGGTCGCGGCTTTAGCAGCCACGTCGACCATGTGCGCTTGGCCTTGGGCGTCAAAATGGGTGAGTCCAGAGGCAGGTTGGGGGGAATTTATTGTCATGAACGCTATCATAAGGCTGTGAAACACCTATTTTCTATGCAGTTATCAGTTGCTATGGCCTTGCTGGCCTTCGGTTTATCCACGCCATTGGCCACTCAAAGCCAATCTCTCAGCCCCGGCCACACGATTTTGCAGGGTTCTGGCGATGAAGGCGACATGACCTTGGGTGCCGAGCGCCGCATGGGCGATGGCATTGCGCGGCAGATTTTGCGCGATCCAGACTATATTGACGACCCGCTCTTAGAAGAATATGTCGAGGGGATTTGGCAATCGCTCCTCGCAGCAGCCCGCAGCCGTGGCGAGTTGAGCAAAGAGATGTACGAGCGCTATGCGTGGCGCGTCATGATGGGCCGCGACCGCGCGGTCAACGCTTTTGCGTTGCCTGGAGGCTATTTTGGCGTCAATTTGGGGCTGATTGGCTTGGTGGCGACACGAGACGAGTTGGCTTCTGTCCTTGCGCACGAACTCAGTCATGTCACCCAGCGGCACATTTCGCGCTCAATTTCGAAGGAAGCCCGCCAAACCCCGGTGATGATTGCCGCCATGATTTTGGGTGGCTTGGCCGCGCGTAAAAACCCAGATGCCATCAATGCCGTGATTACTGGTTCCCAAGCGGTGGCGATTCAAGGCCAGCTCAATTTCTCCCGCGACATGGAGCGAGAGGCGGACCGCGTGGGCCTGACGCTGATGCAACCCGCCGGTTTCGCGCCGCAAGGCTTTGTCGACATGTTTGGCCTGCTGCAACAGTCGGCGCGGCTCAGCGACAACGGCAGCTACCCCTACCTACGCACCCACCCGCTCAACACCGAGCGGATTGGCGATATGCAAGCCCGCGTACAAAGCCAGTACGCAAAAAGCCCCGTGCCAACGCCCAATATGCTGCATGCCATGATGGCCGCGCGCGCCCGCGTGCTCAGCGAGCCGGGTGTTGACGTGCTGCGGCTATGGGCAGCAGAGCCTCAAAAAACGGGCGCTGCGGGTTTTGCCACCTTGTCTGCTTCCAAGCAAGCCGCTGTGCTTTACGCCGCCGCTTTGTCTAGCAGCAAGCTGCGCGAGCCAGAACGTGCTAAAAGCTATGTTTTAAGGCTGAAAAATGTTGTAGCCGGCGATGAATATGCCTTGCGTATTACAAATTTAATAGCAGCTGAATTGGCGTTGACCGCTGGCGATAGCGCACCGGCTTTGACATTGGACGCAGCGGCGCAGTCTGGTCGTCAAGCCAGACCCGAGTTGTTTCTGGCAGCCCAAGCGCAGATCGCCAGCAAACGCCCTGCCGAGGTGTCCAACGCCGCGCAAAACCTGCGTACCTGGGTCGCGGTACACCTCTTAGACGCGCCAGCATGGCAGCTCCTAGCCCAAGCCTACGCGGCTGCAGGACAGCCCCTGCGCGCTACCCGAGCCGAGGCTGAAGTGCAAGTTGCCTTACTCGACTACGCCGCCGCCATAGACCGCTTCAAAGCCGCCCAAGAGGCTGCCCGCGCATCAACTGCAGGCCGTGACTTTATTGAAGAATCGATTGTGGATGTGCGCACCCGCCAGGTTCAGGAGCTGCTGAAACAGCAGTTGAAGGATGAGAAGGACGCGAAGTGAGGTCATAAAAAAGGGCTCCCATTTGATTGGGAGCCCAAACTCGCAGCTTAATTTTTCTGAATCCGTAAATACAGATTGATGCCTTCTTCTTCACTGTCAACCTTAATATCGTCATAGGCCACGCCGCATCTGATGGCAATATTGCGTAGTTTGTTCGCAGAGCGGTGGTTCAGCGTCCAATCGCTACCGATTTCTTGGTTGTTTGCAGATGCACATGCGTCTGCAAAATTTCCCACAACCAGTTGCCCAACGGATGGTTTTGTGAAGCTTAAAAACTTATTCAGCAGTATGGCAACCATGCGATCTTCAAAATAGTCAAACAAACTCGCATTCCAAACCAAGTCAAATTGTTCATTCAATTGCAATCGCAGCACATGTTGATGGCTAAACGTTATCCGCTCTAGCCACGCCGCGCACAAGTTTTGAGCATAAGTAATCGCGTTCGCATCCATGTCAACACAGGTAAAGTGAATCGGTGCGTGTGGGTTTGCCTCAAAAAACTCGGCAATGTCGTGGCATGAACCGCTCGCTATGTTGAGTATTTTGATGGATTGAGTCGGCTTTGTTTGTTTGCCTAGATCATCATGTACAGCCAATAATTCATGTAATAAGTTTTGAAAATAAGGTAGCTGCTTGCAAATGGCGCTGACCTGAAAGCCCGCTTGAAGCTGATCGCGCCTACTCGTTGGACTTTCTTGTAACATATGTGTCATGTTGTTGAGTTTATGTAACTCAGGCTTTTATCGCATCCCATGAATTGGGGAGACGGATGACGTAAAAAAGCCCGCGAGCGGGCTTTTATTTATGAACGGAAGTTAAAAATCAGCGGCCTGGAATTCGGCAGCAGCGTCCTTTAGCTTGAACGCTAGAAGATTCAGTTGCATGAGAGTTGTTCATTCCACAATAATGCGTCAACGGATTTGCTACATTGTTGCTACCAGTTACCGCAAATCCATATACATTGGCATTACCTGTCGTTGAACCTGCCGAACGATAGCAGCCACCACCAGTCATAAAGTAGCCAGCACTGCATTGGGGCGAGTAAATATTAACAAATGAACTAGCTGGAATAGGCGTATCTGCAGAAAAGACATCAACGCACTCCAGTGCCGTAGCCACGGGCTGCGAGTAGTAGCCCAACACATCCGCCGTCACATGCGTCGAACCTGTTACAAAAATAGTCAAATCAGCCCCG
>JAYVSU010000006.1:0-16147 GCA_043775055.1 Polaromonas sp.
GTACAACCGCTGGGGCCGCCGCGACAACATCTACAAGGCGCGTATCAAAATTTTGGTCAAAGCCGAAGGCCAGCGCTACATCGACGAGGTGGAAGCCGAATACCAAAACATCTTGACCCAAGACGGTGCGCCGCACACCATCACGCAAGCCGAGTTGGACCGCGTGACCGCTTGCTTCGTGCCGCCCACGTTGGCCGAAGTGTCTGAGACCAAAGTCGCCACCGTGCCGCCAGAGCGCAAAAAAGACTATGACCGATGGTTAAAACAAAACGTTGCTGCGCATAAAAACCCGAAATTGTGCGCCGTCACCCTGTCGTTCAAACGCCTAGGCCAAGCGCCTGGCGACGCCGATGCTGACCAGCTGGACACAGCCGCAGCCTTTGCCGACCAGTTCTCGGCTGGCGAAGCGCGTGTCACGCATGACCAAAACCTGCTGCTACCGTGGGTGCAGGTGGAAGACCTACCCGCTCTGTGGGTCGCTGCCAGCCATGCGGGATTGGCGCGCAGCAATATCCGCCTGTTGACCGACATGATCGCCTGCCCTGGTGGCGACTTTTGCGCACTGGCCAATGCCCGCTCCATCCCGATTGCGGCACAAATCACCGAGCGCTACCAAGACATGGACGAGTTGCACGATTTGGGCGAGATCGACCTACACATCAGCGGCTGCATCAACTCCTGCGGCCACCACCACAGCGGCCATATTGGCATTTTGGGGGTGGATAAGGACGGCAAAGAGTGGTACCAAGTGTCCTTGGGCGGCTCGGACGGCTCGGCTTTGAGCGGCGATGCCGTGGCTGGTAAGGTCGTCGGCCCGTCGTTTGGCGCTTTGGAAGTGCCCGGCGTGATTGAGGCGCTCTTAGACACTTTCCGCCTGAACCGCCAAGGCCGTGAAACATTTATTGATGCGTTCAAACGCCTGGGCATTGAGCCGTTTAAAACGGCCGCTAATGCTGCCCGCTTGGCTGACAAACACGAAGAATTGCACCAGTTGCCCAAAGTCGGCGGTTATGCCACAGATGGTCAAGAAGCATAAATTAGGTAAAATTACTATGAAATTAATAGCAGCTCAGGCAACAAATACGCCGGCTACATCCGAAAATGGCACTGAAAATGGCACTTTAGCCGTCAAAAACGGTGTTTTAGCCCTGCCAAACGACGTGAATCCGCTGGAATCTGACCTCACAGGTGTTAAAAGCATCGTTTTGAACTTCCCCAAGTTTACCGATGGCCGCGCCTTTACCCAAGCCGTGATGCTGCGCAAACGCGCTGGCTTCAAAGGCGAAATCCGCGCGACGGGCGACGTGCTGGTGGACCAATTGCAGCAAATGGCTCGTAGCGGTTTTGATGTGGCTGAGCTTCGCGCAGACCAAGACTTGGCTGCTGGTCAACGCCAACTCGACCGTTACGCCGAGTTTTACCAAGCTGATGTCGTGCAAAAAGCGCCGCACTTTGCGAAGGCTGTAGCATGAGTGCCATAGATTTAAACGCCCGCGCATCGGCAACTTTCGCCGTCAAACTGGCTGAAACAGAAGCGCTGTTGCGCCAAGCCGCCACCGCCCACGCTGGCAAAATCACCCAAGCCAACAGCCTGGGCGCTGAAGACGTGGTGATTTCGCACTTGGTGAAAGCATTGAATGTGGACATTCCGGCCTTCGTGCTGGAAACGGGCCGTTTGAACCCTGAAACGCTGGCACTGATGAACCAGATGAAAGCCGAGCTGGGCGACAAGTTCACGATTTTTACGCCGAACAATGAAGCGGTCATCCAGTTTGTCGCCAAAGAAGGCCTGGAGCCGATGTACAAAAGCATAGAGCTGCGCAAAGCCTGCTGCAACATCCGCAAAATGGAGCCGCTAGACCGTGCTTTGGCTGGCAAAACAGCGTGGGTCACAGGCTTGCGCCGTGAGCAATCGGGCGCACGGGCAGACGTGCCTTTGCTGGACGAGGCTGACCTTGCATCAAAAAACCGCGTCAAATTCAACCCGCTGGCCAATTGGACCTGGGGCGATGTGTGGCATTACATACAATTGCACCAAGTGGCCTACAACCCGCTGCACGACCAGTTTTTCCCCAGCATTGGCTGTGCGCCTTGCACCCGTGCTATCAGTTTGGGAGAAGACTTCCGCGCTGGGCGCTGGTGGTGGGAAGATGAAGCAGCGAAAGAATGTGGCTTGCATGTGTCTGCTGACCATGAGCCCGAAGCCCAACCTGAAGTTTTTGCGCTGCGGAACTGAATAATTAATTAACCAATAAGTTAATTAATACACACGAATAAATAATCTCTAATTACCAAGATCGATACTGCAATGAATGCACAGATAGAAGAAGTCCGCGAAGAACTCTCCAGCAAACACCTAACGGATTTGCACCTCACCAATGTGCACCTCAGCAACGCCCACTTGGATGCGCTGGAAGAAGAAACCATTTTCATCCTGCGCGAAGTGGCCGCCACCTTTGAGCGCCCGACCCTGCTGTTTTCTGGCGGTAAAGACTCGTTGGTGCTGCTGAAATGCGCTGAAAAAGCTTTTTTAGGTAATCACGGCAATGCCAAGACGGGAAAAATCCCCTACCCGCTGCTAATGATTGACACTGGCCACAACTTCCATGAAGTGACTGATTTCAGGGACTTCCGTGCTGCTGAATTAGGAGCAGAGTTGATCGTACGCAGTGTGGAAGACTCGATGGCGCGTGGCACGGTGCGGCTGGCGCACCCGGGCGAATCACGCAACGTGCATCAATCTGTCACCTTGCTGGAATCTATTGACGAATTCCGCTTTGACGCCCTGATTGGCGGTGCCCGCCGTGACGAAGAAAAAGCCCGCGCCAAAGAGCGTATTTTCAGCCACCGCGATAGCTTTGGCCAATGGCAACCGAAGGCGCAGCGCCCTGAGTTGTGGAACCTGTTCAACACCAAGCTGCAGCCGGGCGAGCATTTCCGCGTGTTCCCGATCAGCAACTGGACCGAGTTGGACGTGTGGCAATACATCGAGCGCGAGCAAATCGCCCTGCCATCCCTGTACTACACCCACCAGCGCGAAGTGGTGGAGCGGAAAGGTTTGCTCGTCCCTGTGACAGAGTTGACCCCACTCAAAGCCGGTGAAACCTCCGAGCTGCGCGACGTGCGCTTCCGCACCGTGGGTGACATTACCTGTACCTGCCCTGTGGAAAGCCTAGCCGCCAACGCTGCCGATGTGGTGATTGAGACGCTGGCGGCAGACATGAGCGAGCGCGGCGCGACGCGGATGGATGACAAGACGTCTGAGGCGTCGATGGAAAAGCGCAAGAAGGATGGCTATTTCTGATGACCCAAAAGAATCCACTCGCTCGAACTCCGTCACTCCGCCTTTCCGTCATTCCCGCGAAGGCGGGAATCCACGAGCACCACCATGGATTCCCGCCTTCGCGGGAATGACGGAATTTAACTAGTACTATAAATTTAATAGCATCTAAGGCAATAAATACGCCGGCTGCAGAGATATTTATCCTTAAAATAGACGTTTTAACATGACTACAGCTACTATTTCACCTCCAAGCGCCCCTTCTAAGGTTTCTTCGCAACACGACACCGAGGGTGCTTTGAAATTCATCACCTGCGGCAGTGTGGACGATGGCAAAAGCACCTTGATTGGCCGCTTGCTGGTCGACACCAAAGCCGTGCTGCAAGACCACCTGGCGGGCGTGCAGCGCTCGGGCGAGACCGACTTGGCGCTGTTGACCGATGGTTTGTCCGCCGAACGCGAGCAAGGCATCACGATTGACGTAGCCTACCGCTACTTTGCGACCGAAAACCGCAAATTCATCATCGGCGACGCGCCCGGCCACGAACAATACACCCGAAACATGGTGACCGCCGCTTCCAGTGCTGACGCTGCCGTTGTTTTGGTCGATGCCAGCAAGTTGGATTGGCAAAACCCCGAGTTGGAACTGTTGCCGCAAACCCGCCGCCACAGCCTGTTGGCGCATTTGTTGCGGGTGCGCTCCATCGTTTTCACGGTCAACAAGCTGGATGCAGTTGACGATGCTGAACTGGCGTTTGCCAATATCAGCGCTGCTCTGAGCAAATTTGCCACGGCTGCCGACATCACCGTCGCTGCTGTGGTGCCGATTTCCGCCCTCAAAGGCTGGAACGTGGTGGACGCCAAGCCGGGTTGGGCGCTGTACAGCGGGCCGAGTTTGTTGCAAATTTTGGAGTCTTTGCCCACAACGGCGGCTGAAACTGCACAGCCGTTTGCCTTTCCGGTGCAGTGGGTCGAGAAGTTTTCTAGCAGCGCCGACACATCCCAAGGCCGCCGCGTGTTTTGGGGTCGTGTGGCGACAGGCAGGGTCAGCGTGGGTCAACAAATCAGCATCTTGCCAAGTGGCCAAACCGCCACCGTGGCGCAGGTGCTGGACCGCGCCCGCCGACCTGGCAGCGTGCCCGCGAGCCAAAGCGCCGGAATCGTTTTAGACCGCGAAGTGGATGTTTCACGCGGTGATTGGTTGTTGGCGACAGATTCATTCACGCCGAGTCGTGAAATCAAAGCAACGATTGCTTGGTTGGATGATGAGCCTTTGGTGGCCGGCCGCGCATACTGGGCGCTGCATGGCCACCGCTGGGTCAAAGCCAAAATCAAGCGCGTCATCCACAAGTTGGACATCAACACGCTGGCCGAGTTGGACGCTACGCAGCTGGAGCCAAACGCCATTGGCCACGTTGAAATCTCCTTGCAAGAGCCGATTGCCGCTGTGCCTTACACGCAATCGCGCGGTATGGGTTCGCTGGTGCTCGTCGACACCGCAAGTCACAAAACCTCGGGCGCGGTGCTGATTTCTTGACCTCAATCAAGCTGCAATGACCTTTTAAATCCCCTTTTAATGCTCATTTGCGTTTAAAAACCAATAAAATCATGGGCTAAGCAGCTCCAAGCTGCCAGCTACATCTTACTTTTCTGAACTGCATAACATGACCCACATCGTCTCTGAATCCTGTATCCGCTGCAAATACACCGACTGTGTGGACGTGTGCCCGGTCGACTGTTTCCGCGAAGGCCCGAACATGCTGGTCATTGATCCGGATGAATGCATCGACTGCGCTGTCTGCATCCCTGAATGCCCGGTCAACGCGATTTATGCCGAAGAAGACACGCCGTCTGACCAACTCGCCTTCATCAAGCTGAACGCTGAATTGTCACTGGCCGATGGCTGGAAGAGCATCACCAAACGCAAACCAGCACTGGCAGACGCCGACGACTGGAAAGATGTGAAATCCAAATTGTCTGAATTGGCGCGTTAATTTCAAACCCTAATACCCAGCAACCCAGCAACCCACTAACCCGCCCATGCCAAGCATAGATACCGATGCCTTAATCATCGGCGCGGGGCCGGTGGGTTTGTTTCAAGCCTTTGAACTGGGATTGCTGGGTATCTCAGCGCACATCGTTGACGCCCTGCCCTACGCCGGCGGCCAATGCATCGAGTTGTATCCCGACAAACCGATTTATGACATTCCTGGCACGCGAGCCACCAGCGGTCGCCAGCTCGTTGCCTCACTTTTAGAGCAGCTCAAGCCTTTCAATATTCCGTTTCATTTGCATCAGCAAGTTGATACTTTGGAGCGACAAGCCGATGGACGCTTTTTGGTCACGACGTCAGCTAAAACGACGTTTTTGACCAAAACTATCATCATCGCAGCAGGCGTTGGCGCTTTTCAACCCAAAAAACTAGTCGTAGAGGGTTTGGATGCTTATATCGGGTCTCAGCTTTTCTACCATTTGGCGATTGACGATGCGATCAATGCCAAGTTGGTAGACAAGCACGTTGTTGTGGTTGGCGGCGATGATGCGGCTGTAGATGCAGCTATCGCTTTGGCTCAGTCTGGAACTTGCAAAGTGACGCTGTTGCATCGACGCGACGTGTTCAATGTTGAAGCGGACAAGTTGGAAGTGCTGAAAAGCTTGAGTTCTGCGAGCAAGTTGCAGCTCAAGGTTGGTCAAATCACCAGCTTGAATGCAACAAAAGGTCAATTAAATATTGTTCAAGTGACCGATGTTGACGGTCACGTAGCCCCTTTGCCCGTTGATGCTTTGCTGGTCTACCAAGGCATTTCCCCCAAACTCGGCCCCGTCAGCAACTGGGGTTTGGCGCTGGACCGCAAGCAGCTTGCTGTAGATACGGAGAAGTTTCAAACCAGCGAAACAGGTATTTTTGCGGTGGGTGACATCAACACCTACCCCGGCAAAAAGAAGCTGATTTTGTGTGGTTTTCATGAGGCGGCGTTGGCCTCGTTCGCTGCCGCAGAGATTGTTTTCCCCGATACGGCCACGCAATTGCAATACACCACGACCAGTACTTTGTTGCACCAACGTTTGGGTGTGACGCATCCCTGAACGAGCGGCGAAACATCCGTAACGTCTGGCTACATGCTGGCTGATATGAAATCAGCTGATTGCACACTTCTATCAAGTAAAATCAAAGTTGTTCTGAGGCTTTTGCCTTAGACATCTCTTTCTATAGCCTTCGTGCGGCCTTCGTTCAGCGTACCGCCATTTCAGATTTCTACATGTCCGTTATTTCCGCAGCCAAACCGCCTCAGCCCGTGACAGATTCTTTCAAAATCAAAAGTGCCCACCTGCAATTAGTGGCACTGATGATCAAGACCGCCGATTGGGACGTACTGGCTGCCGATTTATCTGCGAAATTTGGTGTTGAAGGCGAAAGCCCTGACTTTTTTGACAACGACGCGCTGGTACTTGATTTCTCCCAACTCGACACTGCTTTGCCCTTGCAGGATTTAGCGCCGCTGCTAGCGGTGCTGCGCACTTGTCGCCTCGTTCCTGTCGCTGTGCGCGCAGCCAATGCGGTTTGGGTTGAAGCAGCGCGCGCGTTTGGCTTGGTTGAAGCACCCGTAGATGCACCACGTTTGACTCCAGTAACCACACCCACCGCAGTGCCAACGCTGACTGAACTAGCCGAGGTAGCTGTGCCCGAAGTGGTTTTTCAAGATGTTTATCACGAAGTGATTCGTGAAGTCGTCCATGAAGTAGCAAGCCCGGCCACGATGGTGATCGACAAACCACTGCGCTCAGGGCAAAAAATCTATGCGCGCGGCTCTGATTTGGTGGTGTTGGCGATGGTCAACCAAGGTGCTGAAGTCGTGGCCGATGGCAATATTCATGTCTACGCACCGTTACGAGGCAAAGCCATGGCGGGTGCCAGCGGTAATGTGCATGCGCGGATTTTTTCGACCTGCCTAGAGCCGGAGTTGATTTCTATTGCCGGCATTTATCGGACCAGCGAGAACGCCTTACCCGAAGCCGTGCGCGGCAAAGCAGCGCAAGTGCGTTTGAGCAACGATGGGCAGGACAGACTGCTGATCGAAGCCCTGAAAACTTGATGATTTGCCGCAAATGCTGAACTGATTTTTTGATTTTTTGATTTTTTGATTTTTAATTGCAACCTTTTTTGAAAGACGACTCATCCATGGCAAAAATCATTGTGGTTACCTCGGGCAAAGGCGGTGTCGGCAAGACCACCACCAGCGCCAGCTTTGCAACCGGTTTGGCCCTGCGCGGCCACAAAACAGCTGTGATCGATTTTGATGTAGGTTTGCGCAACCTGGACTTGATTATGGGCTGCGAACGCCGTGTGGTGTATGACCTGATCAACGTGATTCAGGGTGAAGCCAACTTGAACCAAGCCCTCATCAAAGACAAACAGTGCGACAACCTGTTCGTGCTGGCCGCCTCGCAAACGCGTGACAAAGACGCCTTGACGCAAGACGGCGTGGAGAAGGTCTTGACCGACCTAGCTGCGATGGGTTTTGAATACATCGTGTGCGACTCCCCCGCCGGCATTGAAACCGGCGCGATGATGGCGATGTACTTTGCCGACGAAGCACTGGTGGTGACCAACCCTGAAGTCTCGTCCGTGCGCGACTCTGACCGCATTTTGGGCATGCTGTCGAGCAAAACCAAGCGGGCGATT
Organism: Polaromonas sp.; assembly: GCA_043775055.1. Lineage (GTDB taxonomy): Bacteria > Pseudomonadota > Gammaproteobacteria > Burkholderiales > Burkholderiaceae_C > Aalborgiella. Next base: position 7,965 of record JAYVSU010000006.1, read on the forward strand.
GAGGGCAAAGAAGGCATCAAAGAGCACCTGCTGATCACCCGCTACAATCCGGCGCGTGTGGACCAAGGGCAAATGCTGTCGCTGGAAGATATTCAAGATATTTTGCGCATCAAACTCATTGGGGTGATTCCCGAGAGCGAGTCGGTGCTGCAAGCCTCGAACCAAGGCGTGCCGGCTGTGCACATCAAAGGCAGTGATGTGTCAGAAGCCTACAAAGATGTGATTGAGCGCTTTTTAGGTGCCGACAAACCCATGCGCTTTACCGACGCCCCAAAACAGGGTTTGTTGAAGCGTTTGTTCGGGGGGAAATAAGACCATGTCGTTTCTCTCTTTTTTCCTGGGCGAGAAGAAAAAAACCGCCAGCGTCGCCAAAGAGCGGCTGCAGATCATCTTGGCGCATGAGCGCAGTGGCCGCAACGCCGCTGAACCCGATTACCTGCCAGACCTGCAACGCGAGTTGATCGCAGTGATCAGCAAGTACGTCAAAATTGATCCGGCGGACATCAAAGTCAATCTGGAACGTCAAGACAATCTAGAAGTGCTTGAAGTCAAAATCGAGCTGCCGGATAAACGGTAAGAAAAAAAGATAAAAAATAAGCCCCCACTCAAACGACTGAAGGCGGAGAAATTCGCGGGAACACCGATGTCGTCTGAGCAGAGTTGGCGCAAGCTTGCAAATGCGCCAACAACAACCGCGCCGCCGATGACAAGCTAGGCTCGTCTTTGAAACTGATCGCAAAATGCCGCTCTGCCCACGGTTCATCTAACGCAATCACACGTAAATCGTGTGCTGCGGCATAGGGTACCGCTACTTCTTGCGGGACCACGCTGATGGCCAGATTGGCACGAACCACACGCAGTGCGGACTCAAAATTTGCCACTATCACGCGGTAGTTCACGCTGCGCCCCAACTCGGCAGCCGCGCGTTGCAACATGACTTGCACCGCGCTGTTCACCGGCAGGCTGACGTGCTCAAAATCAAGCGTGTCTGCAAACCTAACACTTTTATGCTGAGCCAGCTGGTGCGCCGGATGCACAACAATACTCAAATGGTCACTCCGGTACGGACGTGACTGCACCCCCCGCAAGTCGGCTGCTTGCGGACCTACCCAGCACAGACCCAGTGATGCGCTACCGCCCAAAATGCCACGCACCACCTCTGTACTGAGACGCTCTTCAATGTCGATTTGAATGTCTCTGTGCTCGGGTTTCTGCAAAAAAGCTGCCACATCGTCCGCCAATGACTCGGCCATGACCGACGCTGTCGCCAGCAAACGTACCTGCCCGCGCGTGCCGGAGGCATAGGCCGCCATGTCACGCGCGATCAATTCCGTACTGGCCAGCATGCTACGCGCGTGCTCCAGCAGGGTTTGGCCAGCCGCTGTAGGCTCCATACCCCGGCGTTTGCGCACCAACAGCGGTGTACCGACTGTGTCCTCCAAAGCCGCCAAGCGCTTGCTGATGGCCGAGCCGACCATATTGGCTTGCTCGCCCACCTTAGCGATGCTGCGCGCGTCACAAACGGCAACATACAAACGAAGGGTGGTTAGGTCTAGTTCACGCATACAGTACGAAAGCATCATTTAAAAATCAATATGATATTCTATTTTGGAACTTAATAGCTTCTAAAATTGAACCAACAAATCATATCGGAATCATTAAACTAGCGGCATGAACCAACAAAACACATCTACCCCAACCGCCACCCTGCGTGAAGTTGGCCTGCGCGACGGCTTGCAAAGCATACAAACCATACTCCCCACTGAGCATAAACTCGCATGGATTGCCGCTGCACACAAAGCTGGCTTGCGTGAATTGGAAGTTGGCTCTTTTGTACCTGCCCGTCTGTTGCCTCAATTGGCAGACACTGCCGAATTGGTGGCTTTCTCCAAAACACTGCCCGACATGGTGACGTCCGTCTTGGTACCCAACCTCAAAGGTGCCGAGCGCGCGTTTGAAACACAGGCTGATTTGATGCTGCTGCCCCTGTCAGCCAGTCATGCCCACAGCTTGGCGAATCTGCGTAAAACGCCGGATGATGTGGTGGCAGAAATCAAGATGATTCGCGCAGCGCGTGATGCCAGTGGCTCCAAAACCTTGATTGAAGTCGGTATGAGCACCGCCTTTGGTTGCACCATCCAAGGCAAAGTCGAACCTGCCGAGGTGCTGCGTCTGCTGCAAGCCGTGCTGTAAGCCGGTGTAGACCGCGTCGGTTTGGCAGACACCGTAGGCTATGCCGACCCGCGCATGGTGAGTGAGCTGTTTGAAGCAGCCTTCAAGATCGCTGGCGACAAGCTAGCTTGCGGCCACTTCCACGACACACGCGGCATGGGCATGGCCAATGTGTACGCTGCCTGGCAAGCCGGCGTGACACGCTTCGACGCCTGCTTGGCTGGCATTGGCGGCTGCCCGCACGCGCCGGGTGCCAGTGGCAATGTGGCGACAGAAGACGTGGCCTTCATGCTCGCCAGCATGGGCGTTGAAACTGGCGTGGACATAGGCAAACTCTTGCTACTGCGCCAGCAATTAGTGGGCTGGCTGCCAGATGTCACCACCCACGGCACTTTATGGCGCGCGGGGTTGCCAAAATCTTTTGTCTGAGAAAATCCAGTCATGACACAAGAAAATACACCACAAAAATCTAAAGCAAGTTTGCCCCTGGCGGGACTGCGCGTCGTCGAATTCACCCACATGGTCATGGGCCCGACCTGTGGCATGGTGCTGGCTGACATGGGCGCGGAAGTCATCAAAGTCGAGCCGATTGACGGTGACCGCACACGGCATTTGCTGGGCGCAGGGGCAGGCTTCTTCCCGATGTTCAACCGCAACAAGAAAAGCATCGCGATTGACCTGCACAAACCCGAAGGTGCAGCCATTGCGCGGCAACTCGCCGCCACGGCCGATGTGGTGGCAGAAAACTTCAAACCTGGCACCATGCGCAAATATGGCCTGGACTACGCCAGCCTGAGCGCCGTCAACCCCAAACTCATTTACGTTGCCCACAAGGGCTTCCTGCCCGGCCCCTACGAACACCGCACCGCACTAGACGAAGTGGTGCAGATGATGGGCGGACTCGCCTACATGACCGGCCGCCCCGGTGACCCGCTGCGCGCAGGCAGCAGCGTGAACGACATCATGGGTGGCATGTTTGGCGCGATTGGGACACTGGGAGCGTTGATTCAGCGCGGCATCACTGGCCGCGGGCAGGAGGTGCAATCGGCTCTGTTTGAAAACAATGTCTTCCTGGTCGGCCAACACATGCTGCAATACGCCGTCACTGGCGAAGCCGCCGCGCCCCTGCCTGAGCGCATCTCTGCCTGGGCGCTGTATGACGTGTTTACCGTGAAAGACGGCGAGCAAATTTTTTTGGCCGCCGTGAGCGATGCCCAGTGGGTCACCTTTTGCGACGCCTTTGGCTTTGCCGACCTGAAAGCCGACCCCGCACTAGCTACCAACAACGACCGCGTCCGCCTGCGCCCCACCATGCTGGCAGACCTGCGCAAACGCCTCGCCAACTACAGCGCCGCAGAATTGACAGCGATTTTTGAAGCCAAAGGCCTGCCTTTTGCACCCATCATGCGGCCTGAAGACTTGTTTGACGACGAGCACCTGCTGGCCACCGGCGGCTTGGCCGACGTGGTGCTGCCTGACGGCAAACTGGCCGGAACCACCGCCAAAGCGACGCTCTTCCCTTTCACCATGGACGGCCAGCGCTTGGGCATCCGTCTTAACCCGCCCACCAAAGGTGAGCACACGCAATCATTGTTAGAAAGTTTAGGCCTTGATGCGGCTCATATCAACAGCCTCAAAGCCCAAGGTGCGGTTGCTTAGTTAAAAATATAAAGGAGACAACATGACAACTCAAAACAACACCCATAGCTCTTCCACGCTTAACTCTTCCATTTCCCGCCGCCAAAGCTTGATTCACCTCGGTAGCACCGCCGTTACCGTAGCCAGCTTAGGTACACCCACATCGCTTTTTGCCCAAACCAGCGACAAACCCGTCAAATTCATACTCCCCGTCTCAGCTGGCTCGGGCGTAGACGGCATCGCCCGCGCTGCGCAAAATGCATTGTCAAAAGCCTTAGGGCAACCGGTGGTGATTGACAACCAAGCTGGCGCAGGCGGTGTGGTTGGCACAGCGGCCATGATCAAGTCCGCGCCCGATGGCTTGACGCTGAGTTTTGTCTCCAACAACCATGTCATCTACCCCAGCGTGTTGAAATCCGTGCCATTTGACCCAGTGGCAGACATCACGCCCATCTCAGTGATTGGTGCGACCCCCATGGTTTTGGTCGTCAACCCCAAAGTGCCAGCCAACAACATGAAAGAGCTGGTCGCGCTGTTCAAAGCAAATCCGGGTAAATACAACTTTGCGTCCAGCGGTAATGGCACCATTTTGCACTTGGCAGCTGAAATGTTCAAAGACGTCACAGGCACCTTCTCCACCCACATTCCCTACCGTGGCTTTGGCCCGATGCTGTCAGACATCATCGGTGGTCAGGTTGATTGGGGCGTAGGTGCTTTACCTGCTGTGATTGGTCAAATCAAATCTGGCAATTTGCGCGCCATCTGCGTCGCATCGCCACAGCGCAGTCCCGCCGCGCCAGAGATTCCAACGGCAGTCGAGCAAGGCTTTCCCAACTACTTGGTCGACGGCTGGTTTGCCGTGATTGGCCCCAAGGGCATGCCAGCTGATCAAGTCAAACGCATCAACGCGGCACTGGTCACCACCTTTGCCACACCTGAAGTCAAAGAAGCCATGGCCAAACAAGGCAACACCATCAACGTCTCCACCCCAGAATTTGCCGCCAAACACTTCAAAACTGAGATGGTGAAATACGCTCTGCTGGTGAAAAAAGCAGGTGTAGTACCGCAGTAAGCCATTTCTAGGCCCCTAAACAAGCGTGCATGGGTCAATTTTGCACGCTTTTTTGGCTTAAATTGCTATAAATTTAATAGCAAAGTATTGAATAAATAAGACGGCTATAGCCAAAATTTTTCTTAAAAATAACTTCTAAAAAGATAGCAAATTAATTTTATCCAGATTTAATGAAACGCTTTGCCGCTTGCCAGCTGCGCCACTATCTGAGTGATGCGCTTTTGGCGCGTTTCTGCCCGTTTGGCGGTTTGCAGGCGGTGGTAGATCGAATACAAGTTGGCACGATTCAGCGTCTCAAAGAGCGCTTGCGCAGCTGAGTTCTCCCGCAAAGCAGCGAGGAAATCATCCGGAATCACCATCTGGGCCGACCCCGCGTAGGCCGCTTCCCAGCGCCCATCCAGCCGAGCTGCCTCAACGTGTACCAAGCCAGCTGGCTGCATACGCCCAGTAGCAATCAAACGCTCGGCGTGCTCGGTGTTAACTTTTGACCAGTTCGATTTGGCGCGGCGCGGCGTCAAACGCTGCAAAAAGGAAACCTCATCCAGCGACTTTTTCTGGCCATCAATCCAGCCCCAAGCCAGCGCGGCGACGACGCAATCGCCCCAAGTCACCGTTGGCGTGCCCGAGGCTTTTTTGTAGATACGTACCCACAGCTCAGTGGTGGTCGCATGGTTGAGTTTTAACCAGTTTTCAAGCTGGTCTGGGGTTTTAAAGGCAGCATGCGGAGATAGCGTTTGAGGTTCAGTACGAGGCATAGCGCCCATCATACAAGCCTGATACAGCTTCGTAGAGTGATGAAATGCCTCAAATTTGCTATGTATTTAATAGCTTTATATTGAATAAATACGCCGGCTACAGCCAAAATTGCCTCTAAAATTAACTCTTAAAAAGATAGCACGCATATTTTACCCGTATAAAACTAAACAGAATCATTAATATCCGGATATAATTGGTTTTTTAATTTCATCCGGATAATTTTATGACTTGGTCAACAACCGCCTGCACCGCCTTTGAAGGTAGCCAATGCATCGCCTCTGGCGCGCTAAAAGACGTTGCGTTAGTTGCAAAAAACGCTGTCGACGCATCTTCTTCTAACACCTCCCCCGCCCCCGTTTTAATCTTCAACGACGCGACCAGCGAAGTGATAGAGCTGGATTGGCGTGGCTCGGTCGACGAGTTTTCTGCCAAATTTGCGCTTTTGGCGCAGCAGCTTGATGCGCCAAGCACCCCAGCAAATGCTGAAGTCGTCTCTGAACCAACCGCAGCAAAAGCAGAAAATAAAGGCCCAGGTCGCCCCAAACTCGGCGTTGTGCCGCGCGAAGTGACCTTGCTGCCACGCCATTGGGAATGGCTGGCGACGCAGCCCGGTGGCGCGTCTGTGGCGTTGCGCAAGCTGGTCGAAGTGGCGCGTATGTCGTCTGAAGTGAAAGACCGCGTGCGTCAAGCGCAAAGTGTGGGTTACAAGTTCATGTCGACCATGGCCGGCCACGAGCCTCATTTTGAAGAAACCAGCCGTGCCTTGTTTGCAGGTGATCAAGCCGCGTTTGAAACCTTGATAGCCGACTGGCCCGCCGACGTTCAAACGCATTTAAAAAAGCTGCTGCTCGACGCCTTTTGGGCATGATCGCGACAGCTCGCTGCCCGACATTCACCTACCATCACATCACATCACACTTCATCCCTATAAAGCACCTATGAATCGCCCTGAAGCCACACCTAAAACCCCGCCCGAGAAGTTCCCGCCGCCCTTGTGGCGCATCTACCTAGCCTTCCTCGTGCCGATGATTTTGAGCAACATCTTGCAGGCGCTCTCTGGCACCATCAACAACATTTACCTCGGCCAAATGCTAGGCGTGAGCGCTATGGCCTCGGTGTCGGCGTTCTTTCCGGTGCTGTTTTTCTTGATTTCTTTCATGATTGGCCTAGGCGCTGGCGCAGCGGTTTTGATTGGGCAAGCTTGGGGAGCGAAGGAAAATGAGCGCGTCAAAGCCATTGCCGGAACGACGCTGATGGTCGGTCTGTGCGCCGGTGCGGTGGTCGCCCTGTTTGGCGGCACGTTTACCGAGGCCATGCTGCGCGGCTTGGGCACACCGGCCGACATTTTGCCCGGCTCAACCGCCTACGCCCGCGTGATGCTGATTGCCGCGCCCTTCGTCTTCGTGTTTTTACTCGTCACCTCCATGCTGCGCGGTGTGGGCGACACCAAAACGCCGTTGATGACGCTGCTCATCTCCACGGCCATCGGTATGGTGCTGACCCCTGCGTTGATTCGCGGCTGGGGTGGTTTGCCTCAATTGGGCATCACCAGTGGGGCTTACGCCGCTGCGGTGTCATTTTTTGTGGCGATGAGCTGGACAGGCTGGTACATGCTGCGCAAAAAGCACGTTTTAGCCCCAAACCGCGCTTTTTTGAAGCATTTGCGCATTGATCGCACGATTTTGGCCAAGGTTTTGAAAATTGGCTTGCCAACAGGGCTGTCGATGATCACCATCTCGTTGGCTGAAATTGCGGTGCTGTTTTTGGTCAACCGCTACGGCTCGCAAGCCACGGCGGCCTATGGCGCGGTGAACCAAATCGTCAACTACGTGCAGTTTCCGGCTATTTCGATTGCGATTGCCGCCTCCATTTTGGGTGCGCAAGCCATTGGCGCAGGCCGCAGCCACACGCTGGGTAAAATCGCTAAAACCGGCATCCTGATGAATGTGGTGTTGACCGGCTCCTTGGTGCTCTTGGGCTACATCTTCTCCCGCAGCATGCTTGGATTGTTCATCACTGACCCGGCGGTGGTGGAAATGGCGCAAACGCTCCTACACATCATGCTGTGGAGCAGCGTCATCATGGGTATGTCCATGGTCTTATCGGGCCTCATGCGTGCCAGTGGCGACGTCGTCATGCCCACCCTCATAACCATGTGCGTGATTGGTTTGGTTGAAGTCCCCGTGGCTTGGGCCCTGAGCAGCCACTTCGGCTACGGCCTAAACGGTATCTGGGCCGCCTACCCCATCGCCTTTTTGACGATGTTGGGGCTGCAGACAACGTATTACCGGCTGGTTTGGCGGAAGAAACCGATTCGGAGGTTGTGAAACACGTCAACTCGTTTAAAATAGCTGTATGAAATTGCTATTCAAGCAGTTTCATATCCGCTGGGGGTGTTGCAATGTGAGAGCTTTGCGACTGAGAAAGTCCCTTTGAACCTGATTGAGGTAATCCTCGCGCAGGGAAGCATCGCTCACGATAGGGTTGTTTTTTAATCTCATACAACTCGCGAATAAGCCCGCAAATATCCGACGTGCCGACCTGC
>JAYVSU010000007.1:0-4875 GCA_043775055.1 Polaromonas sp.
CCTATTCATGTACTTTGCCAGGGTATTTTTGTCCTCGGTCAGTACGTGCGTGATCGACTCACAAACTGCCTGCGCAACCAACTTAATGTCGTCCTTTACAGCAGAGCGGTCATCTCCGGTGTCACGGTTAACGCTGCGCATCAAAATTCCAACCGACATCGCATGGTCAATATTGAAAGGCAGCACAATAAAATGGCGTAAGGGCAGGTCGTTAACGGCCTGTTTGACTTGAAATTCAGACATCGCAATAGCCGATAAATACAGCGGTACACCCCGAGCCAGGCTTTCGCGAAAATACTGCGCTGCAGCTTGATGATATGGACGATTAGGGTCAGTCAGCGAGATCAAAAAGCTCGTGTCCAGCAAAATTGATGTCAATCTAGCCTCCCCGTAAATCATCAACCCACTGACTGGCGTTGGGTACATCTTTCCAAGCGATAGCGCCGCGTTCGGTCATGCGGGTAAATGCGCGTTCATCTATTTTGTTGTCGTAGTCCACGAACTCCACCAACTTAGCGTTACGGTAGGCTCGTGTTAGCACGTTGTAGTCGGCTGTAATGCGCACCATGGCGGGCTTGTAAAGGCGATTGACAGTGTCGGATGCGATGGTGCTGCGCGCAGCTTCAACAGTAATGGTTTTGCCATCGGGCAGCGTCATGTGCGCATTCACAACGTGTTTGCCACCCAAATCGTAAATTTCACCGCGCAAATAGCGCTCCACGCGCACCCACTGGTCTGCGTCGTCACTGCGGTAGTCACTGTCAAAATTAATCACAATGGCCTGCGGCAACAAGTCACTACTGATCTTGAAGTAAATATCGCGACTGGTTTTAGCCAGCTTTTGCCAGCGTGTAATCACGTCACGCCGCTTGGCCTGCAAGCCATCAATCATGGGCGAACTGAGTAGTTTGAGCAAGTCTTGCACCAAGTCTGGCGGCGACATGGGGCTGGTTTGGATAGCCAAAGAGCCTTTGACAACGGCAACTTCCAGCGTATCGGTGCTCAACTGCTTGCCATCGCCACGCAGCAACTCTTGCACGTCGCGCGAGAACTCGCTCAGCACAGCCAGTGGCACACGCTCGGGGGAAATTTCAAACCCACGAGACGCATCATGCAAGCTGATAGTAATGGGCTGCGCGTTCATAAATTTGATTTTACGCTGCTTACCGAGAAAGTTCTGCGTGCAAGCCAGGTACGTAATTTTTCACTGTAAAGGTTGCAAAAATGCTACAAATTAAATAGCTGCTTGCGCATATTCTGCGCTGGCTACAGCCGTATTTTGTTCTTGAAAAAGTTGCTTAATCAATCAGCGGGTCGAAAACAATTTCAAAGCCTTTGATGTGAATGGCGCTGAACTGCCCCAGTAAATCCATGCCCAACAAAACCTTGTAATGATCGTTTTCAGTTGCGTTAAATTCAATCACCTCAACGTCTAAAAACTCTGCAAACGCCACTTTGTCGTCGCTGAGCAAAGCTATGCTGGCGAAGCGTGTGTACACCTCACGCTCCTCAGACGCACTGCGCTGGCGCACCAAGTTGTAGGGCTGGCAACCCAGTTGTTCCAAAAGCTTGGGGCAAATACAGCTTTTGCTGGCACCCGTGTCAATCAAGGCAAAGCTGTGCACATGGGACGGGCTTTGGTCTTTTTCTAGATCCAAAGACGGGGTGCTGATGCGAACCCGAACAATCAGCTGCGGGTGAGAGCTTTGTTCCCGCTGGCTGATTACACGCACCCCCAGCGGGGTGTCAGGCATGGGAATACCAACCCAAGTCAACTACCTGCGACTCTACCTTCTGCACAGAAAAGTCTTGCGCAGGGTACAGGTGTTTGCCTTGCAAAATGGCAGCTTTGGGGGAATCAAAATACGCCGTAATCTGGCGATTGTGCAAGAGCGCAGACTTGCCGCCATGCTTGATCAAAATAGACGGAAGCATGGCCTCAAAAGCAATAAAATTCTCGCGAATAATTTGCTTGCGCGCATCGACGTTAGGGCTGGGCATGGGCTGCACAAAAAGGTTAAAACACACAAAACACTTGTGTACAACGCAGTAAATCACCTGCTGGAATACATGTCAAGCGGGCAAATGAATGCCAATAAAAGCTACTTTAGCAAAAAATAGATACGAATTTAGCTAAGCCTATGATTTTATTGACTATTTTTCAATAGCCAGGCAATACCTGTTGTTTGTTAGGCAAGTGATTCGAGTCTGCAAGAAGTCAGCATTTTCAGATCGTTATTGCTCTTTTTTGCTACAAACTCGATAGCTGCTTGCGCATATTCTACGCTGGCTACAGCCGTATTTTCTTCGTCTGGCATGTTGGCCGTCTAATCTTCCCAGCCGTAGGCGGTGGCTACAGCTTGGTCGAGTTCGATATGGGCGCTGGCTAACAAAAACTCTTTTTTGCTCAACTCACGCAGCACGCATGCTTATGGCTGCACGCGGCCACACCAGTTTTGTTTGCTTGTTGGCAATAAAGCCTGGGACAAATCGCAAGCGAATACCAATAGCTTGGGTCTCACCGTGCACCCCAATCCACAGCGCCACTGGTGCGGGCCACCAGCCGCCTTGGCGGTAGCTGTCTGTGCGCAGTTGCACGATACGTTGCTGAGCGTAGGCGTTCAATTGTTTTTCAATGGGCATACGCGCTGCAGAGTCACGTCCTGGCAGTAACCGCGCAAAGTGCCAGCCGCCTGCTCTGGTGGGGTGCAACTGCTGCCAATCCAGCCAAGTTTGCGAGACTAAGAGCGCACTGGCTAATTGGGTACACAAGGCCGCGCACAATCCCGCCAAGCGTTTGCAAGGTACAGGTACTGAGCTAATACATGTTGCCTCATGGGCTGCCGCCATGCGGCTCTTGCGCACGGGGCGTTGCTTGCGCATTCTGCGCTTGTCCCACCACCTTACGCGTATTACGCCGCTAGCCCAAGGCCCTGCCAACACTGCGCGCGTTTGCCAAGGCAATTCGACGGCATAGCTATTGCGCTGCAAATGCATCGCAGCTTTAAGCTTTTCCTGTTCTGCTTCATGCGTCCGAGACGCCAGTTCAATCTCAGCCCGTAAAGCAGCGTTTCGCTTACGAAGATCTATCTGTGCATCGTCCATTAAAGTTGCTGTGCACCAGCACGCGCCACATTCAGCGCCAGCAGGCGGCTCAAAATTTCTTCGTCGGGCATATCGGCCGTGTAGTCGGCCCAGCCGTAGGCGGCGGCCACGGCTTGGTCTAGTGCGATGTGAGCGCTGGCTAACCACTGGGCTTTGCCGGCCTGGCGCTGGTTGTACAGGTTGGTCAGGGTGCGTTTTTGCAGCTCGGCGGCCTCAACCTCGCTGATGCCTGGCTTGGGCACGATGCGGTCGGGGTAGGGGCTGCTTGCCATACCCAGCGGGGTCACCTCGGGCACGCGCTCGGTCCATTCGGGCGGGTTGAGCCAGTTGCTGCGCAGGTCGTTCAGGGTTTTGGCGGCCTCGGCGATGGCGCAGGCGGCGGCGCGGGTAGACAAGTTTGTAGGCGCCTGCGCGCGGGCAGCAGATGCATTTGCTACATTTTTAATAGCTGCTTGCGCATATTCCACGCTGGCATTGGCCGTTTTTGATGGGTAGATAGTCGTTGTAGGCAGGTTGCCGGGCAAGTCGGCGGGAATGCGCGCGCCGCTGGGCAAAAGCTCGGTGCGCTGGTGCGCGGTGTCGGCGGGCGTGAGGCCCGCGGGGAAGGGGAAGGTTTCGAAGCAGGACTTGGCGTTGTAGGTGGGGTCGTTGCCTACGCCGTGCATGGACGCTGTGGCCAGTGACCAGACTTCGTGGATGCGGCTGGACAGGATGCCAAATGTGGTGTCGTCTGCGCGAGCGATGGCGTTGAGACGGGAATCTGGCAGAACTGCGGCTTCCAGAAAGATAAAAAAACGGTGTTTGGCGACGCGGGGTGTGATGATGTAGCGCTTTAAGGGCAAGAGGCTTTCGCGCAAATCGACTGCCGGTCGTTTGAGTAGCCAGTATTTTTTCGCTAGATACGCTTCACGTTTTGCAAGCCGAACAGGTTTAACGACTTGATTCACATAATCAAATGGCGATTCAAAAAGTGTCGCCTCCAGTTCGGTGCAGCCAGTGAAATCAATCATCCAGTCATCTGCCATTCGCCCGGTTACGTCAGCGGCATTTGCGTAAGGTCTAAGGACATTGGAATTGGATTTATTGTGTGGATTTGGCTTGGCGAGCCACTCGCGCGCCTGACGGCCAGTCACATCAAAGGGGCCATTTTTTTGAGCTCCCTCAAAGCTGGCACTTCCGTTTTCGCTCAAAGATTTGGCTTGCGTTAGATCTAAAGTGCTGTTGCCGCCCAGTTCCGCTGTCACGCGCTCAACTCGCTGCCCGTTCAAAAAGCAGCACTCGCCCCAGCCAAATGCGACCAGCGACACACGCACAGCAGCACCTTCGTTGACCCATTCTTCATCAGCCCAAGCGTCAAAAATGCGGGTGTCGCGCACGATGGCTTGCAAAACGGTACGGTTGCTGCCTGCGCGGATGGACTGGGTTGCTACAAAACCTGCAGCGCCCAGGCCATTCTCGGCAATGGCTTTGCGACCTTTGTCAAACCAATAGGTCACCAGGTCTGCACCGCCCGGCACGCGGCCAGCGTACACACTTTTCAACGCTTCAAAATAATCATCGCCCAGTTCGCCACGCTTTTTGCTGCCGCCCAAAAACGGCGGGTTGCCAATGACGACGCTGACTTTGGGCCATTCGGCTTCAATTGCCGTGCGTTTTTGCGCTCCGGTAACGGCGGAAAGTGGGGTCAGAGCAGAATTTCGTTTAGCTTGGTCAGTCTTCGGTAAATGTGTTGTCCTGAATTCTGATCTGACCCCATTTTCCTTTTCACCA
>JAYVSU010000008.1:0-20664 GCA_043775055.1 Polaromonas sp.
GCTCTGCATTGATGAAAATCCGAAAAGCCTGAAATGTGCGCGTTGCAGGGTTCTGGCCCGACTCGCGGGTTTTGACCGTGTCAGCCACGAGCTGGGCCAACTCGGCGGTGGTTGAAATTGGGCCCCGTTCCTGTCGGCGAGCAACAATCGCCTTTGCAATGGAGCTAGCAAACCGTTCTTCACCGTAGTCACGTATCACCTCCGTTAATTGAGTTGTGTCAACCGTCTCCAGCCACTGGGCGACACTTTGCCCACGTGTGGTGTCCATGCGCATGTCTAGCGGCGCATCAAACCGAAAACTAAACCCTCTAGCTGGGTTGTCAATTTGCGGTGAACTGATGCCCAAATCCATGAGTACGCCAGCCACACTTGAAGCTGGTAATTCGCCAATATGCTTGAATCCCTCGTGACGAATAGACAAGCGCTTGTCGTCAATGCTTTGCGCCACCGCAATCGCATCGGGATCTTTATCAAAAGCAATCACGTGCGCTTGATCTGATAACTTCGACAAAATCAAACGCGTATGACCACCGCGACCAAATGTTGCATCTACGTAAGTTGCGTCCGTACGCGTTACCAAAGCCTCAACAGCTTCATTCAACAAAACGGTTTTATGTGTCCAAGCGGTATTCACGGGTGAACTTAGATAGAAATGTTCTGCAGCGCTGCAGGCGGATTTTCTTGGATGAGCTTATCTTGACGAAGCTCTTTCGCTTCATAAGTCGCTTTATCCCAAAGCTCGAAATAACTACCCATGCCTCGCAAAGTCGTTTCTTTGGAAATATTAGCTGTCTCGCGCAATTCTGGAGATATCAGTACACGCCCTGTTGAATCAACATCCACAGGCGTTGCATTTCCTAAGAATATGCGTTTCGTCCAAATCTCCGACAAAGGCAGCGCAGCAATCTGCGCGCTGAACTTATCCCATACAGGTCGTGGGAAAATCATCAAGCAGCCATCAGGGTGCTTGGTAATCACGACTTTTCCCTCGCACGTAGCCATCAGCGCGTCCTGATGCCTAGACGGCACAGAAAGCCGTCCTTTTGCATCTAAACTTAATGATGAAGGCCCGAGAAACACGATAGACACCCTAAGTACGGTTTAAATTGAAATCTTGAAAATATAAATGCACTTTTACCCACAATATTGCACTTTTTTCCACTATATCAGGAAAAAACGGTCATGCAATCTGCCTTGGAACAAATATTTCAATTAAATCAAAGACTTAGGCGTGTCTCTTCAAAATAAAACAGAAAAAATCATTAGAAAATAAAGACTTAGCGCAATCACTGAAAGTAGCACTTCACGATTGCGCATTGATGTAAAAATTGTTACCTAGGAATTGAAAAGCGCCGACTCAGAGAGCAGCATGCCGACTTTCACGTCAGCTCAAGCCAAGTTTGCCTGAATACTTCAATGAATTAAGGTGGATTTGGCGAGTCTAAACGATCCGTTTTCCACCATTGCATGGACATTTGCGCTTCAATTTCATCAATTTTCTTGATGGTCGACGCACGCTCGGCAGGCTTCATGATACTGGCGTAGAAAGAATTCTGTTTCGGTCGCCCAACGTGGTTCATTTCATGCAAACGCAAAGCACGCAACTTGTCAAATTCGCGTTTACGTACAACTTTTACGCGCCTCTCTCGGATCGCTGCATCAACATCAGCCGCAGATTGAGGCACAGTCTGACGTTTTGTTGACGCCGGCGCAGACGCAGACGCAGTTTTGCGCGGCAAATCTGCCTTCTTGGCGGCGCCTCGAAATAATTGAAGTAAGCGGTCAAGAAAGCTCATGCAATTAACGCAACAAACAGTAACTCAGCAGGTTAAAAAGATCGGTCAAATTAATCGCCAAACATCTTTTGTTTTAACTCTCGACGTTGCTGCGCTTCCAGAGAAAGTGTCGCTGTCGGTCTAGCCAATAAGCGACCAACACCGATCGCCTCACCCGTCTCATCGCAGTAACCGTAGTCACCCGCATCGATACGCGCAATAGATTGCTCAATCTTCTTCAGCAACTTGCGCTCACGGTCGCGCGTACGCAGCTCCAATGCATGCTCTTCCTCGATGGTGGCGCGATCTGTTGGATCGGGCACCACTGCAGACTCATCGCGCAAGTGCTCCGTTGTAGCGCCGGCGCTTTCTAAGATTTCTTTCTTGAGTTGAGTCAGCTTCAAACGGAAAAACATCATCTGTTTGATATTCATGTATTCCGTCAAAGGCATGGCCAAGACTTCATCATTGGTCAACTCTTCAGCAGTCTTGGTTTTCCAATTGTTGGCTAACTTTGGATTTTGCTTAGCAACAAACTGAGGTGGCGCAAACAAGATTGGGGCAGGTGCAGAATGCCCATAACTGGACTTGGCAGCTGTGGAGGCCACTGTTTGCGCCATAGAAGGTACTGTTAACGATGCTAAACGAGAGGTTCTGGCTTTGGATACGGCTGGACTGACGGGAGCGGCTACGGGTGCTGATTTGGTGGTGATAGGCATGGATGGCTGAGAAATGGTGGAAGCTACTACTTTGGGCTTGATGTCAGCACTTGATTTAACTTTGCTTGAATCAGCTGCTTTGGCAGTGTTTTTAGATGGTTTTGCAGCAATCTCTTGTTCTTTGATTTTAGCTTTTGCGGGTTTTGCAACTGCTTGGGATGGGGGGACTACGCTTTTCGATGTTTTATTTTGAACCGGCTTATTCGGAGCTTTCTGAACGGCTTTTGCAGGTGCAGGTTTCGATGGTTTAGCTGCCTTCACGCTCTTCACTGGCGCTGTTTTAGCAACTTTGACAGGACTTTTAGCCTTGACTACAGTCTTAACCACCGGTTTTGAAACGACTTTGACGCTTTTAGACGTAGTTTTGGGAGCAACTTTAGTCGATACAGCCTTGACTGCCGTTTTAGCAGCGGGCTTGGCTTTCAACTTGTCCTTCAACTTTTCTGTCAACTTTTTGATTGCGATTATCATTTTTTGTCTCCTGGCAGGGCCGGATCTTTTATCAAAATAAACCACTCTGTTAACGTAAGTACCCTCAGATAACAGCGCATCGTTGCATTTTCGTACTGGCGCGCGATTGTAGCCTCTACCTGCACCCAATTAAACCAAGCACTGCTCCATACCTTGCAAAAGGATGTCTTTTGGCAAATTAATCCCAATAAACACCATTTTGCTGCCTCGTTTTTCGCCTTTTGCCCACAAAGGCCCCAGATCGCTGCCCATCAACTGGTGTACGCCTTGGAAAATCACCTTGCGATCCGTCCCTTTCATGTTCAAAACGCCTTTGTAGCGCAACATGCGTGGGCCGTAAATATTCACAATCGCGCCCAAAAAGTCCTCCAACTTGGCGGCATCAAAATAGCGGTCTGACTTGAAGACAAAGCTTTTCACGTCGTCATCATGCGCATGGTGGTGGCCTTTGTGCTCCCCCAAAAAGGGGCCTAAATTGTCCGGATCCGCTGGGCTGGTGTCGTGGTGATGGTCTTCAGTTAAAAAATCAGGGTCAATGTCGAGTTTGGCGTTGAGGTTAAACCCCCGCAAATCAAACACTTCAGCAATCGTAATTTCACCAAAATGCACTGCTTTTTGCGGCGCACGCGGGTTCATGTGCTTGATGCGGTGCATCAAAGCCTCGACCTCCGCAGGTGTGACCAAGTCCGCTTTGCTGATGAAAATTTGATCCGCAAAGCCAATTTGACGACGCGCTTCTTGGCGCTCATCCAGCTGGGTTTGCGCATGTTTAGCGTCGACCAAGGTCAAAATGCTGTCCAACAGGTATTGTTCGGCGATTTCTTCGTCCATGAAGAAGGTTTGCGCCACCGGGCCAGGGTCGGCCAAACCAGTGGTTTCGATAACAACGCGGTCAAAAGTCAGCGTGCCTTTGCGTTTTTTTTCGGCCAAATCTTGCAAAGTTGCGCGTAAATCATCACGAATAGTGCAGCAGACGCAGCCATTGCTCATTTGGATGATGTTTTCTGTGGTGTCCGAGACCAAAATATCGGTATCGATGTTTTCTTCACCAAATTCGTTCTCAATCACAGCGATTTTTTGGCCGTGTGCTTCTGTCAAGATGCGTTTGAGCAGGGTGGTTTTGCCAGAACCGAGAAAGCCGGTGAGGATGGTGACGGGGATGAGACTCATGAAATTTACCTAAAACGAAATAGTACAGCGGAGTAAATGGGACAGTTTAACTGCCAATTCAAGCTTGATATTCAAACTGACTTGGGCAACTTTGCGCGGGGATGCGCGGCATCATACGCTTTTGCCAGATGTTGAAAGTCCAAACGGGTATACACCTGCGTGGTGGTGATGTTGGCGTGCCCCAGCAGCTCTTGCACAGCACGCAAGTCACTGCTGGACTGCAGCACATGGCTGGCAAACGAGTGCCGCAGCATATGTGGATGGACGGGCATACTCAGCCCCGCCTGTAAGCTTCTGCGCTTCAAACGCTGCCAAACCGATTGCGATGTCAATTTTGAGCCATTTTTACCTATAAATAACGCTGTAGTCGGCGTATTTATTAACTCATTAGCTATATTATTTGTAGCATTTATAGAATTTATCGACAAACTCCGCACATCCAACCACGCCTGCAAAGCCTGCAGCGCTTGGCGACCCACCGGCACGCTGCGTCGCTTGCCGCCTTTACCCAGCACATGCACTTCTGCCGCCTGCATGTCAACCCAGCCACGCGATTGTGCGGTGGGAGCCGCATCCAAACCCGTCAACTCGCTAACCCGTAAACCGCTGCTGTAGAGCAGCTCGACCATGGCGGCATCCCGCGCTTCTAGCCACGGATTGTCGGCAGCGTTGTGGAAACTGGCCAACTGCACCGCATCGTCCACGGTCAGCGCCTTGGGCAGGGGTTTGGCGGCTTTGGGGGCGCGTACATCTTGCACGGGGTTGCTGCTGATCAAGCCTTCACGGCCCAGCCAGGTATAAAAACCCCGCCAGCCCGACAAAATCAGTGCAATGCCACGGCTGCTGCGCCCCTGTGCGTGCATTTGCGCGGCCCAACTGCGAATGTGGTTGTTTTTAACGTCCAGTAAGGCGATCTTGGCTTTGGCAGCCTGCTCGGCCAGTTTGATTAAATCCAGCGAATACAAAGTCACCGTCCGCTCGGCCAAGCGCTTTTCAACCCGAACGTGCTCTAAATACCGCTCAACGATTGACTGAACGATGGGCTGAACGAAGGGTTCAGCGGTGGGTGCTACGCTGGATTTCATGGTCAGCACCTAAAAACGCTTAAATCAAGCTGCCGTCTGCAAACGCGACAGCGCCGCACTGCCTATTTCGCCAATGCGCTCTAAAAAGTCAGTACCCATATTTGAGTTAAAACGCTGCGCATCTGGCGACGCCAAGACCAACAAACCGCAAGCTTCGGTTTGGCCCTTTGTTTGACTATTTACGCGCAAAGGAATCAAAGCTACAGACAGCGCCTGCGTCGGCTCGCCCAACCAAGACGCGGCCTCAAAGCCCGTATTCAGCCCCACATAGGGCAGCGTCAAAGAGCTGGTGAAGACTTTGACATCGTCACTCGCACCCGTGGCAAAGCCTTCTCCCACGTAGGCGGCATCTACATCCCACACCTTGATGGCGACTTGCGGCACCAAGAATTCGTCTTTGACATTGCTCACCAGTAGCTCGGGAATTTCACGCGGCTGCGTCGCCAACAGCAACTTTCGCGTCCAACGCTGCAATTTGTCGGCAATTTGGACGTTTTCATTGCCGTAACGAATCATGTCCATCAAACCGCGCTCTAAAACCTTGATTTTCTCGCGCAGCATTTCCGCTTGGCGTTCTTGCAAACTCACCGCACGCTTGCCGTGACCGCTGTTGAGTTGAACCGTGGCCAGCAAGTCGGCATGACGCTCAAAAAAGTCGGGCGTATTGACTAAGAATTCAGCTATGTCGTTTTCGGTGATGGGATTTAGAGAAGGATTCATGGTTTTTTTGTAGTGCTGTTGTTAATTTTAACTGTGTATTTAATCAGTTTTTCTTGATTTAAATGGAAGTTGGTACGTCAATGTCCGACTCAAACACCTTGGTCGCCGGCCCCGTCATCATCACCGGCGCATCGCCGCCAGCCCAGTCGATTTGCAGCGGGCCGCCATGGGTGCTCACTTGCACACTGACATCCAGCAAACCAAGGCGAATCCCCGCCACCACCGCCGCACAAGCGCCCGTGCCGCAAGCCAGCGTCTCACCCGCACCGCGCTCGTAGACCCGCAGTTTGATGTGCGAGCGGCTCACGATTTGCATGAAACCCGCATTGACCCCGCGCGGAAAGCGGGCGTGTTTGGCCACCAAGGGGCCAATGCCCTCTACATTGGCGGCATCCACGTCAGCCACCACTTGCACGGCGTGCGGGTTGCCCATAGAAACGATGGTTATTTCAACATTGCAAGCTGTATTTGCTATATTATTAATAGCTAATTTATCAACAAATACGCCGGCTACAGCCGAATTAGATGCTAAATTGAGCTTATAGACCTGAAAATCACCTTTTTTGGCCATTTCCAGCCCTTCAGGCTCAAAAGGCAGGCTACTAGGTACAAACTGTGGCGACCCCATATTGACGGTGACGCGGCCATCCGCCGTGGTATGCAACTCCAGCACCCGGTTCATGGTTTGCACCTTGATGACGTCTTTGCTCGTCAGGCCTTGGTCGCGTACAAAGCGTACAAAACAGCGTGCCCCGTTGCCGCAATGCTCCACCTCGCCACCATCGTTGTTGTGAATGGCATACGAAAAGTCAATGTCCGTAGCGCCCGCTGGCGCGGCGCGAACCGACAAAATTTGATCCGCCCCCACGCCAAAGTGCCGGTCGGCCAAATACCGGTACTGCCCCGCCGTCAAATTGAGCCGCCCGCGCGTCTCGTCCAGCACGACAAAGTCGTTGCCTGCGCCCTGCATTTTGGTGAAGTGAACTTTCATAACGTCATTATTCATGGATTTAGCTACTTCTTATTTATTGTCATTTAAATCAAACCTCAAGCTGCCGAAAATAGGCTGCTGCATTCACAATATCGACGCCTTTGTAATGCTCCGTCTTCGGCAAATGGCGCACCACTTGGATGGTTTTGGCCTCTGGCCAGTGCTGCCCAAAGTTGGCAAAGGCGCGGGCGGGCGCGGCGTCTGACCATTTGCATTCGATCATATGAGTGAGTTTGCTGCCGCTGGACAGGGCAAAGTCGATTTCTGCACCGTCTTTGGTGCGTAAATAGTGCAAATCTGCCTCTTTTCCATAAGCGTCTTGCTGAAAATGCATATTTTTTAGCAACATCAAGGCTGTGGCGTTTTCAAAGCGTGCACCCATGACGGTACTGCGCTCGTTGTCGCTCAACTCGTCCAGCGCTTGCGTGCCGACCATGCCTGTGTCGTAAAAATATACTTTGGGCGCTTGCTGCAAAGAACGGGCGATGTTGTGGTGCCACGGTTGTACCAAGAAAACGATGTACAGGGCTTGCAAGATGTCTAGGTAACGCTTGATGGTGGGCTGTGAGAGTTGCAGGTCACGACCTAGAGAGGCGAGTGACAGCGGTGAGCCAACGCGGTCGCGCAACAAATCAAGCAGCAAGCGCATACTGCCCAACTCCTGAATACGCGAAAACTCCAACACGTCCTCGCGCACCAAACCGTCGGCATACTGCCTGCGCCAGCGTCTAGCGTCAATGTCGCTCTCCGCTAAAAATGGCTCAGGAAAACCGCCGCGCAACAGCAGCTTCTCTAACGCCTGCTCTGCTACGGCATCCATATTCTCTTGCGCACCAAACTCGCACCATTCCCGAACCGATATAGGGTGCAACCGCCAGCTTAAAAAACGCCCCGCCAGCGAGTCACCGCTTTGCCGAAAAGTGTCCATGCGGGCACTGCCTGTCACCAAGAACTGCTGCCCAGCGGGTTTTCCATCCACCACGCCTTTGAGCCAAGTTTTCCAGTCCGGCATTTTGTGTAGCTCGTCCAAAACTACCAGTTGCGCATCGGATTGCCAACTTTGCCGCTCGATTTGGATGCGGTCGCGGGCAACGTCGTAATTTAGATAAACGCCTTGTCCACTCTGCTCATTCTGCCTGTTTGTGTTGAGCAACAACCGACTCAAAGTGGTTTTACCCACTTGACGCGGCCCCGTGACAAAAACCAGCTTGCGCTGCAGGTCACGGGCTATGGAATCATCTAAATAGCGTTTCATGCGACTATTTTAACGTAAATATTAAAAAAGTCGCGACTAATTTAAAAAGTGCTTTATAAAAGTCGCGAAAATGACATTTAATCTTTGGCTTTAACCCAACAAACGCTGCAAATACCGCCCCGTGTGGCTGGCCGGGTTGGCTGCCAAGTCCTCTGGTGTCCCCTCACCGACGACTTGGCCACCGCCTGCGCCACCTTCGGGGCCCATGTCGATGAGCCAATCGGCGGTTTTGATGACGTCCAGATTGTGCTCAATCACGACGATGGTGTTGCCCGCATCGCGCAGCTGGTGCAGGACCTTGAGCAACAAGTCAATGTCGGCGAAATGCAGGCCGGTGGTCGGTTCGTCCAAGATGTACAGGGTGCGACCCGTGTCGCGCTTGCTGAGCTCCAGCGCCAGCTTGACGCGCTGCGCCTCGCCGCCAGACAGCGTGGTGGCGGATTGACCCAGTTTGATGTACGACAGCCCCACATCCAGCAGCGTTTGCAGCTTGCGGGCGATGGTGGGCACGGTTTTGAAGAACTCAAACGCAGCTTCGACTGTTAAATCGAGGATTTGCGCGATGTTTTTGCCTTTGAACAGCACTTCCAAGGTTTCGCGGTTGTAGCGCATACCCACGCAGACGTCACACGGCACGTAGACGTCGGGCAGAAAGTGCATTTCCACCTTTTTGACGCCATCGCCTTGGCAAGCTTCGCAGCGGCCACCGGCGACGTTGAAGCTGAAGCGTCCTGCGCCATAGCCACGTTCTTTGGCCAAGTTCATCTCGGCCATCAGCTCGCGAATCGGCGTGAACATGCCCGTGTAGGTGGCGGGGTTGCTGCGCGGCGTGCGGCCAATGGGGGATTGGTCGACGTTGATAACTTTGTCAAAATGCTCGATGCCCTGGATTTCTTCGTGCGCCGCGGGCTCTTCATGGGCGCGGTAAAGCTGGCGTGCCACAGCGGTGTACAGCGTGTCGTTGACCAAAGTCGACTTGCCAGAGCCAGAAACACCGGTCACGCAGGTCAGCAAACCGACTGGAAAGGCGACGCTCACGCCTTTTAAGTTATTGCCCGTTGCGTTGATAACTTTGAGCGCTTGCAAATCGCCCTGCGTCGCCAAATGGTGGGCGTTGCGGTCAGCCCACGCCAAGGCGGCTTTACTCGGCGCTTTGCCCGTTGATTTAGCTGGTTTTTTTAATGTCGCAACCGTTTGCGCCGCCACCGTTGGCAGCCAAGGTGTGCGGTGGGTGGGGACGGCAATTTTCAATACACCGGAGAGGTATTTACCTGTCAATGAGGCGGGGTTGGCTTTGACCTCGTCAAACGTGCCTTGCGCAATGATGCGGCCACCGTGGATGCCTGCGCCCAGCCCCATGTCGATCACATGGTCAGCAGCGTGCATCATGTCTTCGTCATGTTCGACGACGAGAACACTGTTGCCGATGTCACGCAAATGTTTCAAGGTGCTGATCAAGCGGTCATTGTCGCGCTGGTGCAGACCAATACTCGGCTCGTCCAGCACATACATCACCCCCGTCAGGCCTGAGCCAATTTGCGAAGCCAAGCGAATGCGCTGCGACTCACCGCCACTCAAGGTTTCTGCGCTGCGGTCTAGGCTCAGATAATTTAACCCCACGTCGTTCAAAAACTTGAGCCGCAATCCAATTTCTCGCACCACTTTAGCGGCAATTTCACCTTTGGAGCCATGCATGTGCAAGTTGTTGAAGTACGCAAAGCTGTCACGCAACGTCCAATGGCTGATTTCAAAAATAGCCCGTGCTTGGTCGCCTTCACCAATTTTGACGTGCCGCGCTTCTATGCGTAAACGTGAGCCGTTGCAGGCAGTACAAGGCTGCGAGCCACGGTAGCGCGATAACTCCTCGCGCACCGCGCTGGATTCGGTCTCGCGGTAACGCCGCTGCATATTGGGGATGATGCCTTCAAAGGGGTGCTTTTTACTGAGCTTTTTACCCTCAAAACTGCCCGAGTCCATGACGTAGCTGAACTTGATGTCTTCTTCGCCCGAGCCATACAGCACTGCTTGGCGTACCGCTTCGGGCAGGTTTTCAAAAGGCTGTTCAATGTCAAACTTGTAGTGCTTGGCCAAGCTTTCCAGCAGGGCAAAGTAGTAGCCATTGCGCCTGTCCCAGCTTTTGATGGCGCCACTGGCCAAACTCAAGGAAGGAAACGCCACCACCCGCGCTGGGTCAAAAAACTCCATGTGACCCAAACCGTCGCAGGTCGGGCACGCGCCCACGGGCGAGTTGAAAGAGAACAGACGCGGCTCCAGCTCGCTGATGGAATACGTGCACACAGGACACGAAAATTTGGCGTTGAACAAATGCTCTTTAAAAACCGGAGCATCGCCTGCGGTTGCTGGCGCTGAGGAATCCATCTCTTGCGCAATAGCGCGGCCATCGGCCAGTCTGAGCGCCGCCTCAAAGCTCTCCGCCAGCCGCTGCTTCAGGTCTTCGCGCACTTTAAGGCGGTCAATCACCACGTCGATGTCGTGCTTTTCAGTCTTTTTGAGTTTGGGCAGGTCATCAAACTCGTAAGCTTGCCCATCCACCCGAAAGCGCACATAGCCCTGCGCCTGCATGGCGGCAAACACGTCTAAAAACTCGCCTTTTTTCTCACGCGCCAGCGGGGCGAGGATCATCAATTTGGTGTCTTCTGGCAGCGCCAGCACCGCATCAACCATTTGACTGACAGTTTGCGATTGCAATGGCAAATCGTGCTCCGGGCAATACGGCGTACCAGCGCGGGCGAACAACAAACGCAGGTAATCGTGAATTTCTGTGACCGTGCCCACGGTGGAGCGCGGGTTGTGGCTGGTGGCTTTTTGCTCGATGGAGATGGCTGGGCTTAGGCCCTCAATCACATCGACATCCGGCTTGTCCATTAACTGCAAAAACTGCCGCGCGTAGGTGGACAAGCTCTCCACATAACGGCGCTGCCCTTCGGCGTACAGCGTGTCAAATGCCAAACTCGACTTGCCGGAGCCGCTCAAACCCGTGATGACCACCAGCTGGTTGCGTGGAATATCAATGTCGATATTCTTTAAATTATGGGTGCGTGCGCCGCGAATGCTGATGCGCTGGGCGGCAAAAGCCTGCGCCAAGTACAAACCTGCAGGTTCTTTGGCCAACGCAGCAGCAGCGCTGGCTTGGCGTTCTTTGTCAAAAGCAGCTTCCAGAGCCGCGACAGAAGTTAGTTCAGTAGAGGAATTCACAGATAGATCGATAAAAAGACAACCCT
Organism: Polaromonas sp.; assembly: GCA_043775055.1. Lineage (GTDB taxonomy): Bacteria > Pseudomonadota > Gammaproteobacteria > Burkholderiales > Burkholderiaceae_C > Aalborgiella. Next base: position 11,429 of record JAYVSU010000008.1, read on the forward strand.
CCATGATAAGGCCGTATCGAAATTACTGCAGCCTGTGCATTTGCCGTGTAGGATAATGTCCAAATTCAACAAGACCCCTATTTGGAGATTCGCACCATGGCATCCGTCAACAAAGTCATCCTCGTCGGCAACTGTGGCCGCGACCCGGAAATTCGTTATTTGCCATCCGGTCAAGCGGTTGCCAATATCAGCATTGCCACCACCAGCCGCCGTAAAGACAAAAATACCGGTGAAAACATCGAAACCACCGAGTGGCACCGCGTTACTTTTTTTGACAAATTAGCTGAAATCGTGGGTGAATACGTCAAAAAGGGCAACCCACTGTACGTGGAAGGCCGCATCAAGTACGGCAAATTCACCAACAAAGACGGCCATGAACAAAATACCTGCGACATTGTTGCCACAGAAATGCAACTTTTAGGCGGCCGTGAAGGCCGTGGCGCACCCAGTGGCGACGAAGGCGGTGGTGGCAACTACAGCCGCCCAGCAGCAGCACCGCGTGCAGCCGCAACCGCACCTGCACCAGCGCAGCGCCCAGCCCCTGCGGCCAAAGCCTCTAGCGGCTTTGACGATATGGATGATGACATCCCGTTTTGATGCTTGTTTGAGCTCAATACAGCTATCAAGCTCGCCAAGTCGTTGACTTAGCGAGCTTTTCTACTCTTGGCCCATTCGCAGCCCACCCATAGCGCCTTAAAATCTCTGCATGCTTTTAATCAAACAAGAATTGCTCGCGGCCTTAGCCGCCGAGCTTGACAACCTCCTCCACGGCGCCGGCGCTAAAGCCGCCTTTGAATCCCCCAAAGTCGCCTCGCATGGCGACTTTGCCTCGACGGCAGCCATGCAATTGGCCAAACCATTGGGCAAAAATCCACGTCAGGTTGCAGAAACGCTGCGTGAAGCGCTACAAAAATCTGACCATTTTGCACAATGGGTAGAAGCCATCGACATTGCTGGCCCCGGTTTTTTGAACATTCGCCTGAAACCTGCTGCCAAACAAGAAATCATCCGTGAAGTTTTAGGTGCTGCAACCGCTTTTGGTAGCCGCGCGTCTTTGGGTAAAAAAATGATGGTCGAATTTGTATCGGCCAACCCAACCGGCCCTTTGCATGTCGGACATGGTCGGCAAGCGGCTTTAGGCGACACAATTTGTAATTTGTACCAAACCCAAGGCTGGGACGTCTACCGTGAGTTTTATTACAACGATGCGGGCGTACAAATCGCCACCCTCACCAACAGCACACAGCTGCGTGGCAAAGGCGTCAAACCCGGCGATGCAGAATGGCCAGAATCGTCTTACGCCGGCGATTATATTGCTGATATAGCTACTGATTTCATAGCAAAAAAGACCGTCACAGCGGATGACCGCAGCACCACAGCATCGGGTAACTTGGATGATTTAGCGTCTATCCGCGAGTTTGCAGTAGCCTACTTGCGCCGTGAGCAGGATTTGGATTTGCAGGCCTTCTCAGTCAAGTTCGACAACTATTACCTTGAATCCAGTCTTTATTCTGACGGTTTGGTTGATAAAGCCGTGCAGATGCTGCAAGCTGCGGGCAAAACCTATGAGCTAGACGGTGCGTTGTGGCTGAAATCGACCGATTACGGTGACGACAAAGACCGCGTGATGAGGAAATCTGCACCGTCAGATGCACCCAATCAAGCACCTCAATACACCTACTTCGTACCCGATGTGGCCTACCACATCACCAAATGGCAGCGTGGCTTTGCCAAAGCAGTGAACATTCAGGGCACCGACCACCACGGCACGATTGCTCGGGTTCGGGCGGGTTTGCAAGCTGCAAACGTGGGAATCCCACAAGGTTACCCCGACTATGTACTGCACACCATGGTACGTGTCGTCAAAGGTGGCGAAGAGGTCAAAATCTCCAAACGTGCTGGCTCTTACGTGACGCTGCGTGATTTGATCGAATGGACCAGCAAAGACGCCGTACGCTTCTTCTTGCTCAGCCGCAAGCCAGATACAGAATATGTGTTTGACATTGACTTGGCGGTGGCGAAAAACAACGACAACCCGGTCTACTACGTTCAGTACGCCCATGCACGGATTTGCTCCGTCTTGGCAACGTGGGGCGGAGATGCTGCTAGCCTCAAAACGGCTGATTTAAGCCCATTAGTCAGTCCGCAAGCGCAGGCGCTGATGCTGCAACTGGCCAAATACCCAGACATGCTGACCAGCGCAGCGCTCGACTTTGCGCCACATGATGTAACTTTCTATTTGCGTGATTTAGCCGCCTGTTACCACAGCTATTACGACGCAGAACGCATTTTGGTGGATGATGTGGTGATAAAAACCGCCCGCTTGGCCTTGGTGGCGGCAACGGCGCAGGTTTTGCGAAATGGCTTGGCGGTGCTGGGTGTCAGCGCACCCGTCAAAATGTAGCCTTCTGTATGAACGCTGAGTTTTGATGTTAAATTCTTTGAATGTTGTGAATTTAGTGATTGTTAAGTGATTGTTCTAGAGGCAAATAAATGAAAAAGCAATTCGGTGGAACCGTGGTGGGCTTGATGATTGGGGTGGTATTGGGTTTGGCTGCAGCCTTGGCCGTAGCTGTGTATGTGACCAAAACACCACCGACGTTTGCCAATAAAGGACAGTCGCACACGGCGGAGTCAGACGCGACCGAGTCCAAGAAAAACAAAGATTGGGACCCCAACACCCCGCTGTATGGCAAAAACCCTGCTAAGCCCAACATGCCTGTGGTGCCGGGTGCAACAGTCACGCCTGACGTTGGCGCAGATGGCAAAGTTTCTGTACCAGTCACTACTGCGACTTCTACGGCTTCTACAACTACGACTACGACTGCTGCGCCGACAAAACCGGCAGGCACTGCAACCGTGACCTCACTGGCTGCTGCGAACAAGCCAACAACGACGGCAAGCAACGCTTCGCCGACCGCAGCGGTCAAACCAGATGCCAAATCCGACACAAAAACGACCTCTTCTGACCCTTTGGGCGATTTGGCGAAGGCAAAATCAACGCCCAAGTCATCGAATCCAAGTGCTGAACCGTTTATGTACTTCGTGCAAGCCGGTGCATTTCGTACCGCTGAAGACGCAGAAGCCCAGCGCGTGCGCCTATCACTCATGGGTGTAGATGCCAAAGTGAGCGAACGCGAGCAATCTGGTCGAACTGTTTTCAGGGTTCGCAGTGGTCCGTATAACAAGGAAGATGATGCTGACAGAATGAAAGAAAAACTCAGTGGCGCGGGCATGGATGCTGCACTGGTTCGCGTTCAACGATAATTTTTACGGTTATTTTTAGGCACTTCATTGCATTGAACTTTAAATTGATCTTTTTGTCATATCAGCCTTTAACGGCTTAGTTTCTTATTTGTTCAGGAGTTTTTTACATGCAACGTCGACAATTTACCCTCGCAGCAGGTGCATCTACTTTGGCCTTGGGTTTGGGTGCTTACGGTTTGAGTTCTACCCCTAGCTTGGCTCAAATGACCAAGCCTCAAGCTGGCGTTGACTATCTAGCGCTGGATAAAGTCGTTCCTTTTGAACCTGTCGCTGGCAAAGTCGAAGTGATTGAATTTTTTGGCTACTGGTGCCCGCATTGCAATGCGTTTGAGCCTGAATTAGAAGCTTGGCTCAAGCGCCTGCCGGCCAATATCAACTTCAAGCGCGTGCCCGTGGCCTTCAACGACGGTGCGATTCCTTTGCAAAAAATGTATTACGCCTTGGAGGCCTTGGGCCGCGTCAACGACATGCAGCGTAAAGTGTTTACCGCAATACATGCTGAAAAAATCAGCTTGATGTCCCAAGACGCTATCGTGGCTTGGGCTGTGAAACAAGGCATTGACCAAAAGAAGTTTGTCGACGCTTACACCTCATTCGCAGTCAACACCAAAGTGACCAAGGCTAAACAAATGGCCAACACCTTCAAAATTGACGGTGTGCCTTCATTTGGTGTGGCCGGACGCTTTTATACCGATGGCACATTGGCCAAAGGCATGACGCGCGCTTTGCAAGTGGTGGAGCAATTGGTTAGCGAACACAAAGCTGCGTAAATTCTTGAAAGTCTCAAAAGCCCGCTCGGCTTAGCCTGCGGGCTTTTTTATGGACGCGAAGTTGCTACAATCAATTTTGAACAATGATTCTTAAATATTTAGCAAGAATCATGCCTTTATTTATGATTCTCTGGCCAGCCAACTCAGCCCACATAGCCAAAATGACCAAATTTCCGAAAACTCTGATCTCTGCCCTAGCTTTAGCTACTTTTGGTTTCTTAGTTCAACCTGCTTTTGCTGAAAAAGCCGACCGCGACAAACCATTGAATGCACAAGCGGATGCCCTGAAATACGACGACCTGAAGCAAACCAGCGTTTTCACGGGCAACGTCATCATCACCAAAGGCACTATTTTGATGCGTGGTGCGCGTATTGATGTGCGGCAAGACCCTGAAGGTTATCAATTTGCGACTGTTGCATCAGAACCAGGTAAATTGGCATTCTTCAAGCAAAAACGTGAAAACGGCGTTGACGAATACATCGAAGGCGAAGCCGTGACCATTGAGTACGATGGCCGGGCCGACAAGGTCAAACTCATCCAAAACTCGATTTTGAAACGCTTGCGTGGCGCAGTGCTGAACGATGAAATCACCGGAAATTTGATTATTTACGACAACACCACGGATGTTTACACGGTTGATGGGGGTGCCACGACACGTCCAGACGGTACCTCCAGCGGCCGCGTCCGTGCGATTTTGAGCCCCAAACCCAATACAAGCAATGCAGCGCCTGCCACTGGCCCCGCTGCAGCTCCTTTAACGACCTTGCGTCCAGCTTCTGGCATCAGTGGCGAGGGCAAGTAAGTCATGCTCAACCCGCCCAACTTGCGAGACTCGCAAGACTTGAATGAGCGACTGAATGAGCGAGGTGCAGCGTCTGTAGCTCTTGAGACTACGGCTTCACAAGCAACTGGCCGTGGTATCTCCCAAGAAGGTTTACTGTCAGTTAGTAATTTGCAAAAATCTTTTGGCAGCCGCAAGGTTGTCAAAGATGTCTCCTTGTTTGTCAAAAGCGGCGAAGTGGTGGGCTTGCTCGGCCCCAATGGTGCAGGCAAAACCACCTCGTTTTACATGATTGTGGGTTTGATTCGCACCGATGCGGGCGAGATTTTGATTGACGGCCAATCGGTAGAGCATTTACCCATCCACCGCCGCTCGCGCCTAGGTTTGAGCTATTTGCCGCAAGAAACTTCGATTTTTCGCAAACTAAATGTCGAAGAAAACGTGCGTGCCGTACTTGAACTGCAAAAGTACCAAGACGGCGACAAAGCCGGCAAACCGCTAGAAAGTGCTGAGATTGAACGCCGTTTGACGGCCTTGCTGAAAGATTTGCATGTGGAGCACTTGCGCGATTCTTCAGCGCTGTCGCTCTCAGGTGGTGAGCGCCGACGTGTTGAAATTGCACGCGCCCTGGCGACACAACCGCGCTTTATCTTGCTAGATGAGCCGTTTGCCGGTATTGACCCGATTGCGGTGATTGAGATTCAACGCATCATCACCTTCTTGAAGTCGCGTGGCATTGGCGTTTTGATCACCGACCACAACGTCCGTGAAACGCTAGGTATTTGTGACCACGCCTACATCATCAGCGATGGCCATGTTCTTGCCGAAGGAACTCCCGCAGATATTATTGCCAACGCTGAAGTACGCCGTGTGTACCTTGGCGAGCATTTCACGATGTAGGCCAGCGCTTTGCGCTTGAATTTTCTCAGTTCGCTATGAAGCAAGGCTTGTCACTGCGCGTTTCGCAGCATTTGGCTCTGACGCCGCAGCTCCAGCAGTCTATTCGGCTGTTGCAATTGTCTACGCTTGAACTGAGCCAAGAAGTCGAGCAAGCGCTGGTTGACAACCCGTTTTTAGAACTGTCCAACGACGACGCTCCGCGTGAAGAGTTTGGCTTAGACCAAGCCGATGCGCGGGTCTCGCTCTCTACTGAAACATCTGAGGCTGCGGACTCAAACGACATTTCCAATTCAGACGATTTTCAAAACGCTACTAATTTAGTAGCAGACTTTATAGTAAATACGCCGGCTACAGACGAAAATAGCTCTAAAACAAGCTCCAATACTGCTTTTGAGTCATCTTTTGACGCTTCGCCACTAGACACGGGACCTAAAAACGACAGCAGCGACAACGCTTTGTCAGCACCTGACGACTGGGGCGGTGATGGCAGCGGTGACCTGTCGCCCGATGACAGCGAATGGGGTGGCGATGCACCTGCCAGTACCTCAAGTTCAAGCAACAACAAAGACTCTGAGATTGACGCGACCGAACTAGGCCGCCAGCAGGAATCCCTCACCTCTCACCTGCATCGCCAAGCACTGTCGCTGCGGCTGAGCGAGGTCGACAGCGCCGCCCTGCGCTATTTGATTGAATCGCTCAATGACGATGGCTATTTGGATGACAGCTTGGCCGGTTTGGCTGCCAGTTTGGGTGACCCAGAAGACGTAGAGCAGCAAGACGAGCTGGTACACCGCTTCACTGTGGCACTGCATCTATTGCAAAGCTTGGAGCCAATCGGCGTGGGAGCGCGGGACTTGAGCGAGTGCTTGAGCTTGCAACTGCGCGCACGTTTGGCCGATAACAAGACACCCAACACCGCAGCGCCAGCAGAATCCGCCGAATCGGCGACGGCCATCACCTGTCAAACTGCGCTCAAAATCCTCAAGCAACCGATTGACCTGCTGGCCAGACGCGACGTCAAACGCTTGGTGCAGCTGTGCAACCAAACGGAAGGTCAGATCAAAGCTGCGATTGCATTGATCACCCGCTTAGAACCCAAGCCCGGGCGCTGTTTTGCCGACGTGCAGCGCAATATCGTCGTGCCGGATGTGTTTGTCGTTAAAGTTGGACACGGCGCCAAAGCGCACTTTCGGGCGCAGCTCAATAGCGATGTGATGCCGAGGTTGCGCGTCCACGACATCTATGCCAATGCCTTGAAAAACCACAAAGGCGTAGGCCCTGGCGGCTCGGCTGAGGCCGGTGCCATGGCTTTGCAGCAACGGCTGCAAGAGGCGCGTTGGTTCATCAAGAGCATCCAACAGCGCTTTGACACGATTTTGCACGTCAGCAACGCCATCATCGAGCGGCAAAAGGGCTTTTTCAACCACGGGGAGCTGGCGATGCGTCCCTTGGTGCTGCGCGAGATTGCCGATGAGCTGGGCTTGCACGAGTCCACCATCAGCCGTGTCACCACCGCCAAGTACATGAGCACGCCGTTTGGCACCTATGAGTTGAAGTACTTTTTTGGCTCGGGCTTGGCTACCGAAGGCGGCAGCAATGCCTCCAGCACGGCTGTGCGAGCCTTGATCAAGCAATTTGTGAGTGCCGAGAACCCCAAAAAACCACTCAGCGACAACAAAATTGCCGCCATGCTGAAAGAGCAAGGCATTGACTGTGCCCGCCGCACGGTGGCCAAATACCGCGATGCTTTGAAAATAGCGCCCACGAACCTGCGAAAATTACTTTAAAAATTGCTGTACTTATGAACCAAATTCAACTCTTTCTCCCCTGCGCCGCTGGCGTAGAGGACTACTTGGCACAAGAAGTCCACGAAATCACCGGTTTGATGGGCGAAGATTTGCGCGTCATGCGCGGCGGCGTGATGCTGCGCTCTTCTTGGCGCGATGCCATGCGCCTAAACCTTTACAGCCGCCTATGTCAGCGCGTCTTGGTGCAGCTGCATGTGGGCGAGTACCGCAACGAGCAAGACCTGTACGAGGCTGCCAGCAAAGTGGCGTGGGAAATTTGGTTCACGCCCAAAGAGAGCTTCAAAGTTGAAATTACGGCGCAGCACAGCCCGTTGCAGTCGCTCAATTTTGCGGCCTTAAAAATCAAAGACGCCGTCGCAGACCGCTTCCGCTTCAAAAGTGGCATCCGCCCCGATGTCAACACACAGTGGCCAGATACCCGTATTTACGCACATTTAACGACAGATACAGCCACCATTTACATCGACACCTCGGGCGAGCCTTTGTTCAAGCGCGGTTGGCGCCAAGACACCGGAGAAGCGCCGTTGAAGGAAACCTTGGCCGCCGCCATGATTGCAGCCAGCGGCTGGGCCGAGACGATTGACGATGAATCAGGTGAGTTTGCCCCGTTTTACGACCCATGCTGCGGCAGCGGCACGATTGCGATTGAAGCTGCGCAGATTGCTTGCAACATTGCGGCTGGCTCGACCCGTCGCTTTGCTTTTGAGAAAATGCTGCCGTTCCAAGCACACGTTTGGGATGCTATTAAAAACGAAGCAAACAATGCAGTATTAACGCCGGCTGAGCGAAAAAATATTCAAATATTCGGTTCTGACGTCTCCTTCCGTATGGTCGACTTTGCCAACCGCAACGCCGAGCGCGCGGGCGTGGCAGACGTGGTGGAGTTTCGCGGTGGTGACGCTTTGCAACGGATGCCGCCTGCCGCAACGGGCGTGATGCTGGTCAATCCTCCATATGGTGAGCGAATTGGCATCAGCGGCGTGGCTGGCCAGCATGCCAGAAGAAGCGGTGGCCGAGACACCGCTAACCAAGCACCTGCAACCTACGAAGACCCGACCTTGCCGCCCGATGAGGCCGCACGTTTTGGTCAACGTGAAATTGCGCAAACTGAAGACGCTGGACTGGAAGGTTCGGAATTTTTTCCACAGCTAGCAACGCACTGGAAGAAGAACTACGCTGGTTGGACGGCTCATGTTTTGACGCCAGACATGAAGCTACCGACCAAAATGCGCCTGAAAGAGTCGCGCCGCGTGCCGATGTGGAATGGCCCGATTGAATGCCGCTTATTTAAATTTGACATGGTGCAAGGGTCCACCCGCAAGCGGCCAGGCTCCGAAGCTGGCGGGACCTAATATGCCAATGGAGAACGACCAACCGCTGTCCCACCATCTGCTGACTATGGCCTACAACAATGCCTGGGCCAACCACCGCTTGTTGGGAGCTTGCGTAGAACTCACGCAATCTGATTTCATCCAGGTACGGACCAGTTTTTTTCCATCCATCCGCGCCACGCTGAACCATAACCTCACCGTGGATTGGTTTTATGTGGCGGCGCTGGAGCGGGAGGCACAGGGGCAGCCGCCCGACCCTGACAGTGCGCGTTGTTTCGCGATAACAGAGCCTTTTGACAATGCCACCGCATTGGTGCTAGACACCAATATCCTGCTCGACGTGTGGGTCTTCGGCGACCCGGCAGCTGCACCGCTGCG
>JAYVSU010000009.1:0-14501 GCA_043775055.1 Polaromonas sp.
GAAGCCCGGCATCGGCAGCTACGACAAGTTCAAAACCTTGTTTGAAAAGTACAGCTTGGAAGCGGGTAAAAAGCAATACCTCATCCCCTACTTCATCGCCGCCCACCCCGGCACGAGCGATGAGGACATGATGAATTTAGCCATTTGGTTAAAAAAGAACGGCTTCCGCGCCGACCAAGTGCAAACCTTCTACCCCAGCCCCATGGCCACCGCCACGGCCATGTACCACAGCAACAAAAACCCGCTGCGCAAAATCACCCGCGACAGCGAGACGGTAGACATCGTGCGCGGCGACAAACGCCGCCGCCTGCACAAAGCCTTCCTACGCTACCACGACGCCAACAACTGGCCACTCCTGCGCGAAGCCCTGAAAACCATGGGCAGGTCAGACCTCATAGGCAACGGCAAACACCACCTCATCCCCACCTTTCAGCCGTTGAACAGCACTGGCACTGCCAACTACACCAGCGCCCGTAAAAAGAACTCGACGTCAGATTCAGGCACGTCAGCAGCGCTGAGCGTGAAAGCCAAACCGGGGCGAATGTTGACGCAGCATACGGGGTTGCCGCCTCGGGATAACGGCTCCAAGCCGCTCAAGACTGCAAAACCTCGGAAATAGCGGTGAATATGACTGTAGCCGGCGTATTTATTGCCTGAGGTGCTATTTTATTTATTGCAAATTTGATAATTTTATTGTGTAACTAATATGTTTTCATCAATGTCTACTACCGATTGGTTGACACTTGCGTTGGTTGTAATTACAGCCTTATATGCGTTGGCTACTTATGAAATTCTCAAAGCGAATAAAAAAGTGGTCGAGGCAATGGATATTCAAATTGAAGCTCAACTTCGCCCATATTTAGTGGCTTCTATATGTACTCGTCCTGGGGAAGCCGTTTTGCTGCTTGAAATTCAAAACACTGGAAAATCACCCGCTCAGAATACGCGACTAACAATTGATAAAGATTTTTACTTCAACGCAGATGCTAGCTCTAGAAACTTAGCAAAACTCCCAATTTTCACGCAGCCAATTGAATCGTTTGCGCCTAACGCAAAAATTCCTTTTATGCTCGGCATTGGACACACAATATTTTCTAAAGATGTTGATGACTCAATATGCCCTAAGGTTTTCACAATAACAGCTGAGTATTCGTTTGCAGGTAAACAATATATAGAAAGAAATATCATTGATCTTCAACCAATGTTATTTAGCAGCACAGAGCATGACCCGATCGCTAGAGAAATCAAGAATTTACGAGAAAGTATTGAAAAGTTACGTAGTAAATAATTTACTATAAATTTTATAGCGTCCTAGTCAATAAATACGCCGGCTACAGCCAAATTTACCTCATATTTTCCGCATTTCACAACCCAAGCTCAGAATGCGAACCTATCCGCACAAGCTGCAGCGTTTCTTCATCTGGTTTTCTATAAATCAATACCAAGTCGGGTTTAACGTGGCAGTCTCGGTGGTCGCTCCACTGGCCAGTTAGGGCATGGTCGCGCAGGCGCTCTGCTAGGGGTTGGTCATCTGCAAGCTGCTGCAGTAGCTCGGCGAACTCACCCTCTAATGCCGTTTTGTGCTTTCCTTTTAACTCACGTTTGTAGTCGCGCTTGAAGCTGTTGGTCGACTCAATCCGGCGCATTCAAGTCTGCCATCAAGTCTGCAACGGAGTTGAAGGACGGCAAATTGCCAGCGCGTGCTTCGCGCATGGCGGCGACGGTTTTGGCATTGGGTACCAAGGGGTCAAAAGGTAAAACGTGGTCGTGCGCGACCTTGGTCAGCATCATCCGCACTGCGTCGGACACCGTTAAACCCATCGCAGCCAGCGCGGCAGCGGCTTCGTCACGTATGGCGCTGTTGATTCGGGTTTGGACAAGGGCATTGGCTGACATGATCATTCTCCTGCTATTTGATTGACATTGTAATTCAAATGCATTCAATAATCATCAAATGCATTACAAAAACATTACAAAGACAAATAAGTATCGAAAAGTCTATGGATTCCCACCTTCGCGGGAATGACAGCGGTTTTATCGCCTAAATATGCATCTAGCCGGCGTATTTATTGCCTAAGCCGCTATAAAGTAAATAGCAAAATTTGACGTACTGATGCATTGACATCTGTAACCCATGAGCTACAATCAGGCATGTACAAAATCGAACGAACTGCCCGTTTTGACGACTGGTTGAAGTCGCTCAAAGACACCATAGCAGACGGCGTATTTTGGCTCGGTTGGATATGCTGGCGCTGGGGCATTGGGGTGATTGCAAGTCTGTGGGCGATGCGGTTACTGAGCTGCGGATTCACATTAGCCCAGGCTATAGGGTTTATTGCTGGCAAGACGGTGCTGTGATTGTGGTGGCGCTGTGCGGCGGCGACAAAGATAGCCAAGACCGTGATATTGCGGATGCAAAGGCAATGGCAAAGCAGTTGCAAGCCGATGCAGGTGGTACATCTAGCAAACATTGAAAGGAAAGTTTTATGAACGCAAACGCACGTGAAAAACTAGGTGTCAAACCGTTTGACTCGGCAGACTATCTGCAAACGCAAGAGGATATGGAGCAGTATTTTGAAGCCTGCTTGCAAGAAGGCGACCCCGCTCTGGTGCAGCACGCTTTAGGGGCGATAGCGCGCGCACGTGGCATGGTGCAACTCGCCAAAGACACCGGCCTGAGCCGTGAGGGGCTTTACCGATCGCTGTCTGCCGACGGCAACCCTGAGTTTGCAACCATCATGAAAGTGACAAAAGCGCTCGGTTTGAGCTTGCATGCAGGTTTGTCAGCGCGAGCGGTTTGAGGAGAAATACCATGACAACGATTGCTAAAAACACCATCTGTATTTGGTACAACGACGATGCTGAAGGGGCTGCGCGGTTTTATGCAAAGACGTTTCCTGACTCTTCTGTCAGCGCTGTGCACCGCGCCCCTGGGGACAACCCGTCTAGCAAGGAAGGGGCTGTTTTAACCGTCGAATTCACGGTCTTGGGGATTCCCTGCTTGGGGCTTAATGGCGGGCCGATGTTTAAACACAGCGAGGCCTTCTCGTTCCAAGTCGCAACCGACGATCAAGCTGAAACAGACCGCTACTGGAACGCCATTGTTGGCAACGGCGGCCAGATAAGCGATTGCGGCTGGTGCAAAGACAAATGGGGCATTTCATGGCAAATCACGCCCACCGCCCTCACCAAAGCCTATACCAGCCCCGACCGAGCAGCCGCCAAACGCGCCTTTAACGCCATGATGACGATGCAAAAAATAGACATTGCGGCTATTGAGGCTGCATTTCATGGCTGAAATGGCCCAAATGGCTAAATCGGCTAGCAACTACTTCACATCCGGCTGCGGGCGCTGCCCCAAGGGGGGCACGCCTGACTGCAAGGTCAACACTTGGCAGGCGGAGCTGGCGGCGCTACGGGCGTTGGTACTTGCCAGCGGGTTGACTGAAGAGGTCAAATGGGGTGTGCCTTGCTACACGCTTGAGGTTGGCAAAAAGCCGACCAATGTGGTTTTAATCCACTCGTTTAAAGAGTATTGCGCACTGTTTTTTTTCAAAGGCGCTTTGCTGAAAGACCCCAAGAGCCTGCTGATCCAGCAAACCGACAATGTGCAGGCGGGGCGGCAGTTGCGGTTTACGGATGTGCGGGACGTTGTGGCGCTGAAAACGACCATCCAAGCCTTCCTCAAGGATGCCATAGCCGTTGAACAAGCGGGTTTGAAGGTGGCAATGAAACCGACGGCTGAATTTGCGATGCCTGTGGAGTTTCAAACCCAATTAGACGCATCCCCCGCCCTGAAAACGGCTTTTGAGGCGCTGACACCGGGGCGGCAGCGGGCGTACTTGCTGCATTTTGCTGCGCCTAAACAATCTAAGACTCGGGATTCACGCATTGAAAAATGCACACCCATGATCTTGAACGGCAAAGGTTTGTTGGATTAGTTGCGGGGTTTAAGCGCTGCTTGTGGATTTTCAAACTTGCTGATATAGTTGCGCACGCAACCAATATTTCACACTGTCCATAAGTTTTAAGGCAATCTCCATGTCAAACCCTACTAGCCTCCTCGCGCGCACACCTGTCCTCATCGCCGGTGGCGGGCCGGTCGGGCTGACGATGGCGGCGCTGCTGTCCAATTATGGCATTGCCAGTTTGGTGATTGAGGCGGACGCTGGGTATTGCAGCGGCAGCCGGGCGATTTGCATGTCGCGCCGCTCGCAGGAGATTTTGGGCTGGGTGGGTGCGGACAAACCGCTGGTGGAGAAGGGTTTGTCGTGGGTTGGGGGGCGCAGTTATTACAAGGACACGGAGGTCTTGCATTTTCAGATGCCCAGCGATGCGACACAGCGGTTTGCGCCCATGGTCAATATCCAGCAGTATTTTGTGGAGGAATACGCGGCCGAGGCTGCCAAAAGGCACGGCGATTTGGTCGATATTCGCTGGAACAGCTGCGTCAGCGCGGTGCGCCCCTTGGCAAACGGTAATGAAGTCGATGTCGTCAACGCCGACGGCAAGACGCAAACCATCCACGCCGACTGGCTTGTCGCCTGCGACGGTGGGCGCAGCACGGTGCGGGAGCAGTTGGGTTTGCAGTTGCAGGGCATGCAGTACGACGGCAAATACGTGATTGTGGATATCCGCCAAAAAACCAAACGCGAGGTCGAGCGGCTGGCGTGGTTTGACCCGCCAAGCAACCCCGGCTCGACAATTTTGATGCACCGTCAGCCTGAGGATGTGTGGCGGATTGACTACCAAATCCGCGACGATGAAGACCCGCTGGAGGCCATCAAGCCCGAAAACGTGCTGCCCCGCGTGCAAAGCCACCTGACGATGATTGGCGAGACTGAGCCGTGGGAGACGCTGTGGATTTCTATCTACAACGCCAAGTGTTTGAGTTTGGAGAAGTATCGGCACAACCGCGTCCTTTTTGCGGGCGATGCTGCCCATTTGGTGCCGATTTTTGGGGTGCGCGGGCTGAATTCTGGGCTGGACGATGCCAGCAGCTTGGCCTGGCGGCTGGCGCGCGTCATCCATGGCAGCTCGCCCGACAGCCTATTGGACAGCTACAGCACCGAGCGCGTCCACGCCGCGCATGAAAACATGGCCTACGGGGCCAAAAGCACCGAGTTCATGGCACCGCCTAACTTCGCCTTCAAGCTGATGCGCGAGGCGACGCTCAAACTGGCGCTGGACGATGAAAAAGTGCGCTCGCTGATCAACCCGCGCCAATCAACGCCGATTCAATACATTGGCTCGGCTTTGAACGTGGCGGATAAAGACAGCTGGAGCAACGACTTAACCGCGCCAGGCATGCCCATGCCAGACATGCTGCTGGATGAAGGCTCACAAATGCGCCAGTATTTGTCGCAGCAGTTTGGCCACAGCTTTTTTTGCATGGTCATTGGTGGTGAGTTAGGGAGCGATTTGCAGGCGTCTGAAGCTGACAAATTGGCTCACATGGGCATCAAAATTATGAGCATAACAGGCAATAAATACGTCGGCTACAGCCATTTTGGACTCTCAAATGGCGTTGAAAAAGCCCTCATCTTGGTGCGCCCAGACGGCTACGTCATGGGGCGTTGGCGTGGCCACAGCGTCGAGCCAGTGCGCTTGGCGATGCAGCGCGTGATGACTAAAACCATGGGAATAAATACGGGAATAGATAAGGGAGAACAAGCATGACCGACCAAGACTTAGACCAATCCTACACCGCGCTGTGTACCGCTTTGAACCAAGTCGGCGAGGTCCAAGCGCCGCTGTTTTTGTCGATGCTGTGCTTGTCGCTGATGGCGCGCAGCGACAGTGCGATGCAGGTTTTGTCGCTGATTGCGCAGGCGCAGTCGAAATGTGAAGCCACGTCTGCAGGCGCTGCTTGATGAACGCGTCCCCTGCCATTCAGCCGCTTGAAGACTTTTTGACCTACCGGCTGCATTTGGTCAACAAGTTGACCGATAAACACAGCGGTGATGCTTATGCCAAGGACTTGGGACTGGCAGTTGGTGAGGCGCGTTGTTTGGCGGCGATTGGTAACGCCCTGTCTAACAAAAAATCAATCTCTGTCAATGACTTAGCTGCTGCCGCCAACCTCAACAAAGCCCAAGCCAGCCGCGCTGCGCAGGCTTTGGTGGCGCGTGGTTTGGCGCTTAAAACCAGCAGCGACACCGACGGGCGCGGTGTTGCTTTGAGTTTGACCGAAGCTGGTTTGACGCTGTGGCAGCAGGTGATGCAACTGATTGCGGCACGTAATGAGGCGATTTTTGGCTGCCTGTCCGCCGCCGAGCAGAGCCAACTGGGCAAGATGCTGGACAGAATTGCCCAAAACGCTCGCTGAAACGGCCAGCAGGTCAATTTAGGCCATTTTTAGCCTCTAGCCGGCGTATTCATTGACTCAACAGCTATTATTTTTGTAGTATCTTTAAATTAAGAAAAACTCAATCGGCATACCGATCAGAGACCAAGCGCTGCACCTCTTCGCGCAACAAATCCACCATCACGGTGCTGGCGGGTGACAGGCTGCGGCCACGGCGGGTGACCAGGCCGATGGGGCGCGGCATGTCGGGTGCTATCAAACGGCGCTGTACCAAACCTGCTTGCGGCGCCACTGCTGCGGCCAGTTCGGGCAAGGCCGCGACGCCCAAGCCCGCCGCGACCATGGCGTTGATGGTGGCTAGGTGCTCCACCTCATAGCGCGGGCTGAAGCGGATGCGGTGCGACAACAGCGCCGCGTCGGCATACTGGCGCACACTGGCGGGTAGCGGCATGGAGATGTGGATCAAGTCCGCCACCTCAGCCCAGCGCAGGGGTTCGGTGCTGGCGGCCAAGGGGTGGGAATGCGGAATCAGCAACACAAAGCCGTCGGAGGCCAGCGGGGTGTAATCTAAGTCAGCATAGGCTGGGTTGGCAGCCGTCAACGCAAATTCAACCTGCCCTGCCCGTACCAAGTCAAACGCGGGGCCGGACAAGGTGTCGACCACCTGCAGCTTGATGGCGGGAAACTGCGCCGCAAAACGGGCAAATGCGGCGGGTACAACGGTGGCTGCCAACGACGGCAGCGCCGCCAGCACGACCTGCCCAATCTGCAGCTCGGCCACGTTGCGTACCGCTTGCACCGCAGCATCTGACTGGTCGCGCAGCAGCCGCGCCTGCTCGACAAACACCTGACCCGGACCGGTGAGCTGCACGCTGCGAGTGGTGCGGTCAAACAGGCGCACACCCAGCGCCTCCTCCAGCCGCCCAATCAGGCTGGACACCGCCGGTTGCGACAAATGCACCTGCTCGGCGGTGCGCCTGAAGCTCAGGGTCTGCGCCAGCGTCAAGAAAACGTCCAACTCGCGGGGGTTCCAGTTGATTGACATGATGTTAAAGATGAATTTTTCTAATTAATAGATTTAATTTATCAGTCTATCTGAAAAATCACTTGGACGAAACAATGTTGTGTTTTTACACTTGCGGCTAACTAAAGCAACAAAAGTAAAACAAAAGCAACCAAGGAGACAGCGCGTTGAATGTATTGAACTTGCTACCCGACCACCCCCGCCACACCCACGCCGTAGTCATAGGCGCTGGCACCATGGGGGCCGATGTGGCCATCGTGCTCGCGCGTGGCGGCTGCCGCGTCACGGTGGTTGATCCGACTGCGGCCAAGCGCGAACAGCTCATTGCGCACGTACTCGCTGGCTTGGAGCCGCTGGGCTTGGTAGCGCGGGCAGACAAGGTGCGGGCGGTCGCCACGCTGTTTGAGGTGCATTGGGCTGATGTGGCGCTGCTGATCGAATGCATCCCCGAAAAGCTGGCACTGAAGCAAGCCTTGTTTGCAGAACTGGTGCAACTTGCACCCGCCACGACCGTGCTGGCCAGCAACAGCTCCAGCTTCCCGATCAGCGCCATCGCGCAGGGCTTGACCACGCAGGAGCGGATGCTGGGATTGCACTTTTTCATGCCTGCGCATCTGGTGCCGCTCGTGGAGGTCATCTTGGGGCCGCAATCTGACCTTGCGCAAGCCGAGCGGCTGTGCAGCTACATGCGCGGCTGTGGCAGCGTGCCCGTGCTGGTGCGTAAAGACAAACCCGGATTTCTGGCCAACCGCTTGCAGCATGCGCTGGCGCGGGAAGCCTTTGCCATGATTGATGAAGGCATCGCCAGCCCTGAAGATGTAGACAATGCCGTGCGCTTTGGCTTTGGCTTTCGCTACCTGGCCGCCGGCCCGGTACTGCAGCGCGACCATGCAGGGCTGGACGTGCACTGCGCCGCTGCCGCTACGATCTACCCGAGCTTATCCAACACGTCCAACCCCGCCAAAGTGCTGCAAGACCACGTCACCGATGGCAAGTTGGGCATGAAAACTGGCGCAGGCTTTTTTGAGTGGCCAGAAGAGAAGCGTTTTGCAGAGCGGCAGCGGTATGACCGCTTGTTGCAGCATGGTTTGGCCTTGCTGGCTGATGATTTGCCACCGCTGGACAGAAGCTTTTAAATCAACGCAATTTGAACTCCTTTATCTTATGACCAATAATCCGCTCATCATCACCGCTGCCCCCAACGGTGCCTACAAATTAACAGCCGACCATGCAGCCGTACCACTGACTGCGCAAAGCTTGGCAACTACCGCCAAATCTTGTTTGGATGCTGGCGCAGCCATGTTGCACATGCACATCCGCGACGCGCAAGGCAAGCACAGCCTGGAAGTACAGGGCTACCGCGACGCGCTGCAGGTGGTCAAAGCCGCCGTGGGCGACGAGATGGTGTTGCAAATCACCAGTGAAGCAGCGCGTGTGTACCAAGCACCCGAGCAGATCGCCATGGTGCAGGCATTGCGGCCTGAAGCGGTGTCGGTAGGTTTGCGTGAGCTGGATCAACCGGCCATTGGCGACGCAGGCTTGGCGCAGTTTTTTGGCTGGCTGGCGCGCGAGCGCATCAT
This sequence comes from Polaromonas sp., assembly GCA_043775055.1. Lineage (GTDB taxonomy): Bacteria > Pseudomonadota > Gammaproteobacteria > Burkholderiales > Burkholderiaceae_C > Aalborgiella. Next base: position 8,912 of record JAYVSU010000009.1, read on the forward strand.
GACGCAGGTGATTTTGTACGACGTGGCCGACCTGCAGCGCTGGCAACAGCTGCGCGCCAACGGCGTCATCCCCGAGGCACCTTGGTTTTTGCTGTTCGTGTTGGGCCGCTACACCGTCGGGCAGACCTCCAGCCCGCTTGATTTGGTGCCTTTTGTGCATGCGCACACCGGCCCAGAGCCGTGGGCCATGTGTGCTTTTGGCGCAACCGAGCATGCCTGTGCGGCAGCAGCAGCCGCGTTGGGTGGCCACGCGCGGGTGGGGTTTGAGAACAACCTGCTGCTCAAAACTGGCCAAACCGCGCCCGACAATGCCGCCTTGGTGCAGCAAGTCGCCCAAGTGGCCGCCAGTCTGGGCCGTCCGCTGGCCACGGCACATGACATTCGCAGCCGGTTTGGCGCTGGCCTTGCGGCCGCTTGAGTTTTAAAGTTCTATATTTCTATCGAAGTTTGACCATTTAATAATCACCAGGAGACACCATGACACGCAGAATTATCTTGAAACAAGGCATCAAATTAACAGCTTTGGCAGCTTTAGCTATGGGCGCATTGGCACCTTTTACCAGCCAAGCGCAAGATGGCTACCCAAGCAAAACTATCCGCTTTGTCGTGCCCTACCCACCGGGTGGCCCGACCGATTTGATGGCGCGTTTGCTAACGGTTGAGTTGCAAAGCAAACTCGGTGTCTCAGTGATTGTGGACAACAAAGGCGGAGCAGGCGGCAACTTGGGCAGCGCAGATGTCGCCAAACAAGCGCCCGCCGATGGTCACACCCTGCTGCTGGCGGCCAGTGGCCCGATGGCGGTGAACTCGACACTCTACAAAAGCATGCCCTTCAACCCGCTGACTGATTTGGCACCGGTGATCCAAATTTCGTCCTTCCCCTTGGTGTTGGAAGTCAACCCAAAAATCGGCGTTAAAACCGTGAAGGAGCTGATTGCTTATGCAAAAGCCAATCAGAAAGATTTGAGCTTTGCCTCGGCTGGCAACGGTACACCGCAGCACTTGGCTGGTGAGCTTTTCAACACCCAGATGGGCATCAACATCGCGCACATCCCCTACCGTGGCGCGGGTCCAGCTTTGAACGACCTGCTGGGCGGCCAGGTGAATGTGATGTTCGACATCTTGGGTAGCTCACTGCAGTACATTCAGGCAGGCAAGCTCACCGCCCTGGCCGTGACCTCCGCCAAACGCAGCCCGCAATTGCCCAATGTGCCTACCATGGCCGAAGCGGGCGTGCCGGGTTATGAATTTACGGGTTGGCATGGCATTGCGGTGCGGGCGGGTACGCCAGCCCCCATCATTGAGAAGCTGAATGTCACGCTGAACACCATCTTCAAAGACCCTGAGTTTCGCAAAAAGTGGGAAGCCATCGGTACGCCGGTGGTTGGTGGCACGGCGGCGCAGTTTGGTGACTTGATCAAAAAAGACACCGTGCGGCTGGGCAAAGTGGTGAAGGATGCTGGCGTGACGCTTGATTAATAGACATCAAAACCACCAACTGAAAAGGTAAAAGTAGGCTTGAAAACCTTTTTTTACCTTAATTTTTGCTATTTTTGAGATAAATCCAGCCAAAGCCGGCGTATTTATTTAATTCTTTGCTATTATATTTATAGCATAAACTTTCCAAATTGCTTGCCAAATCACTTTCCAGCCTGCGCCAGTCGAACAGCTTCATCGACAAAGTTATAAATCTCTTGAGGCATGACGCCGTTTGGCCCCAGCAGCGCCTTGTTGCGAAATTGCCCCAAACGCACCACCACCAGTTGCTGCGATGGAACCACAATAACGTACTGGCCTTGGTGCCCCTGCATCGAGTAAAACGGATGCTTGTACGTCCAATCCATCCACAGAGAGTGGCCATAAAAGGGTTGCAAATCTGGCTTGCGCATACGCTCAACAAAAGCTTTGTCTAGCAGTTGTTTGCCGCCCCACTGCCCGTCTTGCAGCAGCAGCTGCCCCAGCTTGGCAAAGTCTCTGGCCGTGGCAAAAATGCAGCAATAGGTGCGCTCCATCCCGCCCGCTTCGCTAGCACGGTCCAGCGTGTAAATGGCGTCTTTCTCCATGCCCAAAGGTTGCCAGAGGGATTGAGACAAATGCTCACTCACGTTAGATTTCGGGTTTTTTACTTGAATTGCCCGCTTCAAAATCACACCTAAGAGCTGTGTTGAACCGCTGCTGTACTCGTATTCTGTACCAGGCTCGCGCTCAAAATCTTGGCTCAATACCAACTTTTCAGCATCTTTGCCGTAATAAAGATCGGTCGTGACGTTGAATGGCAGCTTGTAATTTTCTGTCCAGTCATGCCCCGCCTTCATGGCCGAGAGTTGCGCGATGGTCGCTTTTGCACCTCGGGCATTGCCAGCGTATTCTGGTAAAAATTGCGTGATGGGCGCGTCAAAGCTCGGAATCAAACCCTGCTGCACAGCCAAACCTAGTTGCATGGTGGTCACCGTTTTGGCAACCGAGAAGGAATTGGTACGGCTGCTTTCTGTGTAAGGCGCAAAATAAGTCTCGTGGAGGAGCTTGCCGTTTTTAGCGACCAAAAATGCGGCTGAGTTGTATTGCTGCAAATAGCTCAATGTAGTGCGGCTTAAAGCTTCACGGTTGAAAGCGGCATCTTTTTCCCAAGCAAGGGGTTGTGCCGTGGCGATTTTGCGCTGTGAAAAATTACCCGCATCGTCAATATGCGCGGTGGAATGGCCTTGAAGGTATGTCGCGGACAAGGCTTTCCAGAAGTAGCCTTGACCACTCAGCTGTATAGCCAGCGCAGCAAATACGAGTACACCAAGCAAACCCCAGACAAAACGAGAGATGAATTTTTTAAACATGATTTTTAATGGTTTTATAAATATTACTTGTTTGCTTTGTTCATGGCGGTTTCAGTGATTTGTGTCAAGCTGCCTCGGGTGGAGATGACTTCTGGGTTCAGCGTCACTTCAATCAACGTGCCTTGAGGTCGCTCAAGCGCGGCAAGTAGCTCAGTTTCAAACTCATGGGTGTGGGTAATGCGCACGCCGGCGTAACCATAGGCGCGCGCCAGCCCTGCAAAGTCTGGGTTGCTTAGCTGCGTGCCGCTTACGTGCTGCGGGAACTCGCGCTCTTGGTGCATGCGGATGGTGCCAAACATGCCATTGTTGAGCAGCAAAACAATGCTTTTGGCACCGTACTGCGCGGCGGTTGCCAGCTCTTGGCCATTCATCATGAAGTCGCCATCTCCAGCGATAGTGAAGGCGACTCGGCCCGTGGTAATCGCTGCAGCAATACCCGCAGGCACGCCGTAACCCATCGCACCGTTGGTAGGAGCGAGTTGCGTCTTGAAGCCTTTAGCCAAACCATGGTGTTTGAAAAATCGGTGCAACCAGCTGGCAAAGTTGCCTGCGCCATTGGTCAGCACGGCATCGGTGGGTAAATGTTTTTGCAGGGTGGCGATGATGGCCGGCATGTCGATGCTGCCGGGCAACTGCAAACCGCCATTGGCAGGGTCAACATTGGCCAAGTAGTCTTGATTCGCCTCTTGCGCCCAAGCCTGCCATGGCAAGTTGGTTGGTGCGGACAGCACTTCTAGCGACCGTGCAGCTGCACTCATGCTGGCATGAATCGCCAAATCGGCTTGGTAAACGCGGTTTAACTCTTCGGCGCTGGCATGGATGTGCACCAGCTTTTGCGTCGGTTGGGGTGCTTGTATGAGCGTGTAGCCGCCGGTTGTCATTTCGCCCAAGCGCGGGCCAATCGCAAGAATCAAATCACTTTGCGCGATGCGCTTGGCGAGTTTGGGGTTGATGCCAATGCCCACATCGCCAGCGTACAGCGGGTGGTGGTTGTCAAAGGTGTCTTGAAAGCGAAAGGCATTGCCCACAGGTAGCGACCAGTTTTCGGCAAAGCGCTGCATGGCTTGCGCTGCTTGCACCGTCCAGCCGCTGCCACCGGCGATCACCATAGGGCGCTCTGCTTTTAAAAGCAGCTCGCGCAATGTGCGTAGGCTACCGGGGTCGCTCCACGCCTCTGAGGGCATGACTTTAGGTAAGGGTTGCACGTCTACAGTTTGCGTCAACATGTCTTCAGGCAAGACCAGAACCACCGGGCCGGGTCGGCCATTCATGGCTGCGGCGAAGGCGCGAGCGACATATTCAGGAATGCGTTTGGCGTCGTCAATGCGCTCTACCCGTTTAGCCATGCCTTTGGTGCTGGGGCCGAAGAAGCTGTTGTAGTCCACTTCTTGAAACGCCTCACGGTCGCGGGTGTCGCTGGCGACATCGCCCACAAACAACACCATGGGCGTGGAATCTTGGAAAGCGGTGTGTACACCGATGGAAGCATTGGTAGCCCCTGGGCCGCGCGTTACAAAACACACGCCGGGTCGGTTGGTCAGCTTGCCATTAGCCTCGGCCATGAAAGCTGCGCCGCCTTCTTGGCGGTTGATCACGAATTGAATTTGGTTTTGGTAGGCATGAAAGCCATCCAAGACTGCCAAGAAACTTTCACCAGGTACGCCAAATGCGTGCGTCACGCCTTGGGCTATCAAGCATTCAACCAATAAATGTCCCGCGATTTGTGTTGTCATGCTGCAGTTCTTTTAGCTCTTAAAAATTTTTCTTTTTTGCTTTTTGCTCTTGCTTATCTAGCCACAGTACGCTGGCCCACACCCAATGCCGCGCCCACGCTCAAGAGCAAAACGAATGCTGCGCCGTATAAGCATGCACTGTAAAAACCTCTGTCCATCAGGGCACCAAAAATAATGGGGGAGACAGCAAAACCAACATCTAAACCTGAGTAAACCGTGCCATACACCCGCCCTGTCGCGCCTTTGGGCGTGGCTTTTTTAATCATCATGTCACGGCTCGGGCCACCTACGCCTACTGCAAAACCTGTAGCAGCCAAGCCAATCATGGTGCCGGTTGCGCCTAATACACCCGTCGCGCAAACAGCTAGCAGCACAGCCCCTGCCGTCATGGCGTATGCCACGGCTTTGTCGCTGTTAGGTTGCCTGGCTGCAATGAAACCACCGACAAACATGCCCAACGCACCGCAGAGCATGTAGGCTGTCAAGGTGGCAGTTGCCATCTCAAAACTGATGCCGTGCAAGGCTTTTAAAATCGGTACTGAAAAACTTTGCACTACTGCCAACGTCATCGTGGAAAGCAAAAAGAAACCAAAACACCACCAAACAACAGGCAGTTTTAGAAAGGCCAAATCATGAGGCCTGGCTTTTGCTCCCAACTCTGGTTCGGCATGGACAACCACTTCCGTTTTCAAACTCTCGCGGTTGATCCACAAAATAATCAAAACGGTGGCATAAAGCGCCGCAGCGGCAAAATACGCCGTGCGCCAGCTCGATAAAGCGGTGATGCCTGCATAAAAAACAGGCGCCAACGCCCAACCAAGGTTGCCCGTCAAGCCATGTGTACTGAAGGCATGCCCCAAGCGCGGTGGCGAGACCCGTTGGTTCATGATGGTGAAGTCACAGGGGTGAAATGGCGAATTGCCCAAGCCCGCCAGCGCTGCAGCAAGTATCAACCACGGGTAGCCAGCCGCAGACGCAGCCACCAGAGCTGCCAGTAAAAACACCCCGATAGCTGAAAAAAGTACAGGC
>JAYVSU010000010.1:0-14136 GCA_043775055.1 Polaromonas sp.
CCTCTTTTTAACTTCACTCGTGCTTTCATTCAAGGTGCAAATTTGAAACACATTCGGGTTATCCCAGCCTTCACGCAAAGCGCTATGTGAAAAAATGAACTGGACGGGGTTTGCCAAATTCAACAGCTCTTCTTTGTTCTTCATAATGAGGCTATACGTGTCCTCATCGTCTTTAGTCGTTCCCTTGGTGTCTTTCAGTCCGCCCTTTTTGTCTTGCGAAAAATAGCCCTTATGCACGTCTTCAACCGCAAACGGAATTAGTCCAGCATTTTGCTTGTTGAACTTTTCAAACACTTCTTCAAACCACACTGCAAATTTCGCTGTCGTTTCAAAATCGCTACTTCTGTAATTTGCAACCTTATCAATAAAGAACAAAGACAAAACCTTTATGCCTTGTGGTTGCAACTTCTTAGCACGCTCAAAATGCCATTTAACGGTTCGCTCTATTTGGAATTTTTGTATCTCATCCGTTAAACCGCCCTGCGTATCGCCTTCGCGCAATACCAATCCACCAGAGAAAGACACTTGCCCTTCGTCTGCTTCAATACTCTCTAAAATAAATCCATCACGATATATTTCTCGCCCTTTGGATTTAGTGAACAAATCATCACCTACGGATAGCAATACATCTTTAGTAGCTGCACTACCATTTTCACTATTCACAAAAAAAGTTAGTTTTGCTTTGAGTTTAGTTTTACTACGCTGTATTTCCTTCAAACTTACAAAAGCAGAATTGTAGTTTTGGTCGGCTGTAATGCCGTCAACTTGGATTTGTTTTACCAAACCTGCGTTGTATGCGTCTACTGGCGTTAAACGTGAAATGAGGTTGTAGGGATTTTTATGCGTTGCGCTATAGCGTAGCGTGCATAACGGGTTCAGGTTATGAATTGCCGTGCGCCGTATCTCAGTCTCCATATTTTGCGGTTCGTCAACTATCACAATCGGGCAAGTTGCTTGCAAATACTCTATGGGCTTTATGCCTTGCTCACGAACCGTATTAATGATGTTGTTGTCGCTTGCGAAACTGTCAATATTGATAACCAATATTTGCAAAGCATTTGAAGCTGCAAAATTACGCAAACCATTGCGATTACTACTATCCCAAACCGTGTAGTTAGCTGGCACGCCAAACTGCACTTTCATATCTTTTGAAGTAATCGCTAAGTTCTTTAGAGTGCCTTCACGAATTGCAACCGAAGGCACGACAATCACAAACTTGCAAAATCCATATGCCTTGTTTAGCTCATAGATTGTTCGTATGTAAGTATAGGTTTTGCCTGTGCCAGTTTCCATCTCAACAGATAGATTTAAATCAACACCTTCAAAGCCATCACCTGCTTGGCTGTCTGTGCGCGGGATAAGGCTCTCGGACTGCGCTAACTCATTGTTTTTTTGTATCTCTTGAACATTAGCTAGCAGTTGCTCTTTGCTAAGTGTTAAGCGGTTGCCTATGCCTTTTTCTCCAAACTCTAATGAACCTGTCGCAGTCATTGAATTTTCAAATACACCGCCTGAGTTAGGTTGCCCTTTAAACACATGCACCACAGCATTAATTGCCTCTAATTGGTGAGGCGCGTGATGGTCAAACTTAAACTCCAACATCAAAGCACCTCAAGCGCGATATCTGCGTCTTTCAATTGAAGGCTAAAGTTAGTTAGAGCTGAGCTGTCTGCAAAAGCTTTATTCAGGCAAACTACTTTTGAAGGCTTGGTTTTAAGAACGAACGCTGTAATTTCCCCGCTAACGTCATTAAAAAACATTGCTACTGGTTTAGCATCAGTTGGAGACGCGATATAAACCTGCTGAGTGTCTTTAACTTCATAGCAAACCATTGGCGTGGTTATTGGAAAAGACAACTTCAACAACAATTCATAAACCATGCTTTGAGGCAAACTATCAGGCTTAGTGCTGTCCAAGTGATATTCCATCTGCGCAAGCAAGTCTTCTTCATTTTCTATGTCGGTGCGCCACTCTTTGAAGTTTGAAGGCGCTAGTTTAAAAGCGTTAAAACCAATTGCTTGTTTAACTTTTCCTTCTTCATTTTCAATTTCGCGTTTAGCTTCCATATCCGCAATCACTTTTTTTATGCGGGCGCGCCCTATCTCGGCAATGGTTTTATAGCCTGCCTTGAATGCTTCGTTATCTGCTTCCAAGCCCTCGGGCATCTGCACGCATATAAAGTTGCGGTTAACACCGTCTTTTTCATTCAATTCTAAAACCGCTTGTGCTGTCGTGCCACTACCTGAAAAAAAGTCAAGGACAATATCATTTTCCGAACGCACATGTAGTTCCAGCATTCTTGTAATCAATTCAACTGGCTTAGGGTTGCTGAAAAAATCCGCACCAATTAAGTTATTTAATCGGCTTGTTGCAGTTGATGTGTACAACTTCTCGTCCCACCAAGTGGTATCTGTTTTCCTAGATAATTTTGCATCTTCAAGATAGCTTTTCTGTTGCAAACCATTTCCGACCTTCACAACTTCGCCTTTGTCATACTTTTTTTGCATCGTTTCTTTTGAAAAGCGGAAATAACCTGTAGTCCCCATAAATTCATAGTATGGGTTGCCTTTAGATGCTCCGCCTGGGCCATCAACTGGTGCAAATTTATAAAAACCATTTTTGTCTTTTTTAGTAAACCCATCTAGTTCAGGTGGCAGTCCGAACGCACTTCTATTGCTATGAATGATGTCTTTATTTTTTGCATATAACAAAATCAAATTGTGATTGCTTGAAATAATTTTGTCATTTGAAACTGAAGCACGGGACTTATGGCAAATTTGCGCTATGAAATTTTCTTCACCAAAAATTTCGTCCATTAGTAGTTTCAAGTCAGCACCTTCGTTGTCATCAATAGACACAAAAATTATGCCGTCTTTATCCAACAAGTTTCGGGCAAGGAATAAACGCGGATACATCATGGACAGCCAAACGCTATGAAATTGCCCATTTTCTTTAGTGTTCTTCTTCCACATATCTTGCTTGTTGACAAAGCCCGCTTCGTCGGTTTGCCCTGTTCGGGCGCGGTATTCGGCTAGGCGCTCTGTGTAGTCGTCAGGATAAACAAAACTATCATTGCCTGTGTTGTATGGCGGGTCAATATAAATCAATTTGACTTTACCAAAATAGGCTTTTTGCAGGGTTCGCAATACCTCTAGGTTTTCACCTTCAATATAAAGGTTTTGGGTTGCATCCCAATTGACGCTGTTTGCCGTGTCTGGTCGGAGCGTTGCAGTTGTGCGTTTTTGTATTTCACGCCGTGCATCACTTTTTCCTGCCCACGATAGTTCATATCGTTCACTTGTTTGAACGGTGCTATCTCCTAGAACTGCTTTGAGGCGATTGAAATCAATCTGCCCTTCACTTATTGCATCTGGAAATAATTTTTTGAGTTGTTCTAGTCGTTCGGTTGTTAAGTCTAGGCTTTGGGCTAAAGGGTGATTGCTAGATGTGTTTGTCATTTATTGCTTTACTTTTAAGTCTCATTGGCTTGCTTCATTTTTTTGGCATCCGCTTTGATGCGCATTGCGGTTTCACGTGCTAGTGTATGCTTTAACTGTGCCCGATTAGGCTTGATGTTATGCCATTTGATTTCATCAAATCCAAGGGCTGGCATTACCGTTTCTTTGAGCGCATCAACTGGGACTTTTCCGCCATAACCATCATTTACATATTCTTTGTCAGTTTTTTGACCTAAAAGCATCTCACGCCACTCTCTGCTTACGCGTCCCTCTTTCAATTTTTGATTGACTGTATGGCGCAGGCTATGAAATGTTTTAAGCCGTTTCTGGTGAATACCTAATTCTTGTAGCATTGCCGTGAACCGCTGACTTGGCACATCCCCATATCCTTGTTCATACTTGTTTAAAAATGGAAAAAGTAAAGTCAAATTACTGGCGTTTGGCAGGCTTAAGACATCTTCAATGTAATCCATGAAACCTAGAGCAATCAAAATGTCGTGGACTGGTATCAGGCGTGGGCTTGAAGATGTTTTAAGGCTATTACCTAAGGTCGCTTCTTGAATATCAAAAACTCGGATACCGCCTACGAAACGGACATCAGCAACGCGCAATTGAAAAATTTCATTCAAGCGTGCACCGCTTAAAAGTCCAATAAGCACACCCCAAAAATCAGCAGGGTCAATAATCGTATTCATCCGTTTTGCATCAAAAATCTGGTGCAATTCATCAGGTGGGAAAACATGCTTTGCACCAGCATCTTTTTCACGCTGAGATTTTTTAACGAGAAGTTGACCAGTTAAGACGTGATTGCGCCCCTGAGTCATTTTCAGCACATTACTCATGCTGGCAGTAAATGTGTCAATCGTCTTCGGATTAAGTGCCTTATGCCCTTTAGCTGGGTCGTTGGTGGCTAGGTAAACCTTAAAATCATGCCACTTGGTTGGCGTGATTTCATCTATCGTGATTTTGTCGCCTGCCCACGCTAAAAACCGTTCCACGTTAGAACGATATTTCTTTGCTGTTCTAAGTGCTAGCGTTGCCCCCTTAAGCTTGAAATACTCGTCCATAACCTGAGCAAGTCGCTTTCCTGCTGGTTTGGTGGGGGTTAGGTATTGGGCTAGGGCTTCGGGAGTCATTAACCGCCCTTGCAAGCCTTCCATCATTGTTAGCTCTCGCCCTTCAGCTCGGGCTTGCTCTTTTAGGCTTACAAACTCTGTATCTTTGTCTTTTTTCCATTGCTTGGCGTATGCCACATCAGCTGGGTTGTCGGGGTCAAAATCAATACTTTCGCCATCACTTGCAGTATGTTTGAGCTCGTTTAAATAATCACTGATTTTGGGTTTTGGCATTTGAGTTTGTGCTTTTTCCAAGGCATAGGTTAAAGCAAAAATTTTAGCCTGCTTATGGTCTTTGGTCTTAAGACTTCGCCAAGTATCACGTGGTGCGCCAATGGCTTGCTGTTTTACGGATGCAACTATCCTCAAATAGTAAGTGCCATTGCGATTTTTATATAGATGGGGGGTAGAAGCAGGCATAAAGTGTTGCACTTATGTGTAGCACTTTATCCCCGTTCCATTCCATAATTTTCTTTATAAATCAGGGACTTATAACTATTGGCGGAGAAGGCGGGATTCGAACCCGCGGAAGGTATAACCCTTCGCACGCTTTCCAGGCGTGTGACTTAAACCGCTCATCCACCTCTCCAGGCCTCTAATTTTAACCGAGGACGGTAACGTTTTTAGCTTGACACGGTTTTAATCCGAATTTAGACGTTAAAAAAGCCACCTTAGCAAAAGCTAGGGTGGCTTTTTTAGTTGTTAAGAACAGATTAGTTCAAAGCAATTTTCTTGTCGCCTTTGTAGGTGTACAAAGTCATTGCTGGGTTTTTCAACTCACCATTGGCTTCAAACTGAACATTGGTCGTGATACCTTTGTAGTTGGTAGCAGCCAATTTTGGCAAGTAAACTTTTGGATCAGTAGAAGCCGCTGCTTGCATGGCTGCAACCAAAACGTGAACAGCGTCATAGGTGTATGGGCTGTAAACTTGGAACTGGCCTGGGTATTTCGCATCGTAGCGAGTCTTCCATGCTTTGCCGCCTGGCATTTTGTCAAGTGACGCACCGCCTTCAGCACAAACCACATTGTCCAAAGTTTTAGCGCCGCCAGATTGCTTGATCAAGTCCATGGTGCAAATGCCATCGCCGCCGAAGAACTTGACGTTTGCCATGCCGAGTTGCTCCATTTGGCGCAACATTGGGCCAGCTTGTGGGTCCATACCGCCGAAGAACACGCCATCTGGATTTTTCGCTTTGATAGCGGTCAAAATAGACATGAAGTCGACTGATTTGTCTGTGGTGAACTGGTCATCAACAATGGTGATGCCTTTGGTCACAGCAGTACGCTTGAACACGTCAGCCACGCCTTGGCCGTAAGCTGTACGGTCATCAATGATAGCGATACGCTTCAATTTCAAAGCGTCAGCAGCATAAAACGCCAATCCAGCACCCAAAGCATTGTCGTTAGCCAACAGACGGAAGGTAGTTTTGTAACCAGGCTTTGTCAAGTTAGGGTTGGTAGCTGATGGGGTAACGTGAGGGATACCGCAATCGTTGTAGATTTTTGACGCTGGAATGGTGGTACCAGAGTTCAAGTGGCCCACAATGCCTGCAACTTTAGCGTCGCACAACTTTTGAGCAACCGCAGCGCCCTGTTTTGGATCAGCGCCGTCATCTTCAGCAACCAATTCAAGCTTGACTTTTTTGCCGCCAATCGTTACTCCTGCAGCATTCAGATCTTCCACAGCCATGCGCGCACCGTTTTCATTGTCTTTACCGTAAGATGCTTGTGAGCCAGAAATTGGGCCTACGTGGCCGATTTTGACTACCATGTCTTGCGCTGACGCAGTACCAGCAGCCATCGTTGCCAATGCCGCCAAAGCCGCAGAAGCGACTAGTTTCATCTTGATTTGCATAAATTACTCCAAGTTAATAAACCAACTCTATCGGTTGAGAAGCAGTGATTGCCCCAACGGACTGAACAATACAGCAATAATTAGGCCAAACTACTAGGGAACATACTTAGTAAAAAGTTTTCCTCTAGAATTATTAGCCAAATTAATACAGCATGAATCCGAAGACACAAAACTACTGATCAGAGCGCTACTCTACCAGCAAAGCTTTAACGTTTTCAGTGCTAGTTATGAGTCTAGGGTTATCCCGTACCATGCGTTTGAGCTCTGGGATGCAAGAGCCACAGTTGGTGCCACATTTCAAACTGGTTTGCAACTCAGACAAGCGCCGCTCGTCTGAGCCAAAGCTGGTTACCAGCTGCGCGGCGATGGCTGTGTCTGTGATATTGAAGCACGTACACACCGCCTTGCCACGCGACTGCACTGCCAAAGGTGCTGTGCTCGCCGGCAGCAGTAGCAAACGGCCATAACTCTGCGCAGGCAAGCTTTCCTGCAACAAGGTTTTTATCCACGCTTGTGAGCGCGTGTCACCTGCCAATAAAAATGCTTCAAGCTCAGCATGGTCACGGTTGCCGCTTAGTTTGATAGCGCGGTGCTGGCCTTTTTTCTTATCGACATAGCGTAAAACTTGGGCCGCGCCATTCATCAGCGCAGCCAAACCAAGTACCGCTTCTATGCGCGTTAGAACGTCGTCAGCTGGCGCTTCATGTCCTGCCGCACGAAACAGCAAACCGGTGCGACCAGATGAATCGGCAGCAGCGCTATCACCAAACGGTACACAACTGGCAAAGGGAAACAAACGCATCAAGGCTTTGAGCTCTTCGCGGGCTGCCAAGGCACGGTCATTGGGCAGCCAACCGACCCCAAGCATCGTCCAAGGCAATTCAGCTTTCAGAATTTTTACCGCAGCGTGTTTCAACTCAGGTTGCTTAGAGCTTGGGCAATAACTGGAGGTGGTCAATGCATTGACGCCTGCCAAACGTTCGCCAGTGCTGCTTTGCCCACTCAAGTATTCTTCGCCCCAATGCATGGCGATAAAAGCCTGGCTCATGCCCACTTCTTTAGACGCTTGTACGGGCAATAAAATCGAGCCACGCTTGCTGGTGACGTGCACCAAATCGCCTTCCTTCAAAAGCCGGCGCGTCATGTCCTGGGTATTCATCTGCACCGTTGGCTCGGCCACATGGCCAAACAACTTACCCAAAGTACCTGTACGGCTCATACCGTGCCATTGGTCGCGCAAGCGGCCTGTGGTCAATGAGAACGGGTAGCGCGATTCTCTGGGCTCAGCAACCGGTTTGTAGATGGTGTTGACGAACTGTGCTTTGCCACTTGCAGTTTCAAATACATAGTTTTCATACAAACGAGCTTTGCCAGTTGACTCGCCCTCCTTCATCGGCCACTGCAAGGGTGTGGCTTCTAACAAAGCGTAGCTCATGCCCGTGATGTCTAAGTCGCGGCCACGGGTGGATTCACGATGCTCAAGCCAAACAGCTTCTGGCGTGGGATAGGTAAATAAACTTTGCGCTGAGCGCGAGGGCAACAGCTTTTCTAAGCGTTGGGAAAAATCAGCCGCTATCGACCAATCATGCCGCGTTTGAGCAGGCGCAGCCACTGCCGCACGCACACGTGTGATCCTGCGCTCAGTATTGGTGACGGTGCCTTCTTTTTCGCCCCACGTCGTCGCTGGTAGCAAAATATCGGCGTAAGCGCAGGTCGCGGTAGTGGCAAAAGCTTCTTGCACTATCACCAACTCGGCGCGCTCCATCGCACGGCGGACCAAGGCTTGATCAGGCATGCTTTGCGCAGGGTTGGTGCAGGCAATCCAGAGTGCTTTGATCTCGCCATCAGCGGCGGCTTGAAACATTTCTACTGCTGTTTTGCCGGGTTTGGACGCCACATCGGCCACCCCCCACAACTTGGCCACTTCAGCGCGGTGCTCAGGCCTGGTCAGGTCACGATGACCACTGAGCAAATTAGCCATGCCGCCGACTTCACGCCCACCCATGGCATTGGGTTGACCAGTCAAAGACAAGGGCCCTGCCCCAGCTCTGCCAATCTGTTTGGTGGCGACATGCAAATTAATCAATGCCGCATTTTTAGCCGTACCACTGCTGGATTGGTTCAAGCCTTGGCAATACAGGCTCAGCGTCGCTTTACTGGTTGCAAACAATTTGGCGGCTACATGCAAATCTTCTTTTTTAATACCGCAAATCTCGCTCACCAACTCTGGTGTGCAGTCGCGCACCGTGGCCTTCAGGCTCTCAAAACCCTCGGTGTGCTCGGCAATAAAAGCGGTGTCAATCCAACCCTCCCACAGCATGATATGCAACATGCCGTTGAACAGCATCACATCAGTGCCGGGTTGAATCGGCAAAAACAAATCTGCCAACTCCACCGTGTCGGTGCGGCGCGGGTCAGCCACGATGATTTTCATCGCGGGGTTGGCCTTTTTGGCATCTTCAATGCGGCGGAACAAAATCGGGTGCGCAAACGCGGTGTTGCTGCCTACGATGAAGATGCAGCCAGCGTGGTTGACATCGTCATAGCAAGCCGGCGGTGCATCTGCTCCTAGCGTTTGTTTGTAACCTGCCACAGCACTGCTCATGCACAGGCGGGAGTTGCTGTCGATGTTGTTGGTACCAATCAAGCCCTTGGCGAGTTTGTTGAATACGTAATAGTCTTCCGTCAACAACTGGCCAGAAATGTAAAAACCTACGGCATCGGGGCCATGCTCGGTGATGATGCTGGCAAATTTTGCAGCTGCTGCATCCAGCGTGGTGTCCCAAGTGCTGCGCTTGGGCACCTCGCCCCGTTTGTCGCGCACCATCGGGTAAAGTAGCCGCGTTTGCATCGTTACCGCTGCGGTCGCGGTCAAATGCAGGTTGGAGCCTTTTGAACACAAACGGCCGAAGTTGGCTGGATGCAGCGGGTCGCCCCGCACACCGGTGATTTGATCCCCCGTTGACTCAATGATGACCCCGCAGCCCACGCCGCAATAGGGACACGTTGATTTGGTATCCGTCATGCAGCAGTTAGTTTGGTTGCAGGGCCTGCCACTGGGGCTTTTTGGTCTAAAGCCAAGGTATCTAACTCGGTATGGTTCAAATGGACGACGCCATCGGTAACCTGCACTTTAAAGGCTTGCGTGCAGCCTTCATCAGGCTCTTTGGCGCAACCTGTCGCCAAGCCAATCGTCCAGTTGTGCAACGGGCACGCCACGCTGGTGCCGAAGACGATGCCTTGACTCAACGGGCCGCCTTTGTGCGGGCAGCGGTCTAACAAGGCAAACAGTTGGTCTTGGTCGTTGCGGAACACGGCCACATCCATCCCTTTGGCGCGCTGCACGCGGCGTGAACCCAAAACGGGGATGTCTTGCACCAGACAGATTTTTTTCCATTCACTCATGATGTATTTCTTTATAAGTTCTTAGTATTTAATTATCACTATACTTTTGATAGCTGCTCAGGCAATAAATACGCCGGCTACATCTATATTTAGTGCATTTTTGGCTATTTTTGCTATATTTCAGCTTTTTAAACGGCTGTGAGCTTGGCAAACTGGCGTGTATCAACTTCGGCTTCTTTGAAGTCAAACCATGGATCCGGCTCGCCGTCCAAGGCAAACTGCAGGCGTTCCCATAAGGCTTTGCGGCCTTCGTGGTCTTCCAAGATTTTTTTCTTCACATAGTCCAAACCAACGCGGTTGACGTAATGCACGGTGCGCTCCAGGTACCAACCTTCTTGGCGGTACAGCTCACAAAAAGCGCCCGTGTATTCCAACACTTCAGCAGCGGTTTTGACCTTCACGAAGAAGTGCGCAACTTCAGTTTTGATGCCGCCGTTGCCAGCAATGTACATTTCCCAACCGCTGTCTACACCAATCACGCCCACGTCTTTGATACCCGCTTCAGCGCAATTCCGGGGGCAACCTGACACCGCAAACTTCACCTTGTGCGGTGCGTACATGCGCCACATCGCGCGCTCCAAATCCTTGCCCATTTGGGTGGAATCTTGCGTGCCCATGCGGCACCATTCAGAGCCGACGCAGGTTTTAACGGTACGCAATGCTTTGGCGTAGGCATGGCCAGAAGGCATGCCTATGTCTTTCCAGACGTTGACCAAATCTTCTTTTTTAACGCCCAGCAAGTCGATGCGCTGACCGCCGGTGACTTTGACGGTCGGGATTTTGTACTTGTCCACCGCGTCCGCAATGCGGCGTAGCTCTGAGGAAGTCGTCTCCCCGCCCCACATGCGCGGGATGACCGAGTAGGTACCGTCTTTTTGAATGTTGGCGTGGCTGCGCTCGTTGATGAAGCGGCTTTGCGGGTCGTCCTTCGCCTCTTTCGGCCATGAGCTGGTGACGTAATAGTTCACTGCTGGGCGGCAGCTGGAGCAACCGTTGGGGGTTTTCCAATCCATGAACTTGTAGACGCCGTCAATGGTCAAAATCTTGTTTTTAACAATCGCTTCACGCACCGCTTGGTGGCCATGGTCGGTACACGCGCACATAGCCTTGAGTTTTGGTGTGGCGGAATAGTCACCCCCTGCTGTGAACATCAAAATCTGCTCCACCAAACCTGTGCAAGAGCCGCAGGAAGCGCTGGCTTTGGTGTGCTTTTTCACCTCATCCAAAGTGAACAAGCCTTTTTCTTTGATGGCTTTGCAGATAGCCCCTTTGGTCACGCCGTTGCAACCGCATACTTCGGCTGAATCGGGCATGGTGGCCGCTTTGCTGTACCCCTCATGGCCCACGTCGCCAATATTAGACTCGCCAAACATCAGCTTGTCGCGAATGTCCGCCACGCTGCGGCCATCGCGCAAGAGCTTGAAATAGTAACTGCCGTCCACGGTGTCGCCATACAAGCAAGCGCCAATGAGTTTGTCGTCTTTAATGACCAGTTTTTTGTAAACGCCGCCAAACGGGTCGCTCATGACCAACTCTTCGGTACCCTCGCCACCTTGGAATTCGCCCGCGCTGAAGAGGTCAATGCCGGTCACTTTGAGCTTGGTCGATGTGAGTGAACCGGTGTAGCGGCCAATGCCAAATTCTGCCAAATGGTTGGCTGCGACTTTGGCTTGCTCAAAAAGAGGAGCAACCAAGCCATACGCAATGCCGCGATGCGCCGCACATTCTCCCACAGAGTAAATGCGTGCATCGGTCACTGTTTGTAGCGTGTCAGTGACAACAATGCCACGGTCGCAATGCAACTTCATGGACAGGGCCAACTCGGTGTTCGGGCGAATACCCACAGCCATCACGACCAAATCGGTTGGGATTTCGGTGCCGTCTTTGAACTGCAGCGCCATCACACGACCGCCCTTGCCGCCGTCTGAATCGCCAATCAGCGCCTGCGTTTGGCCACCCATGACAAACTTCAAGCCGCGCTCTTCGAGTGACTTTTGCAGCAGCCCGCCCGCAACTGCGTCCAGTTGGCGCTCCATCAAGGTTGGCATGACGTGAATCACCGTCACTTGCATGCCGCGCAGCATCAAGCCGTTGGCAGCTTCCAAACCCAGCAAACCGCCACCGATGACGACGGCATTTTTGTATTTTTCAGAGGCCGCAATCATCGCGTTGGTATCCGCAATGTCACGGTAGGCAATCACGCCATCCAAGTCTTTACCCGGAATCGGCAAGATGAAGGCATTGGAGCCGGTGCACATCAGCAAGCGGTCATATTCGACTTGTGAGCCATCGTCTGCCGTCACAATGCGGCGTGCGCGATCCACGTTCACCACTTTTTTACCGGCATGCAGCGTGATGTTGTTCTCTTTGTACCATTCCCAGCTGTTGAGGACGATTTCGTCCAAGGTTTGCTCACCGGCTAATACGGGGCTGAGCAAAATGCGGTTGTAATTGGGCTGCGGCTCGGCTCCAAAAATAGTAATGTCGTACAAATCAGGTGCAATTTTGAGCAACTCTTCGACGGTACGAACCCCTGCCATGCCGTTGCCAACCATCACTAATTTCAATTTTTTCATGGGATTCCCGCATAACTGCTGTGTTAGATACGATCTACAAAGCAATCCTTGTGCCAGTTCTAATAGACTTTTATCGCGCACATCCCATTTTGGTGCAAAAACCAAGGGATTACCCTATAAATATGCACCTAGCCGGCGCATTGTTTGCTTAGCTTGCTATAAAATTAGTAGCATAAAAAGATTCACAAAAATCCGTTTTCTCCTCGATAGCCAGGTCACAAAACAGAATTAGCATGTTGCAATGCACAATTTTGGGCATCAAACTTGCTTACTTTGTGTTAACTTTCTGAGTCACGCCGCACTTATATGGTGCACCGCACAAAATACAGCCTTCGCAAGAACAACAACGCATGATTGAACTCGATATTGGCTACGCTTCCCTAGCCGGCACCAAAGCAGTGAATGAAGACTTTGCCGCCGCTATGCTGCCCGAGCAGCGTGAACAAGACATGGGTGCCATCATGGCGGTGGCTGATGGCGTCAGCATGGGCGGCATGGGGCGTGAAGCGGCGCAAACCACAGTCACCAGTTTGGTGCGTGATTACTTTGGCACCCCACCTACGTGGGACACCACCGTTGCGCTAGACCGCATCATTGCCGCGCAAAACTCATGGCTGGCAGGTTTGAACCGCCGCCGTCACCCCGCCCTGGGGCTCACGACACTGAGCGCACTCGTCTTGCGCGGCCAGTCGTACACCCTCGCGCATGTGGGCGACTCGCGCTGCTATTTGCTGCGAGCAGGTGTGCTGACGCAACTCTCGCATGACCATATCGTCAACCACCCCGACTTGAAACACCAACTTCTGCGCTCGGTGGGCGCTGAAGACCATATCGTCGTGGACTACTCGCAAGGCGAAGTCATCGTCGGCGACGTGTTTTTGTTGCTCACTGACGGTGTGCATGGCTCTTTGTCCGACGCGCGTATGCAGGCTTTGCTTGAAAAAGCGGAGCAAACTGACCTTGATGACGCCACAGCCCCACAAACACCTTGCCTATCCCTCAGCCAGCGTTTGGTAGATGCCGCCCTGAAAGCCGGCAGCCGCGACAATGTCACCGCCTTGGTCGCCAAGGTACACAACCTCTCAGATGCGACGCTGGAAGACGCCAACCGCGCGGCTTTGAGCCTAACCATCCCACCGCATTTAAAGGTCGGCGAGCAGATTGACGGCTTGGTCGTCACCGCTGTGGTGGCAGACAGCGGCATCAACGTGATTTACCAAGTCCGTGAACCGATTAGCCAAAAACTCTATGCCCTCAAAACCCTCAACCCCGCTCGCGCCCATGACAAAGAAGAGCGCGCCATGTTGGCCCATGAAGCCTGGCTCACCAAACACCTGCAAGCCACACGCGCGGCCGATTATTTGGTGGCTTTGCACGAAGCTGCTGCCGATACAGCCTCGCACCTGAGTCAACCCACTGCCTACTACTTGCTCTACGATTGGCACAGCGGCGAAACGCTGCAACAGCGGCTCGACAAAAGTGGCGCTTTCGACGTGCCGCAAGCCCTGAACGCCGCCACCCAAATCGCCAAAGCACTGGGCCGCCTGCACCGCCACCACGTCATCCACCGCGACGTCAAACCCGCCAACCTGCACCAAGGCCTTGACGGTGTGCTGCGCTTGCTAGACCTCGGCGTGGCACTCAGTGGCAAAGAACCCACCGCTATGCGCGACCTGCACGCCGGCACACCCAGCTACATCAACCCCGAGCAATGGGGATTCCACGC
>JAYVSU010000011.1:0-5727 GCA_043775055.1 Polaromonas sp.
ATTTTGAAATCGCCAATGCCTTGGGGCCGATTCTGGCCAGCCGTGGTTTGCTCTTGGTGGGTTTGGATGTGATTGGTGATTCGCTTACGGAAATCAATGTCACCAGCCCGACCTGTTTCCAAGAAATTTTTGACCAGACGGGTTGTGATGTGGCGGCGCTTTTTATCGCAGCACTTGAGCAAGCGGCAGCATAAACGGGGGCAGGGATTCCCGTCTACACGGGAATGACGTCATTACGGAAATGAACTTGGTTCAATACAGACCATGCACCCGCGCGTGCAGGCGTGCAAGGCCGAGCAAGGCGTCGGTGTAGGGTGTGTTGACTTGGGTGAGCTGCCCCAACTCCTTCACCGCACCAACCAAGGCATCTAGCTCTACGGGTTTTCCTGCTTCCACGTCTTGTAGCATCGATGTTTTGAAGGCACCTAGCTTGCGCGTCACCGCGTGGCGGTCTTCTGGTTGTTGATCAATCGGGATGCCCAAGCGTGCGCCGATGGCTTTGGCCTCTGACATCACGGCTGAGCAAAAACCGCGTACCAAATCATCGTCCAACACCTGCGCGCTGGTGGCTCCGGTGATGGCACTGACCGGGTTCATGGTCATATTGCCCCACAGCTTGAACCAAATATCGCGTTGAATTTGGTCGGCAATGGGGGCCTCAAAGCCGGCCCGTTCCAGCAACTCAGCAAGTGCCTTGACGCGAGGCGTTTCTTGGCCCGAGGGTTCACCGATGATGAGTTTGTTGCCAAAACCGTGACGAATCACGCCCGGCGCGAGCACGGAGCAGCTGGCATGAACCACGCAACCGACAATGCTAGAGGCAGGAATCGCCGCAGCAATATCGCCGTGTGCATCCACACTGGCGAGTTGGTGGTTGGCAAAATCGCCTCCAAAGCCTTGTAAAAACCACCACGGTACGCCGTTCATGGCCGTCAGTACCACGGTGTCGGGACCGAGTAAAGGTGCGATTTGCAGCGCTACATCGCGCAAAGCAGGGGCTTTGACCGCGATGATGACCAAGTCTTGCACACCCAAGCTTTGCGCCTCGTTGCTGGCTTGCACGGCATGGTTCTGTGCGGGTACATCTGGCGCTGCGGATTGGACTGTCAACCCTGTTTTTTGTAAGGCCGCGAGTGTGTCGCCGCGCGCCAAAACGCTAACCGAGCAGCCCGCGCGGGCTAAGCCTGCGCCTATCCAGCCACCAATGGCACCAGCACCGACAATGCAGATATTTTTAAACATGATAAGTGTATTTATGAGTTTTGATGACTATATTTGGCTGTAGTCGGCGTATTTATTTAATAGCTTGCTATTAAATTTATAGTAAATTTCAAAAAATTACTGGTTGTAGCTGTGGTCTTGCTTGTCTACTAAGCGCCGCATGGCGTCAAACACATCGCGGCCTGCGCCAAACTTGGCGTCGAATTGCAGCGAATCGCGGGTGCATTTTTGTGCAACTGCTTCACTCACTGGAATGGCAACCCCCATACTCAGGGTGGCGAGTTGGATTTCGCAGGCGCGCTGCAACGTCCATAGCGTCACAAAAGTCTGCGGCAGCGTTTGCCCCCAGGCCAGCAAGCCATGGCTGCGCAAAATGACAGCGGGTTTGTTGCCAATGTTGTTGAGCAAGCGCGGTGCTTCATCCGCATGGATAGTGATGCCCTCAAAGTCATGGTAGGCAACCATGTCGTACAGCTGAGCTGAGTAAAAGTTGTTTTGCGCCAAGCCAGCTGCCGAACATGCCACCGCTACACCCGCCGTGGTGTGGGTGTGCATAACGCAGTGCGCATCCGGCAAGCGGTCGTGGATGGCGGCATGGACGGTGAAGCCTGCCGGGTTCACCGGGTAAGGCGATGCATCCAGCACCTTGCCTTGGATGTCAATTTTGACCAAGTTGCTGGCGGTGACTTCGCTGTAGTGCAAGCCAAACGGATTGATGAGAAATTGCTTCTCGCCATTCGTGACGGAATCAGGCAGTCGCAGTGTGATGTGGTTGTAGATCATCTCGGTCCAACCCAGCATGACAAAAATGCGGTAGCAGGCGGCGAGCTCAACGCGTGCTTGCCATTCGTCAGCATGGACAGCCGCTTTTAGACTGTGTGCAACCTTGTGTGTATCGATGTTCATGACGATTTTCTCAAAATGTGTTTAATAAGTTTTGTCCGTAGTCGCCATAGCAGGCTTAGCCGCCGTTTTGAATTGGCCCAACAAAGCATCGGTGGCACGCAGCAAGAGCGAGGTATCCAAGCCCACGGCAATAAAACGTACTCCCAAGCCTATGTAATACTTGGCTAAACTCGTATCGGTGGTCAAAATACCTGGCGCTTTGCCAGCTTTCAAGATACGCGCAATGGCATCACTGATAGCCGCCTGCACGTCGGGATGGCCAGGGTTGCCGACATGTCCCATCGAGGCTGATAAATCGGCAGGGCCAATAAAGATGCCGTCCACACCTTCGGTAGAGGCGATGGCATCCAAATTTTTCAATGCTAGACGTGACTCAACTTGCACCAACAAGCAGACCTGTGCATTCGCCTCTTTTGCATAGTTGGGGTAACGCCCCCAACGTGATGCCCGTGCGCCAGCCATACCGCGTAAACCTTCTTGGCCCGCTTTGTCATCACTGTCGGGGTAGCGGCAAGCTTGCACCAAGGCGGCTGCCTGTTCCGGCGTGTCTACCATTGGCACCAGCAGGGTTTGCAGTCCGAGGTCGAGGTACTGCTTGATCAGCGCCGTCTCACCGAGAGGCACACGTCCAATCGGGTGGGATGGATAGGCCGCAATGGTTTGCAGCTGCGACAAAATGCGGTTCAAATCATTGGGCGCATGTTCGCCATCAATGAGCAGCCAGTCAAAACCGGCACCTGCGCAAATTTCGGTGCTGTAGGCGCTGGCTAGGCTGAGCCACAGGCCAATTTGAGCGCTTGGTGTTTGGATGGCTTGTTTGAAGGTGTTGATAGGTGTCTGCATCAGTTCACTCCTTTAGTCGACGAATCGAAATTGCAAACGCCCTAGCGGTCCGTAGTCGGCATCAAACACGTCGCCTGCTTTGGCTGCAACAGGCTTGGTGAAGGAGCCCGCCAGCACGATTTCGCCAGCCTGCAAATGTTCGCCCCATGGCGCAAGCTTGTTCGCCAGCCATGCAATGCCAACGGCGGGGTGTCCCTGGACACCGGCTGCAAGTCCTGTCTCTTCTACCACCTCGTTGAGGCGAAGTACGGCACCGCACCAAGGTAAATCCGTGGTGAGCGGATTGACTTTATGTGCGCCCATCACAATCCCTGCATTGGCGGCGTTATCGCTGATGGTGTCAAACACTTTGCGCATGGTTTTGGTGTAGCGGTCAAATTGCTCAATGCGGGCGTCAATGATTTCAATCGCAGGTGTGACATAGTCCGTTGCTGCCAGAACTTGTTCCAAAGTGATATTGGGCCCTTTTAAGGCATGCTTTAAAACAAATGCCAGCTCCACTTCAACACGTGGCGCTATGAAATTTTTGACTGGAATAGCCAGAATTTCACCTGCAGTGCAGGTGTACAGCATGTTGTCTAAGAGCGTGCCATAGTCTGGCTCGTCGATTTGACTCGCCTGCTGCATCGCGCGGCTGGTCAGACCGATTTTGTGGCCGATCATGCTGCGGCCTTCGGTAAATTGAAGCTGCATCCAAGCGCGGTTGATACGATAGCCATCCTCAATGGTCATATCTGGGAAGCGTTTAGAAAAATGCTCGACTTGGCGACGCGTTTTTTGCGACTGGTGCAGTTCAGCAGCCAACTGTTGAATCAAGGTCTCTGAAAACATGGTGTGTACTTATTAAAGAGAAGTAGGTTGGCTAAACAAGGGGTGCAAGTTGCTGTGCTTGCCATCAAATACTTCTTCCCCTTCGTCAATTTGCAGCGTGATGCCGATGTAACGCTGCATAAAAATCGGTTGAAAATGAGCTTTGGTTGCCATCAATAACGCATCACCCGCACGCTTTTTTGTCGCTTCAGTACGGCCTCTAGCCATACGCAGGTTAAGGTAGACAAAAGCATAATCTGCTTTGCCATCAGCTACCGCAAAGTGTGGAGCTGGGTAAGCAAATACGCGCGTACCGCCGGTGGGGTAGACCTGCTTGCCGTCTTCGTCTTGCACACTCAGCATGGTGTCCGCCAAGCTGCGGCAAAGTGTGGTCATGTTGGTCTCAGACTCAAGATTTGACGTGTAAAGAATCACAAGATGCGGCATAAAGGGGCTTTCAAAGACGGCTGAATGATTGGTAACCCTGCGCAGACGAAGCTTGCGCAGCAGGAATGGCGCGTCCGTCCTGTGGCGTCACCGGGAAGATAGCATTGATCTGCCCCGTGCCCGATGCACCAAAGTAGGGCGTAACTACTTCCGTCTGGCCATCATAAGCTGACCAGCCCAACGCTCCTAATAGCATGGCCGTGTCGTGCATGAAGCCTTCGCCGTGGCCTTTGGACGCGTATTCAGGCAGCATCTCGCAAAACGTTTTCCAATCGCCCCGCTGCCACATCGCTACCACTTCCTTGTCCAGCGTTTCAAGGAAAGGACTCCAGATTTTGAAGGCAAACTCAGGCGCCAAGCCATTTTGTGCAAAGCGGTGTGAGAGCGAGCCGCTGGCCAAAAATGCCACCGTGCCGTCGTAGTGGTCTTCCACCGCCTTGCGCATGGCCCAGCCCAGTCGCGCGCTGTCGTTCAAGTAGTGCACTTGGCACAGCGCCGACACAGAGATGACTTTGAAGTGTTGGTCTGCATTCATATAGCGCATGGGCACCAACGTGCCGTATTCAGGCGCGAGCGTCGTGGCCGGGTGCGCAAGCGTTTCGATGCCCTGTGCGTTGCACACTTGTGCGAGCAATTTCCCCAACTCGGGATTGCCCGGGAATTCGTAGGGCAAGTTACCGATGAAGTGCGGCAGCTCATTGCTGGTGTAGATGCCTTTGAAATGCGGTGCGCAGTTGATATGGTAGTTGGCGTTGACCAGCCAGTGCGTGTCAAACACCACAATGGTGTCGACGCCCAGTTCGCGACAGCGGCGGCCGATGTCGATGTGTCCATCAATTGCGTCCTGTCGCGTACCTTTGCGCGGGCCATCAAGTTCGCTCAAGTACATCGATGGCACGTGGGTGATTTTTGCTGCTAAGGCTAATGTTCCCATGATCAGACTCCCCAATGCGGAATATGGTGACTGCCTAGACTCACGCAAACATTCTTCGGTTCGCAAAAGACTTCATAACTCCACGTGCCACCTTCGCGCCCTGTGCCACTGGCCTTGGTTCCGCCAAAAGGTTGACGCAGATCGCGCACGTTTTGGCTGTTGACAAAGCACATGCCCGCTTCCACCGCCGCCGCCATGCGGTGCGCTTTGGCCAGGTTCTCGGTCCACACATAGCTAGATAATCCGTAGCTGATGTCATTGGCCAAACGCACGGCATCGGCTTCGTCTTTGAAGGGAATCAAACATGCCACTGGGCCAAAAATTTCTTCCTGCGCAATTCGCATACGGTTGTCCACATCCGCAAACACTGTGGGCAGCACAAAGTTGCCACGCTTGACATGCGCTGGTAAATCTAGCGCTCCTAAACCGCCGCACAATAGGGTCGCGCCTTCTTTGGGACCCAGCTCAATGTAGCTGCGAACTTTGGCTAGGTGCGCCTGGCTGATCATCGGGCCGACGATGGTTTTTTCATCCAGCGGGTCGCCCACGGTGATGCGTTTAGCGCG
>JAYVSU010000012.1:0-3373 GCA_043775055.1 Polaromonas sp.
ACTGGCGGCGCAATTGGGCGACCGAGTCAATATTTACCCAGTCAAAGGCTATTCGATCACCGTTAATTTAAATGACGAGCAAAGCCGGTTGGGCGCACCTAACGTCAGTTTGCTGGACGATGAAACCAAGCTGGTCACCAGCCGCTTGGGGCTCAACCGCTTTCGCGTGGCCGGTACGGCCGAGTTCAATGGCGTGGACCACGACATCCGCGCTGACCGCATCCAGCCTTTGGTTGACTGGGTTGAACAGTGCTTCCCTCAAATCAATACAAGCTCAGTGGTGCCTTGGGCGGGCTTGCGTCCCATGATGCCCAACATGATGCCGCGCGTGGGGCGTGGACGTGCCGCTAACGTGTTTTACAACACGGGCCATGGCCACTTGGGTTGGACACTGTCTGCCATCACCGCCGACATGGTGAGCAACGTGGTATCAGAATCAGCGATGGCGCTGTCACCCAACACTCCCACACGCAAGTCAAAATCCGCTTTGGCGGCATGATCCCGTGCCACTGCCAAGTTGAAGCTATGGCAGTGGCTAAGGTTGATCTGCAAGGTATATAGTCGTCAACTAAGTTTTTTCAATTTAGTTCTACCTGATTACGTTCAAAGCATTAAGGATGCCCAGTATGACCGACTACGTACCACCCACCGTTTGGACTTGGGACCAAGCCAGTGGCGGCAAGTTTGCCAATATCAACCGGCCTATTGCGGGCGCTACGCATGAGAAAGACTTGCCTGTGGGCAAGCACCCGTTTCAGCTTTACTCGTTGGCGACACCGAATGGCGTCAAAGTCACCGTCATGCTGGAAGAGCTGCTAGAAGCGGGCTACAGCGGCGCGGAATACGACGCATGGTTGATTCGCATCAATGAAGGTGACCAGTTTGGCAGCGGCTTTGTGGCGGTGATCCCAAACTCTAAGATTCCGGCGTTGATGGATCGCAGTGGGCCAGAACCCTTCCGCGTGTTTGAATCCGGCGCTATCTTGCTGCATTTGGCGGACAAGTTTGGGGCTTTTATACCTAAGAACACACCCGAAAATGCCGCAAAACGGGCTGAATGCCTGTCGTGGTTATTCTGGCAAATGGGCAGCGCGCCGTATTTGGGTGGTGGTTTTGGCCATTTTTATGCTTATGCGCCTACCAAAATGGAATACCCCATCAACCGCTTTGCCATGGAAGTCAAACGCCAGTTGGACGTGCTGGATCGCCGCTTGGCTGACAACGCCTATTTGGCGGGCGAAGATTACACCATCGCCGACATGGCTGTGTGGGCTTGGTATGGCGCACTGGCGATGGGCTTGCAGTACGAAGCTGGCGAATTTTTGCAAGTCCAAATTTACACCAACGTGCAGCGCTGGACCAAAGAAATTGCCAAACGCCCCGCCGTGCAGCGCGGCCGCATGGTGAACCGTGTGATGGGCAAGCCAGAGAGCCAGTTGCATGAGCGGCACGACGCTAGCGATTTTCAAACCAAGGTGCAAAAAGCTGAACCTGTGAAGACTGGACAGCCATGATCACCCTATACGATTGCGCCACCGCCCCCAGCCCACGCCGTGCGCGCATTTTGCTGGCCGAAAAAGGCATTGCACACGACACTGTGCAAGTCGATTTGCGTACCAAAGAGCAACTCAGCGATGCTTTTCGCGCCATCAACCCGCAGTGCACCGTGCCAGCCCTATGCGTTGAAGAAGGGACTGAGGAGGGCTTGGTCTTCACCGACAATGCATCAATAGCCGCCTACTTAGAGGCCAAATACCCCCAGCCTCCGCTGATGGGCAGCACGCCCGCAGAGAAGGCCGAGATCGCCAGCTGGCATTGGCGGGTTGAATTTGAAGGCCTGCTCGCCATCGCCGAAGCCCTGCGCAACAGCGCCCCCGCCATGGAAAACCGCGCCTTGCCCGGCCCGGTGGACTATGCCCAAATTCCAGCGCTCGCACAGCGCGGTCTCGCGCGTGTGCAGCAGTTTATGGACATGCTGGACCAGCACTTGGCGGGGCGTGATTTCATCGCCGCAAATCAATTCAGCATTGTTGACATCACTGCCGTAGTCGCCATCGACTTCGCACGCGTGGTACGCATCAAGCCGGGTGAGCAACATGTGAATTTGTTGCGCTGGCGTGAGGGGATGGCAAAAAGGCATTCTTTTAGTCTTTAAATAGATTAAAACGGTTTTATCCGGCGTATTTATTGACTATATTGCTATAAATTATATAGTAATATGCTCAGTCTCTGCAATTAGCTGCCCTAAAACTGCACCCAGTTGCAAGTCGTCGATTTGCCCAAAATGGCTCAAACGGACCCTGCCGATTCTGTCAATCAAAACTACGCTTGGGGTGCCGCGAAGTTCATAGGACTGCATGGTCAGGGGAACCGGGTGATCTGCCTGTGCCGTGTCGATGCCTACTGGGAAAGGAATTTTGTATTCATGCATGAAAACTCGTAGAGCGTCAGCGTTCATGACGGCATGATGCTCAAACACGGTATGTAGCCCTAACACCACCACATCATCACGAGAAAAAGCGTTGTGTATTTTGATGGCTTGCGGGATGCCGTGCGATACGCAGCCTGGGCATAGCATCTGGAAGGCGTGAAGTACGATGACACGTCCTCGCAGATCAGTCAGGGAAATAGGCTTTTCTGAATTGACCCATTCTGTAACTATCAGTTCATCAGCAGTTGTGAGGGTATTTGACATACATCTCCATCATGATGTCAGAGCCGCCGATGAACGCGCCTTTGACGTAGAGTTGCAGAATGGTCGGCCAATTGCAGTGCCTTAGGGAATCGCGTAGGGCTGTTCATCCGGCGTGTTGAGTGCGATATCGCGATAGTGCGCTTTCCATGTTTCCGGCGGATAGCTCGCGGGATCGCGAGGTGCTAAGTAGTCTACGAGATCGAAATGATTGATTTTGTGGCTAACAACATGAGTGTCGAAGCTTGCCGTGCCACAGATGTGCGACATGATGGATCGACTGAGCAGGGAATAGGCCCAAGCTGCGGAGCCGATGCCGTCGAGTCCAACGCCTGGGAAATACAAATTAGGGGCGTCGAGGCTGTTAAAAATGCCACTGCATCGTGCGCAAAGTGCGTCGAGGGTGCGAATCGAGGCGATCTCGGGAGCTTCGAAGTACGACAGATCTAGGCTGTATCCAGTGCCCCAGAGTAGCAGGTCAGCCTCAAGTTGATGCCCATCTGAGAGCGTAACCGTGCGGCCTGCGAT
Source organism: Polaromonas sp. (assembly GCA_043775055.1). Lineage (GTDB taxonomy): Bacteria > Pseudomonadota > Gammaproteobacteria > Burkholderiales > Burkholderiaceae_C > Aalborgiella. The sequence goes on from JAYVSU010000012.1 coordinate 3,221, forward strand.
GGATGACACACTACCGCCATGGCGCTCGATAGCTGTGAAGTTCGCCAACATACCGGGGCGTCCGGGTATGAGCTGATCGTGCTGCACATCGAAGTCGCGCGAGGGCATGATCTCGGTGATGCCGAATTTTTCGTAACGAGAGCGCATGTCGGC
>JAYVSU010000013.1:0-4194 GCA_043775055.1 Polaromonas sp.
TGGCGGTCGTATCTGGATTCGTGTGTTCCCTGACAAACCAATTTCCCAAAAGCCTGCTGAAGTGCGTATGGGTAACGGTAAAGGTAACCCTGAATACTATGTGGCTGAAATTCAGCCCGGCAAAATCGTGTTTGAAATTGTTGGCGTGCCTGAAGAGTTGGCTCGTGAAGCGTTCCGTTTGGCTGCTGCCAAGCTGCCTTTGCGTACCACTTTTGTCGCCCGCGCCCTTGGCCAATAATCAGGAGAAAATGATATGAACGCTACTGAATTACGCCAAAAAGACGTTGTTGGTCTGGAAGCCGAAGTCAAAGCTTTGCAAAAAGCCCATTTCGGTCTGCGCATGCAGAAAGCCACGCAACAACTCAACAACACCGCTACGCTGCGCTCTGCGCGCCGCGACATTGCTCGCGCCAAGACTATTCTTGGTGAGAAGCAAGCAGCAACCCCCGCCAAATAAGGAGCAACGATAATGACGGAAGCTAAAACATCCCTCAAGCGCACCTTGATTGGCAAGGTGGTCAGCGACAAACGTACGAAAACAGTGACTGTGCTGATTGAGCGCCGTGTTAAACACGAGCTCTATGGCAAGATCGTTGGTAAATCGAGCAAGTACCACGCCCATGACGAAAATGGCCAGTACAAGTTGGGTGATACTGTCGAAATTACTGAAAGCCGTCCAATTTCTAAAACCAAGAACTGGGTCGCAACCCGTTTAGTACAAAAAGCGATTGAAGTCTAAGTTCTACTCAATTTGAGTAGACTTTGAATCAAAGTCCTTATAAAGCGGCTCACTATGTGGGCCGCTTTTGTTTTGTCCGTGCATTTTTAGCGACAATTAGCATGCTAAGTTAGTCGATGAATGGATCGATGCCTAGTCCGATGAAATAGTCGAATACTTTTTCAGCTTTTTATTCCCTTAATTTAACTCAACAGGAGACCCCATGATCAAAGTCGGCGACACCCTACCCGCAACCACCCTGATGGAATTTGCAGACGTCGAAGGCGAAGGCTGTAGCATCGGCCCGAATCCTGTCAACGTGGCACAAGCCAGCGCTGGCAAAACCATCGCTTTGTTCGCCTTGCCAGGCGCTTTTACGCCCACTTGTTCAGCCAAGCATGTGCCAGGCTATATGGAGCAAGTAGAGGCTTTTAAAGCTGCTGGTGTCGATGAAATCTGGTGTGTCAGCGTGAATGACGCCTTCGTGATGGGTGCGTGGGCACGTGACCAAAAATCTGTCGGCAAAGTACGTATGTTGGCTGATGGCGACGCCGCTTTCACCAAAGCTACGGGCTTAACCCTCGATTTGACGGGCAAGGGCCTGGGTTTGCGCAGCAACCGTTACTCTATGCTCGTTAAAGATGGCAAAGTCAGCACGCTGAACATCGAAGGACCAGGCAAATTTGAAGTGAGTGACGCTGCTACCATGCTGGCGCAAGCTAAAGCGTAATTCGTTGTCTTTGAAATCCTAGGTAGCTATAAATTAAATAGCTGCTTAGGTAATAAATACGCCGGCTACAGCTATTTTGTTGACTATAGGTCAACTTTGAGATAATGCGCCCCAGCAAGTGGGTTGTGATAATACGGTGGAATTTCTTTGAAACCCAAGTCCTCGTACATCGCACGCGCAATCTCCATGTCATCCAACGTATCTAGCAACACACTGTCGTAACCCGCCATGCGCGCGGCATCCAAAATAGCCTCGGCCAACTGCCTGCCCAGACGCAAGCCTCTGAAAGCAGGGCGCACGTACAAACGCTTCATCTCCGCTGCATTTGCGTAGTCGCTATTGTCTAAGGGCCGCAGTGCACAACACCCCGCTACAACACCATCTACCCACGCCAAGAGCAGCGCACCGCGCGGTAGGGCATAGTCACCTGGCAGGTTAAGCAGTTCGGCGTCAAAGTCTTGAAAGCACAGGTCAACGCCTAAATTCAGCGCATATTCCCTGAAAATAGCCCCTGTTTCAAGAAAATCTGCCGCTTGGGTAGGTGCTATGAGCGCAATGGATGGTTTGGTCACGGCAGCCTACTCACCCAAACTGACCAGCCAGTAAACCAAAGTGGCACAGATAGCAAAAATCAGCAAAGCCACGCTACGCGATTTGGCATCGTCCCTAGAGGCCGGCACATCCAGCGGCAAAACTTTGTCGCCATGAATCATGGGTTTGATCAAGTTTTCACGCTTTTTGTACAAATAAAACAGAATCGCGCCCACATGGAGCAGCACCAATACGATGAGGAACAATTTGCCCAGCTTGGTGTGGTAGCTGGAAGCGATGCTGACCGTGGCGTTGGAGACAAATTTGGTGAGCGGCCCTGCTGCAGCAATCTCGTCATCGCTGATCAAGCCTGTAGCAACTTGCGCGGTCAAGAAAGTGAGTAAGGCAAAGACGGAGAAAGCGCCCATCGGGTTGTGGCCGACCGAGTGATGGGGGTGGCCATCACCTTTGAGGTACTTGATGATGCTGCTGGGCGCATAGATGAAAGACGCAAAACGCGACCACCTGCCACCCACCAAGCCCCAAGTTAGCCGAAACAAGAGCAGGGTGAGCACACTGTACCCAAAGCGAAAATGCCACGGCATGGCGTTTCCGCCCACATTACCCGTGATAACCAAGCCGGTGACGCTGAACACCAGTGCCCAATGGAAAACTCGGGTGGGTAAATCCCAAACGCGTGTTGATTTCATGATTTATAGATAAAGTAGTTTTTCATTAAAAACGGTTGAAATATCAGTACATACCCGAATCAAAAGCCTTGCTTGTGAACTAAATTTGAACGAATCAATCAGCATAATAGCAAAGCAATCTTTGCCGTTACGTTACGTTTCGTTTCGTTTCGTATTCCTTATTCTGTATACCCATCAACTAACTATATCAAAAGGACAAGCATGAAAGTCATCGTTTCATTGGTACTCTCCGCCGCCGCTGTTGTTTTTGCTGCCCCAGCTGCAGCGCAGTTCCAAAAACCCGAAGATGCCGTCAAATACCGCCAAAGCGCGCTGACCGTCATGGCCAACAGTTTTGGACGCATTGGCGCCATGGTGAATGGCCGTATCCCTTTTGATGCTAAAGCAGCGCAAGACAATGCGCACATCGTGGCGACTTTGAGCACCTTGCCATGGGCTGGCTTCGCGGCAAACACAGAAGCCATCAAATCTAAAGCCAAGCCAGAAATCTGGAAAGAGCAAGCCAAGTTCAAAGAATCTAGCGACAAAATGATCGATGCAGCCGCCAAACTGGAAGCAGCTGCGAAAACCGGTAATTTGGACACCATCAAAACCGCTTTTGGCGCAGTGGGCGGCTCTTGCAAAGCTTGTCACGACGCTTTCAGAGCTGAGTAAGCCTTCTATTTTGCTATAAATAAAGTAGCAAAACAAGCAATAAATACGAAAGCTACAGCCAGATGTTACATTAAATCTGGCTGTTTTGCTGTGTGACGCAGAAAAACGAGTTAAGCCGGAGCCAACAGCTTGTCGATCAGCTGATGCAGCTCTGCAAAATCAGGCTCGCCGACGTAGCGTTTGACGATCAGCCCCTTTTTGTCGACCACATAGGTGGTTGGCGTGAGGTTGACCTCGCCCCAAGCCTTGGCCACAGCCCCAGTGTTGTCAATTGCAACTTTGAAGGGTAATTTGCGCGTTTCAGCGTAATTGACCACATAAGCTGGCGGGTCGTAGCTCATCGCTACAGCCACCGTGTCAAAGTCTTTGTTCTTGAATTTGTCGTAAGTCGCGATGATTTTCGGCATTTCCGCCACACAAGTTGTGCAGCTGGTGGCCCAAAAATTCACCAAAGTCACCTTGCCTTTGAAGTCAGCGGTGTAAACCTTGGAGCCATTGAGCAGCACAAAAGTTGATTCAGGCGCTGCTGAGATACCCGAGGTCAGGAACACGGCGGCGCTGACAGCGATGGCAGCAATGGCCGAGGTGATGTAGACAATACGTTTCATGGGACTATTTTCTCAGACTTTTGCGTTTCATGTGATCAAAAGTTTGGAGGGCATTTGCGTCAAAAAGTTGCATCTAGAAATTGTATCGAATAGCGTTGTAAGTTTGGCAAACGCCGCTTGTGCTACATTTAACCCATGCAAAATAAGTTTTACTTCTTTTATTTCTGGTTCTCAGTCCAAGGCGGACGAGAGGCAGCTGACTAAGTAAAACCAGCAAACCCTTCTCGAAACAACCGCCGGACT
>JAYVSU010000014.1:0-6265 GCA_043775055.1 Polaromonas sp.
CCTTGAAATCGTCCAGCAGCCACCAGCTACCCAGTTTGTCACCCAAACTCAGCAGCGCACCCTTGGGCGGCGGTGTGGGCAGCAAGTCCAAAATCCGCCTGCCAAAGCCGCGCTGCGCTGCCAATCGCTCCTTGGCAGCTTGTGCGCAAGCTGTGGATAAGTGGGATAGCTCGGTTTGTTGGGCTTCTGTTGTTGCGGGGATGGGCAGCGTTTCGATTTGCTGGGTGAACATGCGACGATACCCACCACGGATATGCGTTGACATCCCAGAAATGAGAAACCAAAAGGGCTTTGAATTCAACAAGGCTGTCAGCCAAACTTCTGGCGTAGGCAGAAAATAACCCGTGTTTCCTGAAAAAGCATTTTTTTCGTCAAACCCAAAATTCGGGGCAACACAAATATCAGGGTAATAGATTTTCGGCTGCTCGAATTTGTCGTAATAACCACAAGCCCGTAATTCCCACCAATAATCCCCCTTGTCCGTCCGCTTCCGCGCCGCATCGGCAAACGGCGCTAGGTAAGCAGCCAAGTGCGGGTGCTGGGTTTTTAGCCAGTCAAATGCTACATCTTCTGTAGCTACTGAGGCATTATTTACGCCGGCTACAGCCCTATTTATGCTGTTTTTTGTCCACCCTTTGGGCAGCAAAATCAGCCAGCGGTCTTCACTCTCAACCTGCCAGCGCTTGATGTCTTTGCCTTCTAAAAAGGGTTTGAACAGCGGCGCACTGGCGGGGTCTGCAAAGACAAGTTTGTCGCGGGTGGGGCGGTCTATGACGAAGGCTTCGTTCAAACCCGTCAACACGCCACGGTACGGCGAGCCGACGGCTTCCTTCAAACTGGGGTGGTCGCTGCTGAGCTTGGCGCGCAGGGCGGCGGCTTCGTTGCCTTCTAGTTGCCACTCAGCGGCGTCACCTTCTTGCCCGGACAACTGCGCCAAGTCTAGGCTTTGCTTGTTTTCTTCAAAATAGGCCGATAAATCTGCCACCGGGCTGCTGAGTTGCAAAAACTGCGCCGGTTTGGCGGTGTTGGGTGCAACTTTGTGCGCCACCAGCACGGCGGGGTAGGTGGTGACGCCTTCAAACACCTGCCAGTCGCCAAAGTCAACCAAGGTTTCTAGCTGGCAGTGCTGGCGCAGCAGGCGGCGCAGCGGCTCGCCCGAGCTGGTTTTGAAAAAGCTGCTGCTAGAGATGTAGCCCAGCCGCCCACCGGGTGCGAGCAATTTGTTCAGCCCCAGCTCGTAAAAGTAGACATACAAGTCCGCCACGCCGTGGTAAGCGCTGTAGTGTTGCTGCAGGTAGGGTTTGAGGTTGGTAAACAGCTCTTGGCGGACGTAGGGCGGGTTGCCCAAAATGACGTCGAAACCCCCTGCGGTAGGCAGTTTTTCGCCTGTAGCCGGCGTATTTATTACCTCATTAGCTATATTATTTGTAGTAAAAATAGCTGGGTATTTGGCCTGCCAGTCAAACGCCAGCGGGTCTAGCGCTTTGTCTGCGACCAGACTGTTGCCTTGGTAAAAGTTGGCCTCTAGGCCTGCCAATTTGTGGTCGCGCTCGGCGGTTTTGAGCCAGAGCGAGAGCTTGGTGATTTCTATGCTCTCGGCGTTGATGTCGACGCCAAACAGGTTGTTTTTCAAGATGGTGTGGCTGATGTCCACATGAAGGAGCTCAAACGGTGCCAACTCGCGCTGCTTGAAATAGAGCTGGGTGTAGGCCTCTTTGAGCACGTCGAACGCAGCCACCAAAAATGCGCCAGAACCACAAGCGGGGTCGCATACGCGCAGGGAGGCTAGGCTTTGCTCCCACGCTTTCCAAAACCAATATTCGGTCACATCTGCCGCGTCTGTGGATGTTGGCGCTAGGGTTTTCTCGTCTTTACTGGGTTTTCGCCATGCTTGCCCATCGTGAAATTGCGCGTAAATAGCGTTAAACCGCTCCAAAATGACGGGCGTTAGCGTTTTTTCAACAATAAAGCGGGTAATGTGGTCGGGCGTGTAGACCACGCCGTCGCGCTTGCGTTTGCCATCTACGCTGCCTTTTTTGGCAGTGGCGGGCGCGGCAGTATTGGCCGTGAGCTTGAAGGTGTCAATATCACCCAAGCCAGAAATCTGCTCTAAATCGCTGATGCTTTGCTCAAAAATGCGCCCCAACACGGTGACGCTGACCTCTTGCTCGTAGTCGTAACCCGCCAGAACGCTGAATTTTTCAACCAGTTTGTCGCTGACGGTGAGGCCATCCAGCGCCTCATCGGGCGCAAACAAGCCGCCGTTGTAGGGCGGGATTTTGAGGTAGGGGTTGCCAATATCGACCGCTTTGAACAAGCCGCGAAAGTTGTTCCACTTGGGCTGCGGGTTGTAAACGTCCACGCTTTTGACCGCATCGACGATAGCGCCTGTGGGCAGCAGCCCCCGACTTTCGGCAAAGGCGATGAACAAGAGCCGGTCGATAAGCTTTTGCGCATGGCGCACCAAATCAGCAAAGGCAACGCCGCCGTTGAGGTGGTGCAAGCCGATGATGAGGTCTTGGCGCAGGGTTTTGTAGTCGGTGTAAAGCGCTTGGGTGACCTCGCGCTCTTGCAGCGCGTTGTCTTTGAGCAGCTTTTGCGTGCTGCCGCTGGTGAGGTTGTGCTGCCCCAGCAAGCCCACAAAATTGGCGTATTGCTGCGGCTCAAGCAGGTCTGCGGTGTGCCAGCATTCATACGCGGCGCGGCCATAGCCCAAGGCGTAAAGGCGGATTTCGTCGCAATTACTAACCAGTACAAACTGGCTGCCAGGTAAATCGTTGGCGTATTCCCAAGCTTGCTGAACGGGGCTTTTGAGCCGGCTGGGCATCAAAGCGTCTAAATTGCTGGTTTTAGGGCCTTTGAGCTCAAAAGGCGCGACCACTTGCTTGATGTCGTGGGTGAAAGTGCCCAAGGCGGCATCGACTTTGCCATTGGCGGCGCGGGTTTCGCGGTCTAGCGTCCACAGTGCTGAACCTATTTCTTGGAAGCCCAAAATGTCGCTGAAAAAGCGTTTCAAAAAGGCTGAGACGATGGCCTCTTCTTTTTGCTTACCCAAACCGCCTTTAAGTTCGCTGTGCCACTCTGCAATCAGCGCGAGGTGCGCCTCAGGGATAGGCTGCGCAGCAAAACGGCTTTTCAGCAGCTTGGGGCTAAACAGGGGTTGGGCAAATAGGTCGCGGGGCATGGAGGGAGATTATCAGGGATAGAACGCACAGTTTGACTTTCCCCACCTGCGTTCGCCCCAATGCCATGTCTTTGTCAAATCAATTCATCATCTGAAATGTCATCACAACGAGCAAGCACTGTTATTGACCTCCAGATGCTTGCTTTGCGCGCGCTCAGGGTGTTGTTTTGCCTTGCTTGCGTTGCGCAATGGTGTAATGCGATACGTCTTGCGCGCCTGAACCAGCAATGTCAAAAGGAGGCTGAGTGAAAGGAGATGTCCATTTGCCAGACGAGCTAGCGGCTACGTTGAGTCTGAAAGCGATCAGGTTTGTGCTAGACCCTGCTTTGAAAACGATGATGTAGTCGTATTTAAGGGCTTCAGGGTTAGGCACCGACCAAGCACCAGACTGGCCATCGCCCGATATTTCAGTTTTGCCGATTTCCACCCAATCGCTGGTACCAAAAAATCTAGCTGTATTGATGTTGGTGATGCTCGCAACATTGCTGGAATCAAATGGCGTGAGATACTGACAATCAACGGCGTATGCAACTTTGCTCAACAGGTTAAGGCTTGAGTTTGTACCGCACGGTACCAAAGCTGCTTGTGCCGCACTGCCAAAAGCAAGCATACCCATCAGTGAGCCGGTACTGACCCATTTGTTAAATTTCATTTAAACACCTTATTAAATTACCAAGACGCACAAGTTATGCTGACTATTACTATAGCTACAACATAATACTTTGGTGCTACTTATGCGTCCTATGAATTCTTTAAAATGTGACGTAATGCACATTGTTTAAAATTTTTTTAATGTGGCGAGCCTGATTTGCTATCAAATCATTGTCAAAAAACAGGTCAAGCTGAGAATTGCATCACGTCAACCCTCTAACAACAGCCATGGCCTCTTCAATGCGCTCGACGGCATGAATCGTCAACCCCTCAAAATCTTTGCTGCCTTTTTTCGGGGCGTTGGCCTTGGGCACAATCGCTACGCTGAAGCCTAGTTTGGCCGCTTCTTTGAGCCGTTCTTGGCCGCGCGGTGCGGGCCGCACTTCACCGGCCAGCCCCACTTCACCAAAGGCGATGAAGCCTTTGGGCAGAGGTTTACCACGCAAGCTGGAGGTGATGGACAGCATGACGGCCAAGTCGGCTGCGGGCTCACTGATGCGCACACCGCCGACCGCGTTGACAAACACGTCCTGATCCATGCAAGCGACCCCCGCGTGGCGATGCAACACTGCTAAAAGCATAGCAAGCCGGTCTTTATCCAAGCCGACGCTGAGGCGTCTAGGGCTGGGGCCGCCGCTGTCAACCAGCGCCTGAATTTCCACCAGCATGGGCCGCGTGCCCTCTAAGGTCACCATGACGCAACTGCCCGGTACCGGCTCGCTGTGTTGGCTCAAAAAGATGGCACTGGGGTTGCTGACGCCCTTCAAACCGCGCTCGGTCATGGCAAACACGCCAATTTCATTGACCGCACCAAAGCGGTTTTTGATGGCGCGCACGAGGCGGAAGCTGCTGTGGGTGTCGCCCTCAAAGTACAGCACCGTATCCACCATGTGTTCCAACACGCGCGGGCCGGCCAGTGCGCCTTCTTTGGTGACGTGGCCGACCAACACGATGGCGGTGCCGCTGCTTTTGGCATAACGCGTCAGGTGCGCTGCGCATTCGCGTACCTGCGCGACCGAGCCGGGGGCGGAGGTGAGTTGGTCGGAATAGACGGTTTGGATGGAGTCGATCACGGCGATCTGCGGTTGCTCTTTCTCCAGCGTGGCAAGGATTTTTTCTAAGCCAATTTCAGCCATCACTTTGACTTGCGAGTTCAGCAACCCCAAGCGGCGGGACCGCAACGCCACCTGCGCTCCGCTTTCTTCGCCGGTTACGTAGAGCGTTCTTTGACCACTGCGCTGCAGTGAATCCAGCGCCTGCAGCAACAAGGTTGATTTACCGATGCCAGGGTCGCCACCAATCAACACCACGCCTCCTTCAACGATGCCGCCGCCCAGCACGCGGTCTAGCTCATCATGCCCTGTGGGAGTGCGCTGCATGTCGACCGCGTCAATATCGCCCAAAGTGGCGACTTCAGCGGTTTTAGCGAGCGAAGCAAAGCGGTTTTTGGTCGGTGTGGTGCTCTCGGCCACCGACTCAATCAGCGTGTTCCAAGCATTGCAACTCGGGCATTTGCCCAGCCATTTGGGCGCAGTGCCGCCGCACTCGGTGCATACGTAAACAGTTTTTTCTTTAGCCATACAGTGATAATACTGTATAAAACATCAGTTATCTAGTCTATTTGATGCACACCAAACAATACTATTAAAAACATAGCAAACTATTAAACAAATACGCCGGCTACAGGCATATTTAGGCTATTTTTAAGCTGTTTTTGTGATTTGAGGCGCTTCTGGCGCTTTTGCATGGTCCAAATCGGGTCGTTTCCAGGGGTCGACGTGGGTCATCAGGTTCAGCACGCGGTGGCGTTGCAAGACGCGTTGGCGGGCGAGGACGGCGATGTCGTGACCGGCTTCGACGGTGATGTCGGCATCGACCTCGATGTGGGCGTCGACCACGATCATGTCACCCATTTTGCGGGTACGCACGTCGTGCACGTCGCTGACGCCTGGGGTTTCAAGCAGCGTGCGGCGAATCGCCTCGACCTCTTGCTCGTCGACGGCGCGGTCCATCAGGTCGTGCAGCGCATCCCAGCCGAAGCTCCAGCCCATTTTGCTGACCATGAAACCGACAATCAGCGCCGCAATCGGGTCCAAAATCGGGTAACCAGCCAAGTTGCCGATGATGCCTAAGCCGACGACCAGTGACGAAGCGGCGTCCGAGCGTGCATGCCAGGCGTTGGCCACCAACATGCTGGATTTGACGCGTTTGGCAACGGACAGCATGTAGCGGAACAATGTTTCTTTAGCAATCAGCGCCCCTGCCGCCACCCATAAAGCGATGATGTGAACGGTTTGAATACTTGTTGGGTTTTGCAACTTTTGCACGGCTGACCACAACATGCCTATGCCAACTGCCAATAAAAGTGCACCGAGGGCCAAAGAAGCTGCGGTTTCAAAACGTTGATGGCCATAGGGATGGTCTTCATCA
>JAYVSU010000015.1:0-6599 GCA_043775055.1 Polaromonas sp.
CACAATCCACCTATTCAATGGCCTGCCGAGGCTATTTGGGAAGACGTTTCGCCTTTGCTGGCAAACTTCACGGTGGAAGTGTTGCCAGAAATCGACTCGACCAACTCCGAGTTGATGCGTCGCGCCAAATCCGGCCAACTGGAGCCCACTTTGCTGGTTGCCGAGAAGCAAACCGCTGGGCGCGGCCGTTTGGGGCGTGATTGGCATGATTTGGCCAGCAGAGAAAATGCATCGTTGCCAGCCTTGACATTTTCATTGGGCTTGCCGCTGGCACCCAAAGATTGGTCAGGCTTGTCATTGGCAGTAGGCGTGAGTGTGGCGCAGAGTTTGCACCCTGCCATCGGCTTGAAATGGCCGAATGATTTATGGCTGAAAGAACGTAAATTAGCGGGCATTTTGATAGAAACAGCCGTGTTGGGTGGGCAGCGCTATGCAGTGATTGGCGTGGGCATCAACATCAACGACCCTGAAGTTAAGCCCGAAGTGGCTATAACCGCCTTGCGAACACCCGCAGTGTGGTTGCAAGAATTGCTACCGGGCATCTCTGCGCCTGAAGCTTTGCAGCGTGTCATGCCGCCCTTGATTCAAACCGTTTTGGCTTTTGAAACCTATGGCTTTGCGCCCTTTCAAGCCCGCTTCAATGCACTCGATGTGCTGCGTGACCGCACGGTGACCGTGCATGAGGGGCAGCAACTAGCACCGAGCAGTGCAAGAACAATCGGCAGCGCGCATGGCGTTAATGAAACCGGCGAATTATTGGTGCACACTGACGCTGGCATGCAACGTATCAACAGCTCGGAGGTGAGCGTCAGGCCTCTCTAGGTCGCTTGCCAGACACACTCACATATATATTTATGCTACGTCTTTTAGTTTCATTGTTGTTGCTGGCCAATGGGGCTTACTTTGCATGGTCGCATGACATGCTCGGCGGTCTGGGCTTGGGTGTTCCGTCACAAAGTGAACCACAGCGGCTCACGCAACAAATTGAGCCTGAGCGGATTCGAATTTTGAAGCCGAGCGAGGCTGCGCCAGCCAAAGTAGCTTCTACGAGCAATAACCCGAGTGCGAATGTTCCATCTACAGCAGCTGCGACTACAAACGCTGCTGCTACCAGTTGCTTGCAAGCAGGTGTGTTTACCGACAAGCAAATTGGGGCGCTGCGCCAAGCGCTCAGCAATAACTTACCCTCGGGTTCGTGGCGCTTAGATGCCACAGCGCAACCTGCACAATGGATTGTCTACATGGGCAAGTACCCAGACAACAAGACGCGCGATCTTAAAAAATCACAACTCACTAAAATCAAAGTGCCTTTTGAGACTTTGACAGAAGCAGCTTTGGAGCCTGGTATTTCTTTAGGAAGTCACCCCAGTCAAGAAGCCGCCAACCAAGCATTGAATCGCCTCTTCAAGCAAGGCGTTCGCACCGCCAGGGTACTAGAGGAGCAACCGAGTCAACAAGGCTATCAACTCGTTTTGCCCGCTTTGAATGATGCGCAACGAACGAAGCTCAACAATGTGCGCGTTCAACTGGCTGGCAAACCCCTAATGGCTTGTAAAAGCTAGCGCTCCTAGCCCTTTCAAACCCTCTCAAGCTTTTTTAAAGCCTTTTAAGGGTTAGCCAAAAACCGCACAGTGAACATCGCCCCAGGCGGCACATGGCCCGGTCTGGCATCTTCCACAGTCAAGGTGGCGCCGTGTTTGGTGGCAATTTCTTGCACAATTGCCAGCCCTAAACCAGAGCCATCTGTGTTTGTACCTAGTACACGGTAGAACGGTTGCATCACCAAGGTGCGCTCGACCTCCGGAATGCCCGGCCCCGTGTCTTCAACCTGCAAGAGCAAGGCATGTCCGTATGGATCAGCCAAAACACGGACAGTGATCACCCCTGGATGGTCTACCGTTGATGGCGTGTAGTTCAAAGCGTTGTCAACCAAGTTACGTATCAGTTCTTGAATCAAGGTCGGGTTGGCTTGCACCATCACGCCTGGATCGCCGACTTGCGCGCCTTCAAAGCCGAGGTCAATGCGCTTCTCCATCGCACGTGGAATCGCGTCTTGTACCACGTCGCGCGTGAGCAAAGCTAAATCACAGGGTTGTTGCGTCAACACATTGCCACCACCCTCAGCACGCGCCAAGGCCAACAGCTGATTCACAGTATGCGTGGCACGAATGCTAGAGCGTCCTATTTGCTGCAAAGACAGCTTCAAATCTTCGGTGCTGGTGTTTTGGCGTAAAGCCAAATCCGCTTGCATGCGCAGACCCGCCAAAGGTGTTTTGAGTTGATGGGCCGCATCAGCCAAAAACCGCTTCTGCGTGGCCATGGAGTCTTTGAGCCGCGTCAGCAAGCCATTCACGGAAGACACCAGCGGCACCACCTCTTGCGGCACTGAAGTTTCGTCCAACGGACTCAGATCATCAGACTTGCGTGCACGAATACGCGCCTCTAACTGGTTCAAGGGTCTGGTGCCACGCACCAAGGCCAACCACACCAAGAGCACCGCCAGGGGCAAGATCACAAATTGCGGCAGCATCACGCCTTTGATAATTTCTGTCGCAAGGACGGAGCGTTTTTCACGCGTCTCAGCCACTTGCACCAACGCATCGCGGGCACCAGGAATATCTGACTGGATCCAAATTGCAGCAACGCGCACAGGCAAACCTCGGATTTCTTCATCGCGCAGCTTCACCTCCCAGGGCGATGCTTTGATGCTTTCTGAAGGTTCAGGCACATCTTTTTCGCCGCTCAGCAATTCGCCACGCAAACCAATGACTTGGTAATAGATTTGATCTGCATCGTCAGCCCTGAGCAACTCGCGGGCAGGTTGAGGCAAGTTGAATTGCGCATGCCCGTTTTTAACAACCACCAATTGCGCCAAGGCTTGGACGTTGTATTCCAAGGCGCGATCAAACGGTTTGTCGGCAATGTTTTGCGCCACCAGCCAGGTCAGGGCCAAGCTCGCTGGCCAGAGCAACAGCAATGGCGTGAGCATCCAATCCAAGATTTCGCCAAACAACGAGCGTTGTTCGCGTTTAAAAATACTCGCGGCAGGCAATTTTTTCTTAAAAACCGACATGTTGTATCCGCGAAATCAAGCCGTCACACCATGTTTTGTGATTAAGCTGCAGGCGCAATTTTTTCTAAACAATAGCCCAAACCACGCACCGTGGCGATGCGAATCGGGCCTTTCTCAATCTTTTTGCGCAAACGGTGGATGTAAACTTCAATGGCATTGTTGCTGACTTCTTCACCCCATTCGCACAAGCGCTCCACCAATTGATCTTTGCTCACCAAGCGACCGCTACGCTGCAGCAACACTTCCAGTAAACCCAGTTCCCGAGCGGAAAGCTCGACCATTTTGCCGTCGATGGTGGCAACGCGACCCGCTTGGTCGTACTCCAAAGGACCATGCTTGATGGTACTGGCCGCGCCGCCCATGCCGCGCCGCGTCAATGCACGTACACGCGCTTCCAGTTCCTGCAGACTAAAGGGTTTGGCCATGTAATCGTCAGCGCCGTGATCCAAGCCTTTGACCCGCTCTTCCACACTGTCGGCTGCGGTCAAAATAAGGACCGCCAGTTTTGAGCCTCGTGCGCGTAGCCGCTTGAGGACTTCCAAACCGTGCATCTTGGGCAATCCAAGATCAAGAATGAGCAAATCAAACTCGGTATTGGTCATCAACGCAGCATCGGCCTGTGAGCCATCGGGCACATGATCCACCGCTGCGCCCGAGCTGCGCAAGGTGCGCAGCAGGCCATCAGCAAGAACTTGGTCGTCTTCGGCAATAAGAATTCGCATGGTTTGTCTCCGGCTAATTGTTTTCTTTATTTTAGGGGCTATCTCAGCATAAAAGTCAGTACTCAATATATTGCACAATAGAACGGTGCTGAATGTCTTGCAAATCACCTTTCCATTTTTCGCGCTTGTGCTGTGTGGCTACGTGGCCACACGCCGAGGATACTTGCATTTGACCGCCATTCCAGGAATGAACAGTTTTGTACTGTTCTTCGCCCTACCTTGCTTGCTGTTTCGCTTTGGATCTTCCACCCCGATTGCGCAATTACTGGATGCCAGCGTCTTTGGGGTCTACCTCTTTTGCGCCTTGGTGATGGTCGGATTTGCTATTGCAGTGACTAAAAACAAACGCATCGGTTGGAACGATGCCTCTTTAGGCGCTTTGGTTGCAGCCTTTCCTAACACTGGCTTCATGGGTGTACCGCTTTTAGTAGCTTTGTTGGGCGCACGCGCAGCTGGGCCGGCAATCGTGACGATTGTGGTGGACATGGTGATCACCAGCTCTTTGTGCATTGCCTTGTCGCGACTCGACGGTGCTGATGAGCATGGCTTCAGCAAAGCGGCAAAAAACGCGCTCAAAGGCGTCATTGCCAACCCCATGCCGTGGTCGATATTGTTGGGCGCTCTGGCTTCTGCGGTAGATTTACAGCTTCCTAAACCGTTAGCGGTGACGCTAGGATTGTTAGCCGATGCTGCCTCGCCCGTTGCTCTGTTCACGATTGGTGCGGTGCTGGCACGCTCACACATGAACGCGCATGATCATTTACCACTGCGCGATTATTTGCCAGTCGCCTTTCTCAAACTATTTTTGCATCCAGTACTCGTGTTACTGGTCGGTTTGGCCGCCAAGCAACTTGGCGTTCCACTGGATAACTTTGCCTTGACTGTGTTGGTCTTGGTTGCAGCCTTGCCCAGCGCCAGCAATGTGTCGTTGTTGGCTGAACGCTTTGGCGCCAACAACGGGCGCATTGCACGGATTATTTTGGTATCTACCGCTCTGGCTTTTTTTACCTTTTCAGGCGCCGTGGCTATTTTTAGACCTTAACTTTTATACTGAAACGCTAAATCGCCAAGGGATCCACATCAACCGCCCAGCGGATCATGCCTTGTTGTTTGGTTGTTTGCAGCACCTCGTGCCATTGGCTCAAAAACTGCTGCAGTGCTTTGCGAGAGTGCGATTCGACCAACATTTGGGCACGCTCGACATTGGCGATCCGTTGCATAGTCATGGGCACAGCGGGGTAGAGGGTGATGTGTTCAAAACCTTCGACAGAATCTGCCAAACCCGCTGCCGCAGCACTAGCCGCGGTTAAATAAGCTTGTGCCGCTTCTTGCGTACGCGCTTCTGCGCGGACCAAGGCGCTGTAGCCAAAGGGGGCCATCGTCGCCGCTTCACGTTCTTTGAGCTGATCTTCGGCAAAGCCGGGGTAGTCGTGCTTTTTAAGCGCCCAGTACAGCGGGTGCATTGGGTGATGCGTTTGGATCCACATTTCGCTGCGCGCACCTTGTTCTGCATCGCGGCCCGCGCGGCCTGCGGCTTGCATCAACAGGCTAAATAAGCGCTCAGGCGCTCTGAAATCGCTTGAAAACAACGCGCCGTCTGGATTCACCGCCGCCACCAAGGTGATGTTGCGAAAGTCATGCCCCTTGGCAATCATTTGGGTGCCAACCAACACGTCCACCTCGCCAGCATGGACCTGCGCCAGTTGCTGCTGCAGCGCGCCTTTGAGCTTGGTGCTGTCTGCATCGATGCGTGCGATGCGAATGGGCGAGCCGTCTGGCCGTGTCACCCCTGACAGCAAATCAGCCAAATGCTCTTCAAGCTGCTCGGTGCCACGGCCAATGGTGCTGATATCCAAGTTGCCGCAAGCTGGGCAGGCACGAGGTACACGCTGTGTAAAACCACAGTGATGACAACGCAACGTGCGATCAATTTTGTGGAAAACGCGGTACGCACTGCAATGCGGGCACTCGCTCTTCCAGCCGCAATCGCCACAATGCAGCACAGGCGCATAACCACGGCGGTTTAGGAACACCATGGCTTGCTCGCCGCGCCCAATGCGTTCAGCGATAGCCGCCAACAACGGCGGTGATAGCACGGTCTTTTTGGGCTGATGCTCCATGTTGACCGTGATCACTTTGGGCAACACGCCACCGCCGATGCGGTCAGCCATCGTCAAGCGCTGGTAACGCACACCTTGTCGTCCACCCTGCTCTGCGGGTCGGCTGTGGTACCAACTCTCAAACGAGGGCGTGGCAGAACCCAAAATCACCTTGGCATGGTCTATTTTGCCTCGGTAAACAGCTAAATCGCGCGCTGAATAACGTGCCCCTTCTTGGCTTTTGTAGCTGGGGTCGTGCTCTTCGTCCACAACAATGAGCTTTAAGTGCGGCATCGACGCAAATACCGCCATCCGCGTGCCCAACACGATACGGGCTGTGCCCATGTGCGCCGCTAGCCAGCTTTTCAAACGCTGTGGGTTGGTCAAGCCGCTGTGCATGGAAACGACCGCATCTTCCCCGTAAAGCGGCGTAAACCGCTCACGCACGCGAGCTTCCAGTTGCGGCGTGAGGTTGATTTCAGGCACCATCATCAGTACTTGCGCAGATGCATCGCTTTGCAACACGGTCATGGCGGCTTGCAGATAGACCTCGGTTTTGCCGCTCCCAGTAGCTCCAAAAAGCAAGAAAGGGCCGTTTTTAGAGGCAATTTCAGCTATAGCCGGCGTTTGATATGGACTTAATGCTACATTATTTATAGCAATTGATGAAGTTTCATTTTTTGCTTCGCTGTCAACCGTTTGCGT
>JAYVSU010000016.1:0-15551 GCA_043775055.1 Polaromonas sp.
GCGCGATGTCTCCGGCATCAGCGGCGTGGAGTGGGACGCGGTTGAACTACCGAGTCAATTCATGGAAAACTTCTGTTGGGAATGGGATGTGCTCAAGCACATGACCGCCCATGTCGATACCGGCGAGCCGTTGCCACGCGCCTTGTTTGACAAAATGACCGCTGCGAAAAATTTCCAAAGCGGCTTGCAAACCCTGCGTCAAATCGAATTTTCATTGTTCGATATGCTGCTGCATACTTCGGACAAACCTGATCTCATGGCCTTGTTGTCCCAAGTGCGCCAAGAAATCGCGCTGATTCAGCCTCCGGCCTACAACCGCACGGCCCATACCTTTAGCCACATTTTTGCGGGCGGTTACGCAGCCGGCTACTACAGCTACAAATGGGCTGAAGTGCTGAGCGCCGATGCTTACGCAGCCTTTGAAGAAGCGCGATTAACCGGAGATGCTGATGGCACCCAAACCGGTTTGAAGTACCGCCAAGCGATTTTAGAAAGCGGTGGCAGCCGCCCAGCCATGGCCTCTTTCAAAGCTTTTCGTGGCCGCGAACCCACACTTGATGCGCTCTTGCGACACCAAGGCATGGCTGAAGCTTAATTAACTGACGCAAACCTATGCAAAGTATAGAATTCGGCATGCACAAAATACTTCATAAAGCCAGCTCTTTTGCTATATCTTTAATAGCTGCGCAGGTAATTATTTTGCCGACTACAACCAATTTATATGCCCAGCAGGTGTACAAAAGTGTAGACAAACAAGGCCGTGTCACTTACTCAGAAGTCCCGCCGTTACCCTCAGCAGGCGGCAAAGTGGTTGACGATGGCACCGGCAACGCCAGCGGTGCGCTGCCTTACGCATTGGCGCAAATTGTGAGCCGTTACCCCGTGACGCTCTACACCAACACAGACTGCGCACCGTGTATCAACGCCCGCATCATGCTGACACAGCGTGGCGTCCCGTTTACCGAAAAAAGCGTCAACAGCAATGAAGATGTGGCCACCTACAAACGCCTCAATGCGGAAGCCAGCATCCCCATGGTCACCATTGCTGCGCAACAACTTAAAGGCTATGAAGAAGGTGAGTGGACCAAGTACCTAGACGCGGCAGGCTACCCCAAAACATCCACATTGCCGCGCAGTTACAACCAAGCTGCGGCGACGCCTCTAGCGCCCACAACGCCCGTAACGCCCAAAAAAGTGGCAGACAAAGCGACAGACAATGCCGCAGGCGCTCCCGCCAAGCCCGCAGCAACCAACTCAAATAATCCCAACAACCCTGCTGGGATAAAGTTCTAAATCAGCAGCTTTTCAGATTTTTGATCACGTATCTTTTGATATCTTGATGGTCGGAAATTTAGACGAGAAGTCTTTGTTCTTCGTCGCAATCGCCAAAGCTACGCGACGCGCAACTGCTTTGTAAATACCAGCCACCTCACCATCAGGGTCAGACGCTACGGTGGGTTTGCCACTGTCGGCCTGTACACGGATTTGCATGGTCAACGGCAGCGCGCCTAAATAATCAATCTTGCGGTCTTCAGCCATCTTTTTGCCACCATCTGCGCCAAAAATGTGCTCCACATGGCCGCAATTGCTGCATACATGGACGGCCATGTTCTCCACAATGCCCAAAATCGGTACCCCGACTTTCTCAAACATGGTGATGCCTTTTTTGGCATCCAACAGTGCAATGTCTTGCGGCGTGGTGACAACGACTGCGCCCGTCATCGGCACGCGTTGTGACAACGTGAGTTGAATATCCCCCGTGCCCGGCGGCATGTCCACCACCAAATAGTCTAAATTGCCCCAATTAGTCTGTCGCAACAATTGCTCCAAGGCTTGCGTCGCCATTGGGCCGCGCCAAATCATGGCTTCATCGGGGTTGACCAAAAGCCCAATTGACATCACCTGCACGCCGTAATTCTCCAGCGGCTCCATGGTTTTGCCGTCTGCGCTATTTGGTTTGCCGCTGACGCCCATCATCATCGGCACGCTGGGCCCGTAAATATCGGCATCCAAAATACCCACGTGTGCCCCCTCAGCTGCCAACGCCAATGCCAAGTTCACCGCCGTGGTGCTTTTGCCGACGCCGCCTTTGCCAGACGCCACCGCCACAATGTTTTTGACATTCGGCAACAGTTGCACACCGCGCTGCACCGCATGCGCCGTGATGTTCATGCTGACGTTGACCGACACATTGTCCACACCCGCCACGGCCTTGGCCGCAGCAATCAGCGCCTTGCGAAACTCGGGTATCTGACTCTTGGCCGGGTAACCCAGCTCCACGTCAAACGACACATCACCCTCAGCGATATGCACATTTTTAATGCACTTAGACGTCACAAAATCTTTGCCCGTATTGGGGTCGACCACACTTTTAAGTGCATCCATCAATGCGTCAATTGTCACTGCCATTCATTTCTCCAAAATATTGTTGATGGGCTAAGCATACTTACAGTTTATTCCGTAACTCACCTGCGTAGTAGTTCTCGATATTTAAAGCCTTTTCAATAAGAGCAACTTGAAGGTACAAAGCTTGCGCATCTTGCGTTTGACCCAGCTCCAAGTGTGCTAACGCTTGCATACTGAGCATGGTTACTTTGCTGGTCTGCTCTGCATCATCTAGCTCGCAATACCGCGTCACGTATTTGATGACATCCGCCCAGCGCTTGGTTTCAAAGCAGCAAAAAGCCAATCTAAAACGCCGCACACCCTGAGTGTCTTCATCAATTTCTATCGCCAATTCCGTCGGACCTATGGCTTCTTCGTATGCATCTGTCATGTACAGCGCACGTCCTAAATTTGACTGCAAATTTTGCCTGTCCGGCTCCAAATCCACCGCCGCTTGAAAATATGGCACAGATTCGCTGTGCTTGCCCTCGTTGTACAAACACACACCCAAAACGTCATGGGCTTGGCCTTTTTCGTCATCGTCTGCATAAAAATCATCAATCACGGCCTGTGCCGTCGCTCGCGCTCTTGCGGAGTCAGTCGGTTCGTTTTCAGCGTAGCTGTAAGCCAAGTACAAGCGGCTTTCATTGGTTTGGTAGCCTGCTTGCACAGCACGCTCAAATCCGTTCCGCATGCGCTCGATCTCATCCCCCTCAAACGGGCTGCTTTTGCAATACAGCGCAGCCGCCTCATGAAAATCCAAACGTGCAGAGGCATTGCCTAAAGCACGCGCTTTCGCGAAGCTGCTCAAAGCGTCTTCGTATTCTTCGTCTTCGTACTGCGCCATACCGGCAAGCAAGGGCGCGAGTTTTGACTTCATCGCTGCAACCCCCTGCGTCGAGACATCTAAATCCGGTTTGAGCAAGCTTTTACCCGCTTTGATGACCTCTACGGCTGCATAAAAATTGAAAGCATCCTCCGGGTCATCCTCGCTCAAGGCCTCATCACACAGCAACAATTGCGCCGGTATGTCACCGTAATCGTACGTAAATTGTCCATCAACCGCTTTGATCAGCGTACCGGATGGATCTTCAACTTGCAGCCCAGATACTTGACCATGCACACGCAATATATAGTCGTGAGTCACGATAACGGTGGCTTGAAAATCGCCCAAAATCCCGCATTCACCATGGTTGTAGTCGCCGCCAAAAACCTCTGCGATATTGGCATTTTTGCCCACATAAACAGTTTGCCCACCCACCATCACGTTGCATGCAGTTAAATGTCCCAGTACGACCAAGGCGTAGGCACCGTCGGTATTTTCGTTGTAAATACTGCCTTGAATATTCAAGTCGCCTTGCGCCAAAAAACCCACTAAATAGGGCTCATTGTTGTCTGGCACGGTCAAACACAAGTCGCCAGCCATGACGCTATCAGGCAACAGCCGCAGAAAGCCTTGGCCATCTTGAAGCAGAGCATCAAAATGTACGGCGAGCATAGGGTGTGCATCGCCATACGCGGCCAACACATCAGTGAGCAGTAAATCTGTATGCGTCATTTGCGTCGTGCTTTCAAAACTTAAATCACTATCGATTTAGATGTCAAGGCAAAACACCAAGGTTAAAACGCCAAAGTCTTAACGCCACTTTCCGTCCCTAGCAAGCAAACATGCGCCTTTTGGTGCGCAAACACGCCCACGGTCACCACGCCCGGCCATTGGTTGACGGTGGATTCAAACGCCAGCGGGTCGGTAATTTTCAGGTTCAGCACGTCAACGATGTGTTGGCCGTTGTCGGTGATGAGTGGTTGGCCACTATTGTCATTTCTTTGGCGCACGCTGCAAGTGCCGCCCATTGCCGCAAATTGCTGCATCACGCGCTTGGTCGCCATCGGGATGACTTCAACCGGCAGTGGAAAAGCCCCCAAAGTGTTGACCAGCTTGCTTTCATCGGCAATACACACAAACTTCTTCGACAGCGCCGCCACAATCTTTTCCCGCGTCAGCGCTGCGCCGCCGCCCTTGATCATGTATCCCGCGTGGTCGATTTCGTCTGCGCCGTCGATGTAAACCGCCAATTCGGTCACGTCATTCGCGTCAAACACAGTAATCCCCAGCGCCTTGAGTCGCTCAGTGCTGGCGACTGAGCTGGAAACCGCGCCCTTGATGGTGCCCTTGATGGTTGCCAGCGCATCGATGAACTTGTTCACCGTCGAGCCTGTGCCCACGCCGACAATCTCGCCAGCCACCACGTATTGCAAAGCGGCTTGGCCGACCAGTGTTTTGAGTTCGTCTTGGGTCATGGGTGTGTTTCTATTTAAGGGGATAAGTTTCTGAGAAAATAGTCAAATCTTACGAAGATATAACTACCTATTATCCAATGTCCCTGCTCCCCTACGCCCTCGCCCGCCCCTTTTTATTTGGCCTAGACGCCGAAACCGCCCATGAAGTGACCATGCTCGGCCTCACCAAAACGCAGGGCAACCCGCTGTCTTGGGCCTATTGCAACTCACGGGTGGACGACCCTATCACCTTGGCAGGCCTCAAATTCCCCAACCGCGTCGGCATGGCAGCTGGTTTAGACAAAAACGCCAGAGCCATCGACGGGCTGGGGGCGATGGGTTTTGGCTTTGTTGAAGTCGGTACCGTCACCCCGCTGGCGCAACCCGGTAACCCCAAACCGCGCATGTTCCGCCTGCCAGAAGCCAATGCACTGATCAACCGCCTAGGTTTCAACAACGACGGTTTGGACGCTTTTATTGCCAACGTCAAAAAAGCCAAGTTTCGAGGCCAAAACCCACAAAAACCCATGATATTGGGCTTAAACATCGGTAAAAACGCTGCCACCCCGATTGAAAACGCCACCAGCGACTATTTAATCGCTCTAGACGGCGTCTACCCCCACGCCGACTACGTCACGGTCAACATCTCCAGCCCAAACACCAAAAACCTGCGCGCCCTGCAAAGCGACGAGGCTTTGGACGCTTTATTGGGCGCAATTGCTGCTGAACGCGCCGTTTTGAAGAAGAAACACGGCAAATCCGTCCCCATTTTCGTCAAAATCGCCCCAGATTTAGACGCCGCCCAAATCGACGTCATTGCCGCAACGCTCCTGCGGCACAAAATGGACGGTGTCGTCGCTACTAACACCACCCTCAGCCGCGAAGCCGTCAAAGGCCTGCCACACGCTGAAGAAGCCGGCGGCCTGAGCGGTGCGCCGGTGTTAGAAGCCAGCAACCAAGTCATCCGCCAACTCCGCGCCGCCCTAGGCAAAGGCTTCCCCATCATCGGCGTAGGCGGTGTGATGAGCGCGGCAGACGCGGTCAGCAAAATCGAAGCAGGTGCAGACGTGGTGCAAATCTACACAGGGCTGATCTACAAAGGGCCGGATTTGGTGAAACAGGCGGCGTTGGCGATTAAAAACGCTTGCAAACGCTGAAATAGCCGTTTTAGAGGTTATTTCTGGCTGTAGCCGTCATTTTTACTGCCTAAGTAGCTATAAAATATATAGCAATATGCGCTACTAAATTGACTTTTTCAAGTCACGATAGAAATTATCATGTGAACCGAGCGCCAACAGCACCAATTCATTTAGCACCGAATCTGCACCCAAATTTTCACCTTTTAGCCGATACGACAGCAGCACTTCTTGCTTGTTAAGCTTGAATTTGTAAACAAACACGCCGTTTAAATCGCCTTTTTTAGCGCCTCCCAGCTCCGGTTGCGCCATGACGGTGCGTATGGCTTCATCTACTTGCAGCTTATCAGGCGCATGTAGTTTTTTTACGGTGCGTTGAAACTGGGGTGTTGCGCTAACTTTGCTGATTTTTGTGAACATTACCAAGTCGTCAATTCGGTTTAAACGCCAAATTGGTAAGCACTGGTTTGCCCAGCTTTGGCTTCCTCAAGACTCAAAAGCGTGTCTTTGATGAACTGCAGTGGCAGATCTGGGTTTTCTTCAACCACTTTACCCAGCCGTGCCCAATATTCAATTTGCTTAGGAATGGAGCGATGCTGCGCAGCCGCTTGCGGTTTTGCCAGCTCCACCAATTCGTCTGATACTTTGAGTGCGACTGCCATGAAAATTCCTCCTAATGCGCTTGCTTGCCATGATTGGCATGGCTTGCATGATACGGCATGAAGTTGCATAATGCAACCTTTTGCAACTTACAGGTTGCATTGATTACACTCAATCTAGAGGCTATTTATGGTTGTAGACGGCGTATTTATTCATTAGTTTGCTATTAAATACATAGTAAATTCAGTATCCTAACCACGTTAATTCTTCGCAAACTGCGCTAAAAACCCAGCGGTGGCTGCACGGGTGGCTGGCAAATTCAAGAGCGTGTGCGGTGCATCTGGGACTAAGAGGACGACGGCTTGCGGGTTGGCTTTGAGGGCGGGGCCGCAGTGGCCTTTGGCGTCTGCATTGCCTAGCCAGGTGTTGGTTTTAGAGAAAAACGGGTCTTGCGCGCTGATGATGTTGAGCACGGGCTTGCTCGGCTCGAAGGCATTTTGGGAGGATTTGACAAAGTAATTGTCCTCGCAACTCCACGCAAACAGCATGCGGGCCGCAAACTCGGTGCCGGTGTAGCGGGCCACGGGGACTGAGCCTTCACTGGTGCCAGCCAGAATCAAAGTGTTTGCATCTGCCCATGGTTGGCTTTTGAGCGCGGCCAGTGTGGGTGCAATCTCAGAGGCGCGCAGCGCGTGGATGCGCTCGTAAGAAGGCACATCTATCGGCGAGGTGTAGGTCACATGGTTGGACAGCGTGAATGAATCGGGCGCGATGCTGGCAAAACCTAGCGTTGCCAACCACTGCTGCCACTCGCCAATTGCCTTCAACCCCAAACCAGAGGAGCCGTGGAGGAACAAAATCACCGGGACTTTGCTGCCCGTGAGTTTGGGGATGTCTTTGAACTTGCCTGAAAACACAGCGCCGCCCGTGGCTTTGGCGGGTAGCACCACGTCAGCTTGTGTGAGTGTGGCTGCTAACGATTCGCTGCTGTGCACCCACGCATCGCCTTTGATGATGCCAGCTTTGACTGGTGCCGCAGGCGCAGGTGGAACGACTGGCGTAGTTTGGGCGAATAAACTTGCCACGGCGGTTGATAAAACTGTGGCGCAGAGTAGTTGGGTGAGTTTCATGCTGTGTTTCCTTAATGTTGAGATATTAAATCAACAAAGCATGAAACTATTGAGCCCGAAGGCTCAATAAACCAAGGGTTTACGAGTTGCTGCTGTCCGCAAATTTGAGCAGGTTGCGGAAAATGGGCTTTTTATCACCGCCCAGCATGGGTTGCCAGTTGGCGGGAGCGGCGTTGACGTAGGATTCGTTGTCTGAATCTAGCAGGCCGTAGAACACCTCTGCCACGATGCGGCCACCTACCCAGCCGAGTTGGGTTTTGGCGGCTGGGCCGGAGAGCAGTGCGTCTTCGTTGAAAGGCGTTAGTTTGAGCTGGTCAACAATGTCTTTTTGCGCTTCGGCCAGCACATAAAACCACAGCGGGGTGTCGTGCAGAAAAACCGGCGCGATTTTTTCAAATTTGGACGAACCATCGCTTTGTTTGGTACGAATGACCAAGCGCTCCGTGCTCAATACGTCGCAGGGCAAGCCTTTGGCTTTGAGCGCGATGGCCACGTCTTGGCCGCTGGCAATGCGGTAGGTGTTGCCGCGCAGCAAGTTCAACAGCGCCAAAGATGGCCGCGCTGAGAAGGTGGACGAGGCTAAAGGGTCTGGCAGCGGAGTGGGCGCGAGCATGGCCTCGGCGTGTTTGGCATTGCCCTCCCCCGCAATCGGGCCGCGTGGCAAGACGCCCAACGGGTCAACCATGTTGGTGTCAATTTTGTAGGCAAATTGCAGGCGCACAGCGGTGTTTTCAGTCTCATCAACAGCTTTAGGTAACAGGTCATTTTCACCAAAACCATTGGGCAAGTAGTCTGGGAAGAAGCGGCCCCAGTGGTCAATTTCTTGGTTGCTGGGCAAAGGGTCAAACCCCAACAAGCTGTCTGCACCCGCATTTTTTGTGGCGTCGTTGCTGGCTGGGAAGATGCTGAAGCGCCCGCCTTTGGTGGTGACTTTGCCTTGAGCGTTTTTAATGTCGACTTGGGCATTCATGCGGTAACCGGTGCGCACGCCAGAGTGGCCGTAGCGGTAGGCAGCACCCACAAACTCCAACGGCAGGTTGCTGCGTTTGTCAGCGGTGTAGAGTGCATAGTTTTTGTCGCGCGCATTCAACATATCTTGCTTAGACTGGTTCGGATTGGCCGTAAAAGTCAGGTCGGCAAAGACTTGCTTGCGCACTATGCGGGGCAAAAAGTCTTCAACCACGAGTTTTTGGTAGGTCCAGCGGACTTCATTGCGGGCAGCTGCAAACAACGCCCCGCCTTTGGGGTGGTTGGGCTTTTGTTTGATGGCGTGCACCACGGCGTTGTGGTACTTGATGAAGGAGAGCTGGATTTGGCAGACGATGGAGTTTTCGTCATTGCGTTTGTCGCCAATGATGGACAAACCGGCCGACTCGGGCGCACGTGCAAGGTCTTTTTTAGCCAAACTGGCAACGCTGGGGGTTTGGCGGTACAGCAAGGTTGCGCCATCATCGCCGTACATAAAGGGTTGCGCATCTGGACCGTCGCCATAGACGCAATCCAAGTCAAAGCGTGGGGTGCGCAGGTTGCTGGCGGCGGAGCCACTGTTGGGGTCTAAAGATGAAGTGCTGTCAAACGTCAAATCATGGTCAATGAACTGGCCAAAGTAGGTATAGCCGGCTGGGACGCAGAGGTTTTCTTCAGGGTCGCCACCGTCTTTAACGCTGTCAACATCTGACTTCATTTTGGCGGCTAGGTCCGCCAAATCATGCGGGTTGTAGCCCATCGCGCGAAGGGGTAAGAGGTGGGTAAAGCTTTGTACGCGTTGCCCCACGGAACCGTGGCCTGGATCACTCATGACGTTCTCCTTTGAATGGTTTTAAAGGGTTTTAAAGAGTTAAAAGGCATCCTTCAAACTCAAAGTTGGTTGGATGCAGAAACGGTGAGTTGCAGAGTCTGCGCTTAACCATGGGCACGCGCAAGTGCTTGGTAATAATCACTTTTTTATCACTTTTTTGTACAATTTGCTACAAAATTAAACAATGTGATGACGTGTGTCAAAGCGCACGAAATGCGCAAAACTTGCAACGAGGTGTTGCAAGATTAAAGCAAGTCAAATCTCGGCTTACGCAGCTTACACAGCTTCAAAACCATCCAACACATTCGCCGCATTTACGCCCAGCTCTACCGCCGCATAGCCACCTTCTAGGACAAAAATAGTCGGTAAATCCAACTGCTTTAGGCGTTTGCCCAGCGCGACATAGTCGACAGATTGCAGCACAAAGGTCGAAATCGGATCACCGGCGAAGGTGTCTAAGCCAAGGGAGACGACCAAAGCATCGGCGTTGTGACGTTGGATGCGGGTGCAGGCGGTCTCAAGCGCGGCAAACCAAATGGCTAGGGAGCTGCGGGCGGGCAGCGGCAGGTTGAGATTGAAGCCATGGCCGCCGCCCTCGCCCACTTCGTCTGCATGGCCGAGGTAAAACGGGTACTCGGTAGACGGGTCGCCATGGATGCTGACGAAAAGCACGTCTGCGCGGTCGTAAAAGATGCTTTGCGTACCGTTGCCGTGGTGGTAGTCCACATCCAAAATCGCGACGCGGGCGCAACCTTGGTTGAGCAAGGCTTGGGCGGCGACGGCGGCATTGTTGATGAAACAGTAGCCGCCCATGAAGTCGGCTCCTGCATGGTGACCCGGTGGGCGGGTGGCGCAAAAAACACCTTTTTCACCTGATCTGAGCAAAGCGGCGGCGCTGACGGCAGCATCCGCCCCCGCTTTGGCTGCCGCCCACGTGCCGGCGACGATGGGGCTGCCGTTGTCCATGCTGTACAGACCGAGTTTGGCGGTGAAGTTGGCAGGCTCCAGGTCGCTGCGCAAGGTGCGGACGGGCCAGACGGAGGGGAAAGGCTGGCGCGTTGCATTGGCAGGGTCAGCGGCTAACCATTGGCTCCAAGCAGTCTGCAAAAACGCCAAATAGCGCGGTGTGTGGACTTGGGCGAGTACGCTGGTGCTATCAAGATCTGGGCTGCGCAGCTCGTGCCTACGTTCTAAGAGCGCCTGCTGGACAAAGCTGGCACGCGCTGGCGATTCAAAGCACGGCACGCGTTCCCCACGGAAGAATTCGTACTCAGGAGCGTGCAAAACGTGTTGTTCTGAGAAGAAAGTGATCATTTTTGTGCTTTTTAAAGGTAAAAATAGCTGTGGCCGTCGTATTTATTCAATGTTTAGCTATTAAATAGATAGTAAATAGATAGTAAATTTGCAATGGATTGAATCGCGCTTTTCATCATGCTAAGCTAGCAATGTAATCTACAAAAGCGGAGTCGCAAGATGACGGATAGACACAATACACCAAGCGAGAAACCACGCAAAGCCTTCTCAATGATTCGGGAGTTTCATTTGGCAGACTGGTTCACGCTGGCCAATGCGGTGTGTGGTGTGGGTGCGCTGTTTTCAACCATGAGCTACATTGAAACGGGTGAAGAAAAACACGTTTATTTTGCCTGTGCCTTGGTTTTGGCGGCTTTGATTTTTGACATTTTGGATGGTCGCATCGCCCGCTGGCGGCAAAAATCATCGGCCTTGGGGCGCGAGTTGGACTCACTGTCTGACGTGATTTCCTTTGGAGTCGCACCGGCCATCATTGCCTACGGTTGCGGTATGCAGGGCTTGTATGACCGCATTGTTTTGGCCTACTTTGTGGCCTGCGGTGTCTCACGCTTGGCGCGATACAACGTCACAGCTGAAACATTATCTGAAGGTACCGGCAAGGTCAAATACTTTGAAGGCACGCCGATTCCGATGTCGATTTTGTTGGTAGCCGTCATGGCCATCGCCACCTATTACGGTGCGGTACGAGAGGATTTGTGGTTTGGCGAGACGATGATTGCCGGCTTCAAGTTTCACCCGCTGGTGTTGATGTTTGCAGTGTCTGGCTCGCTGATGATCAGCCGGATTCGGATTCCCAAGCCATAGCCAAGGTTTTAGTGGCAGAGCTCTAAGTGCAATAAAGCTCGGAATTACCCTAGGTGGTTGGCAGCTTGAAATACCTATACTGAATCGATAAGTATTCATTCAACTGACGCAGACAACTGCTGGAGCCCTAGATATGAGCATGACCGCAACCAAAATATCCGACGACATGCTGGCCTTGCAGCGTCTTTACCATTGGGAAAAAACAGAGCCGAATCGCATCGCGCTGACGCAACCTATGGGTAACGGCGTGGTGCAGGACTTCACATGGGCTCAAGTGGGCGACCAAGTCAGGCGTATGGCGGCGAACCTGAAATCGCAAGGTTGGGAGCCAGGTTCCAAAGTGGCGATCTTCTCCAAAAACTGCGCTTGGTGGATGATGTCCGACCTGGCCATCTGGATGGCGGGCTATGTGTCCGTACCGCTCTACCCCACACTTGCTGCCGAAACGATTCGTCAGATTCTGGAGCACAGCGAGGCCAAAGCCTGTTTTGTGGGCAAGTTGGACGGTTGGTCGGGCATGAAAGCAGGCATCCCCGCAGGCTTACCGTGCATGAGCTACGCACTGTCGCCGGCAGATGCCATTCAAAACTACGAAGGCTGGGACGCGATTTGTGCGCGCAGCCAGCCTTTGCAAGGCGAGCCTATGCGCGCGTCTGACGACTTGGCGACCTTGATCTACACCTCTGGCACCACGGGCATGCCCAAGGGCGTGATGCACAGTTTTGGCAACTTTGCTTGGGCGCTGGACGCCGGGCTCACGCGCATCCCCATGACCGGTGCGGACCGCATGCTGTCCTACCTGCCGCTGGCGCACGTGGTGGAGCGCATGTTGGTCGAGCACGGCTGGCTGCGCACGGCCATGCACATCTATTTTGCCGATTCGCTGGACACGTTTGCTGCCGACTTGCAGCGTTCGCAGCCGACGATATTTTTCTCGGTACCGCGCCTGTGGGTCAAGTTTCAGCAGGGCATCCACCACAAAATGCCGCCTGCCAAGCTGCAGCGCTTGTTGGGCATCCCTATTTTGGGCGGCATTGTGCGTCGCAAGGTGATGAAGGCGCTGGGCTTGGACAAATGCACCTTTGCCGCCGGCGGTGCCGCACCCATGCCGTTGGCGCTGCTGCAGTGGTACAGCAAACTGGGGCTGAACATCAACGAAGGCTACGGCATGACCGAAAACCTGGCGCTGTCGCACATCACCGAGCCGGGCAAAAACCAGCAAGGCACGGTCGGCCCCGTTTATCAAGGCGTCAAACAGCGCATCGACCCTGAAACGGGTGAAATCCAGATGATGAGCCCTGCGCTGATGCTGGGTTACTACAAAGAACCCGAGAAGAGCCGTGAAGCGTTCACCGCCGACGGCTGGCTCAAAACCGGCGACAAGGGCCGCATCGACGCCGAGGGCTGCCTGTACATCACCGGTCGCGTCAAAGACCTGTTCAAAACCGGCAAAGGCAAGTACGTGGCCCCCGCGCCGATTGAGGACAAACTGGTGATGCACGAGGCGGTGGAAGCCTGTGTGGTGACCGGTGCCAACCTAGGCCAGCCGCTGGGTATGGTCATGCTGAACGCCGAAGCCGTTGCCCGCAGCAAAGACCCTGCCGGCCGCGCAGCGCTGGAAACCTCACTCAAACAGCACCTGAAAACCATCAACGCCACGCTAGACCCGCATGAGCAGCTGAAGTGCCTGATCTTGGTGACCACGGCCTGGACGGTGGACAATGACATCATCACCCCCACCTTCAAGGTCAAACGCAACCGCATTGAAGATTTATATTCCAAAAACTACGAGGCTTGGGAGGAGTCGGGTGACAAGGTGATTTGGCAGACCAGCTGATTTTCAAAGCTGGGATGCAAGCTGGTTCTGATGTTTGTTCAAGCATATCCTGTATAAAAGGATAGATGCGCCTCATTTGTCCAACCTGCCAACGCCCACAAAGCACATGCATCTGCCAATGGATCACACCGACGCAGAGCGATGTTGAGGTGTTGATCTTGCAACACCCGCTGGAGGTGCATGAAGCCAAAGGCAGCGCGCGGCTACTGCATTTAAGTTTGCAACACAGCGAGTTGGTGGTGGGCGAGACGTTTGAGGCGAGTTTGCTGCATGATTTACTGACTGCAGGAGGAAAATCAGTCGTTCTGTTGTACCCAAACACTCCTGAAGATGCAGGTTTAGGCATCTTGAGACCACCCGTTCTCACATCCGAAATGCTGCAAAAGCCTGAACAATTGCGACTTGTGGTGCTAGACGGTACGTGGCGCAAAAGCCGCAAGATGCTGTACTTGAATCCGTTGCTACAGCATTTGCCGCGCTTGCCACTGCGCGATATGCCCACATCCAACTACCGCATCCGTAAAGCGCAGTTACCGGATCAGTTGTCGACTTTGGAGGCGACTTGTGCAGCTTTGGCGCAGCTGGAGGGCGAATCGGCGCGATTTACCGCCCTACTCGCCGCTTTTGAGGGTTTTGTCAGTCAGCAGCTTGAATATAGATTAAAGTAATCCTATTTTTGGCTGTAGCCGGCGTATTTATTCATTATTTTGCTATTAAATATATAGCAAATACTAAATGCTTTCGATAATCACAACCGTGCGATTGGCGGATTTTTCACTGATTTTCAAAACTTCTTGGTATTCAGAGTCGTTATAAAAGTCCTCTGCTTGCGCTTTGGATGCAAACTTGACCAAGACCATCCGCTTGGGCGACCAGAGCTTATCTTCTTTGATGGACATAGCGCCACCCCTAGCCAAATACTCACCGCCAAATTTCTCGGCTATGGGTTTGGCTCGCAGTTTGTAGCTCTCATACAGCTCTGGGTTGAACAGTTCAGTGTCGACAATGAGGTAGGCTGCCATGGTTTTTCCTTTAGAAATATGAAGTTGGTTAAATCAAAACTGTATTGAATCAAAATTTCTCTGGTCGAAAAATTTCGATGTCATGCAGAAACGCCACCATCGCGTAGTTCGCGTAGTAAAGCGTCTGTATATGCTTAGCCGCACTCTCGGCCAAGGGGCGAGCACAGATAACTTCAATGCGAATATTGGCAGCAGCATCGTATGCCCCATCACGCACGCCTCGGCTTCCACGACCTCGAGCGTCTGTCACTGTGTAGCCGCGTACGCCGAGTTTTTCAAGGTCGCGCAGCAGTGCTTCCTCGATAACAGCTTCAGTTATAACTGTGAGCAAAGTTCTCTTTTCAGTAGCTAAAGTCATATATTTGCTCCCTTAAGTTGAACGGCCAACCAGTGAAAAAGTGGAATACCAACCAAAATATTGAAAGGGAATGTCACACCAAGAACAGCTGCTAGAGACAACGCGGGGTTGGCCTCAGGAATAGCCAAACGCATGGTTGCTGGTACCGCAATATAAGACGCGCTTGCAGCCAGCGTGGTAAGCAGCGTCAGGCCACCGACCGAGAGACCCATAGCCATTCCGCAAGCTAGCCCTAACATTGCCGAAAGCAGTGGCATAAAAACGCCGAAAGCAATAATAAACAAACCTCTTCTGCGCAGCTCTTTGGTCTGATTTGCAACGATCAAGCCCATTTCCAACAGGAACAGTGCCAGCACGCCTTTGAAAAGATCGAAGAACAGTTCTTTGATGGGTCCCAGTCCAACGGGGCCAGCAATCCAGCCAATTGCCAAACCTCCCATCAGTAGCGTAACGCCTTTACCCAAGAAGGATTCATGGGCCAACGACCGCCAATCGGTTTGGCGACTTATCCCACGCGCGAGAACAATGCCGACGATGATGGCCGGCACTTCCATCACAGTCAAAAAAATGGTTAACTGCGGCTCGAATGCAATGTTGCGAGTTATTAACCAGTTGCTGCCAACCGCAAAGGTAGCGACGCTGACCGAGCCGAAGTGCGCAGCAGTTGAAGCTGAATCTGATTTACTCAGTCGTCCAAAAGTACGTAGGATGGCGAAAGCAATTAAGGTCTGCGCAACACCCAACAAAATCACCATTCCAAGTTGTGGCAACAATGGGCCTAAAGCCTGCTTGGCTAAACCTTCACCGCCTTTTAGACCGATAGTCAGCAGCAGTACCAGTGTCAGCGAATCATAGAGAGCCGCAGGTAATTTCAACTCCGAACGAAG
>JAYVSU010000017.1:0-9990 GCA_043775055.1 Polaromonas sp.
TCAATGAGTTGGCTGAGCAAGGTGCCGCCATTGAAGTGACTTTCTATGACGCAGAATTCGATGATGAAGACCGCGATGATGATCCGACCTCAGAAGATGATTCGCGCGACGATTTCATGATGCTATTCGTCGGGCCAACGCCTGCGGCCATCATGCAGGTGCAGCGTGATTTACTCGTTCAAGATGTGGTTAACTTGATGGAGCGTCACTTTGACGGGGCTGAGCTCGGCGGCGTTGTTTCTGAGATTGATAAATTATTCACGCAGCGTTTTGACGCATTGGTTAATTCCCTTGAACTAGGTAAACCACCTCGCGGCATGGGTGGAGGTGGATCTGGCCATGGGAATGGCCGCCGGCCGCGACATTTGCATTAGACGCAAAACGATAATGTCGGAATTAATTTTCCGAGTTATTTCCGCTCATGCCTACTTGCTGCAAAAGGTAGGCGACAATCTCTCAGAAGTCAAATTGATTTCTGTCAGCTTGTTTTGAGAGGTTCTTCATGTCCATATTTTCTCAAGATGCCTTAAACCCTGGTGTGCGTAAGCGTGAAGTGTTTGGTTGGGCGATGTATGACTTCGCCAACTCGGGGTACACCACTGTTGTTATCACGGCAGTCTTCGCCGCCTACTTCGTGGGAGGTATTGCACATAAAGCGGAGTGGGCAACTTTTGCGTGGACTGCAGCACTTAGCGTTTCATATGCCATAGTTATGCTAACCATGCCAAGTCTTGGCGCTTATGCTGACCTACGCGCCGCAAAAAAACGTTTGCTTTTGCTAACAACGGTTGCATGCGTAGTAACCACCGCATGCTTGGCCTTTGCAGGACCCGGTAATGTGGCTTTAGCGATGCTGCTTATTATTTTGTCGAACACTTTTTATTCTTACGGTGAGTCACTGACTGCATCATTCTTGCCAGAACTCGCAAGACCAGAGGCTTTTGGAAAAGTCAGTGGTTGGGGCTGGAGTTTTGGATATTTTGGCGGTATGTTGGCACTGGGTTTGAGTTTGGGCTATGTGCTTTGGGCACAGAGTCAAAATATTTCAGCAGATGTTTTTGTGCCCGTGACCATGCTTATTACGTCTGTTATTTATGGCACTTCGGCGACGGTCACATTTTTGTTGCTGGGTGAGCGTGCTGTACCCAATCCAGATGCGCTGAGTCAAAGTGGTTTCAAGGCCTCATTAATTCAGCTTAAAGCTACTTTTAGCCAAGCACGCCGATTCAGAGACTTCATGTGGTTTTTGGCTTGCGGTGTGTGCTACCAAGGCGGCGTTGCAGTGGCAATTACATTGGCCGCCATTTATGCTGAGCAAGTTATTGGATTTTTACCGCAAGAAACCATGGTGTTGATTTTTGTCTTGAACATTGCGGCGGCTGTGGGTGCTTTTGGTTTTGGGTATATTCAAGACAAAGTCGGTCATAAATTGGCTCTTAGCATCACCTTGGTCGGTTGGATTGCAACCTGCGTTATTGCCGCAATTACCACCACCAAAGGTGGCTTTTGGTATGCCGCAGCTATTGCAGGCTTTTGCATGGGCAGCAGCCAATCGGCAGGGCGTGCTATGGCAGGCTTGTTTGCACCACCCAAGCAGCTGGGTGAGTTCTTTGGTTTGTGGACATTTGCAACGCGTTTAGCCAGCATCATTGGCCCACTGAGTTATGGTGCAATTGCGTGGATAACCCATGGCGACCAGCGTATCGCTATCATGTCGACTTCTGTTTTGTTCATTGCAGGTTTGCTGCTACTGTTACCCGTCAATGTTGAGCGTGGCCGTGCAGCAGCATTACGCGCACCTGCCTAATTTTTTTGATTGACGATATGCTTGAACCTACTTTAAATTATGTCGCTTGTCCTGAGGCCCAAGGTGGACATCGTATGGCTTACTGGCAATGGGGGCAGGATCACTGCGGACATGTCATCGTTTGTGCACATGGTTTGACACGCCAAGGACGTGACTTTGATGTTCTAGCGCGTACCTTATGCGAAGAAGCTCAAGGCAAGATTCGTGTCATTTGTCCAGATGTGGTTGGGCGTGGTCAAAGCGATTGGCTCAAAGACCCGATGGGCTATCAAATACCAACCTATGCTAGCGATATGTTGGCGTTGCTTGCGAAGTTGCAGCCCAAAACATTGGACTGGGTCGGTACCAGCATGGGCGGCTTGATTGGTATGGTGGTTTGTGGTCAACCCGATTTGCCTTTGCCTGTACCCGTTAGGCGCTTGGTGCTTAACGATGTGGGTCCGGTGATTGAATGGCGCGCTATTCAGCGTATTGGGCAATATTTGGGCAACACAGGGCGCTTTGAAACCGAGCAGCAAGCCGCCAACGCCATGTGGACCGTGTCTACAAGTTTTGGTCCCCACACAACCGAACAATGGCTGGCACTGTCTAAACCAATGCTCAAGCCGCTGCTGGATGCAACTTCGGGTGCTCAATCCGGTTTTACCTTGAATTACGACCCTGCTCTGGCTGTGCCTTTTGCGAACACTACGGCCGAGGCCGCCAAACAAGGCGAGGTCCTCCTTTGGGCGCTTTATGACAATATTAAAGCGCAAACCTTGATAACCCGTGGTGCTGAGTCTGACTTACTCGCCAAAGAAACTGCTCTAGCCATGACGCAACGTGGGCCCAAAGCACGACTGGTCGAGTTTGCTGGCGTTGGCCATGCGCCAACCTTTGTGGCACAAAACCAAGTCAAGGCAGTTGTAGATTTTTTATTGAATTAATGGTTGATTGATTGAAAGAGTCTTAAGAGCTATATGAGTGATCAAGGTGCTGAAAATCTAGCTAACGTAGAGCTTGGTTCAGGTGGTCAAGCTGCGCCAGTCCCAACGCTGGCGCGCGCCAGAGGATTCGCTGAGCCATTTCTTGCCAATGCCAACTTAGATACGGGCGAAAACACTTGGCTGCATGCACAAGCGGTCGCAAAAATTTTGGAAGAAATAGGTGGCTCAGAAGCCATGCAGGCGGCCGGCTATTTAGTCTATACCTGCGACCACTTGAACAAACCTTTGGAAGTGATCAGCCAAGCGTTTGATGAAAACTTGGCTGCCTTAGCGGTTGAGACGACCAAATTGATGCGCGTTCAACGGCAAACCAACCAAGCGGCAGCTGCAAAGCACAATCCTAAAGCTGCTGAAACTGCGGCAGCACACACCGAAACGGTGCGTAAAATGCTGCTCGCATTCTCACGCGACTTGCGTGTGGTGATGTTGCGTTTGGCATCCCGCCTGCAAACCTTGCGTTATTTTGCCGCCAGCAAGACGCAAGTTTCACAAAACTTAGCGCGTGAATCTTTGCAAGTTTTTGCGCCTTTGGCGAATCGATTGGGGATTTGGCAAATCAAGTGGGAGATGGAAGACTTGTCGTTCCGGTTTTTAGAACCCGACACATACAAACAAGTCGCCAAGTTGTTGGATGAAAAACGCAGCTTGCGCGAAGACTACGTTAGCCAGTTGCGCGACAGCTTGCAGGCAGATTTAGCACAACACGGTATCAAAGCCGAGGTGCAAGGACGCCCTAAACACATTTACAGCATTGTCAAAAAAATGCGTGGCAAGTCGCTTGATTTTGAGCAAGTATTTGACATTCGTGCCCTGCGTGTTGTTGTTGCAGAGATTGACGATTGTTATGGCGCATTGAGCTGGGTGCATGCGCAGTTTTCACCGATTGCGGATGAGTTTGACGACTATATTGCAAAGCCTAAGGCTAACGGCTACCAATCTTTACACTCTGTGGTGCGTGATGCGGCGGGGCAGGCCATTGAAATCCAAATCCGTACCCAGGCCATGCATGACAAAGCAGAGCATGGCGTGGCGGCGCACTGGGTTTACAAAGAAGCTGGCGCTAAAGGCTATGCGGGTGTGTCGGCGACGGGTAGCTATGACGCCAAAATTGCCGTGCTACGGCAGCTTCTGGCTTGGGAGCGAGATTTAACAGGTGCAGATGCTGGCGCAGAAACCAGTGTCTTATTGAGCGACCGCATATACGTTTTAACACCAGATGCGGCTGTCGTCGAACTACCACAAGGCTCAACTGCTATTGATTTTGCGTACACGGTGCACACCAGTTTGGGTCACCGCTGCCGAGGCGCACGGCTTGATGGTGCGATGGTACCGCTCAATACACCGCTTAAAAACGGGCAAACCGTTGAAATCACCACCTCCAAAGAGGGTGGCCCTTCACGCGATTGGCTCAACCCTGAGCTTGGATTTTTAAGCAGCCACCGCGCCAAAGCCAAAGTCCGTGCTTGGTTCAACGCTTTGGCGATGCAAGAAACCATCGCACGAGGCCGTGAGGCGGTTGAAAAACTCTTACAACGAGAGGGTAAAACTGCCTTCAAATTGGTAGATTTAGCCACCCAGCTCGGCTTTAAATCAGCCGACGAGTTGTTTGAAGTGGTTGGCAAAGACGAGTTTTCACTGCGTACGATTGAGGCTTTCTTCAAACCACCCGCGCCAGAGTTGTCGCCCGAGGAGGTCCTGCTCAAACGCGCCAAAGTCGACAAAACGCCCAAAGGCGGCGTGTTAGTCGTGGGCGTTGATTCGTTACTGACACAACTCGCCAAGTGCTGCAAACCCGCGCCAGGCGACGCGATTGGTGGCTTTGTAACGCGAGGCAAAGGTGTGAGCATCCATCGCAGCAATTGTCCTAATTTTCAGGCGTTGGTGGCGCGCAATGCACAGCAGTACGAAGGCCGCGTGATAGAGGTAGCCTGGGCGAGCCAAAAGCAAATGGACAAACAGGTTTACCCAGTCGACGTGGTGATAGAAGCGGTAGATCACCAAGGCCTGCTGCGCGAGATTTTGGAAGTGTTTTCAAAGGATAAACTCAACGTCATCGCTGCCAACACGCAGTCGCTGCGCAATAGCCAAGGCGATACGGCTTGGATGACTTTCACGGTAGAAGTGTCTGACTCAACGCGTTTGAACAAAGTGCTGAGCCAAGTACTTGAAGTGCAGGGCGTTCGCTCTGCACGTAGACGATAAAAACAAATAATGCGCTTGGCAAAACTGTGCATTTGCCTGCTATAATTCTTCTTGTTGAACAGACTTTAGGCGCGTAGCTCAGCTGGTTAGAGCACTACCTTGACATGGTAGGGGTCGTTGGTTCGAGTCCAATCGTGCCTACCAATTTTTTAAGCTTGTAAATCTATGATTTACAAGCTTTTTTGGTTTTTGGTCGTTAAGTTTTCAAAGTCCTTTTTTTGGACAGTATGAAAAATTCGATTTTGCATTTAATCTAGCTTTGTCTAGCATAGGTGGAACACCAAGTATGAACACATCTTGGTACTACAACGCCATGTATTTCAGTACTACGGGCGTTCAGCGTTGCGGTGTCCACGCTCACAATGCAGCAGGTCAAATTGCCTACTTAGACGCTGATTTATATATCTATCCTGTTGGCACACCAGCTGCTGGTGTGTGGTCGCCGCCAGCGACTCTTACTACTTCAACTGTATGCGTGTTTGATCGCTCTTCAAAGCCGGTATGTCCGTCTCAAGTGGATCCATGCCGCAGTATGGGCACACGTTTGCTCTATTTGCCATTAATTTCACCATACCCATTTTCCCGTCATAACGCATCACTGCGCGCCCAAATCCATCACAAAAACCGTACCCCAGTTACCACCTTTCAGGCAGCTCACTGCTACCTCCTTGAACAAGGGCCGCATGATGTTCTCGCAATGGCCTAGCTGGGCATCCAAACATTCGATGCATGCAGTGAATCTTGAGGACTGGCGTATCCCCAGCCGATATTTTCACCCCAAGTAGCGCCAGCAGCTCGCGCGGCATTGATAAAAAGCACTTAATTTGAATGTAGCCGACGTATTCATTCAATTAATTGCTATTAACAATATAGCGTTTTATGGTTTTAAAAAATTTAACGCGTTCAAGCAGGGTAGGGTAATCATTGGTCTTTAGGATTAACTAGCTCACTAGAATGTGCTGCAGTGCAATAATGACCTCACATTGAGTTGCTCGTTTTCTCATCTTGCTTGGTTTACTTTTCTACCCTACATTTATGACCACTAAAAAAGTTGAAGCTGCTGCGTCTGGCAAATCCGCTAAGGCTGAGGCACCCGTGTCGGGTAAACAGAACCAGCGGGTGATTAAAAAATACCCCAATCGCCGGCTGTATGACACCGACACCTCCAGCTACATCACGCTAGCAGAGGTGAAGCGCTTGGTCATGAAAAACGAGCCGTTTGTGATCCGCGATGCCAAAACCAACGACGATTTGACGCGCAGCATCTTGCTGCAAATCATTTTGGAAGAAGAAGCGGGCGGCGCACCGATGTTTACCGAGGCCGTATTGGGCAACATCATTCGCTTTTATGGCCACGCCATGCAAGGGTTTGTGGGCACGTATCTTGAGAAAAACGTGCAAACCTTCACCGATTTGCAATCCAAAATGACCGAACAAACAAAAATGTTGACGCCTGCAGCATTAGCGCAAACCTTGAGCCCGCAAAACCCACTGATGCAAGGCATGATGGGTACTGCGCTAGAACAGATGCAAAAGCAAACCGACGCCATGCTGAGCGCGTTTGGCCTAAAGGCGAAGTAAAACTTGCAGTTTTCGAGGGGAAAACCCTAAAACTGCGACAATAGGGCGATGAGCGCTGTAATTTCTTCCCCCATCAAATCTTCCAATTCCTCTCCTAAAGTCGGCTTTGTCAGCCTAGGCTGCCCCAAAGCGCTGACCGATTCTGAGCTGATCCTCACCCAACTGAGCGCCGAAGGCTACCAAACCTCCAAAACCTTTGAAGGTGCGGACTTGGTCATCGTCAACACCTGCGGCTTCATCGACGACGCCGTCAAAGAAAGTCTAGACACGATTGGTGAAGCGCTAGCCGCCAATGGCCGCGTCATCGTCACCGGCTGCTTGGGTGCCAAAAAAGAGGGCGATGTGGCCGGAACCGAAGGCAATTTGATCCGCCAAATGCACCCCAGCGTGCTCGCCGTCACCGGCCCGCACGCCACGCAAGAGGTCATGGACGCCGTCCACACCCACCTGCCCAAGCCGCACGACCCATTTGTCGATCTGGTACCCAACTCCTTCGGCGTGGCCGGTATCAAGCTCACGCCACGACATTACGCCTACCTCAAAATCTCTGAAGGCTGCAACCACCGCTGCACGTTTTGCATCATCCCGTCCATGCGCGGCGACTTGGTTTCCCGCCCGATTGGCGATGTGCTGTCAGAAGCGCATGCGCTGTTCAAAGGCGGTGTCAAAGAGCTCTTGGTCATCAGCCAAGACACCTCGGCCTACGGCGTCGATGTCAAATACCGGATGGGCTTTTGGGACGGCAAACCCGTCAAAACCCGCATGTTGGAGCTGGTGCAAACCTTGGGAACAATCGCTGAGGAATACGGCGCGTGGGTGCGTTTGCACTACGTCTACCCGTACCCGAGCGTGGATGAGATCATCCCCTTGATGGCCACTGGCAAAGTGCTGCCCTACCTAGACGTGCCTTTGCAGCACAGCCACCCCGACGTGCTCAAACGCATGAAACGCCCCGCTAGCGGCGAGAAAAACATGGAGCGCCTCTTGAAATGGCGCGAAGCCTGCCCAGAAATCGTCATCCGCAGCACCTTCATAGCAGGCTTCCCCGGAGAGACCGAGGCCGAATTTACGCATTTGCTCGACTTCATGAAAGAAGCCAAAATCGACCGCGCCGGCTGCTTCGCCTACAGCCCCGTTGAAGGCGCCACCGCCAATGACCTCCCCGGCATGCTGCCCATCGAGCTGCGCGAAGAGCGCCGCGCCCGTTTCATGGAAGTGGCCGAAGCAGTATCCGCCGCCAAACTCCAAACCCGCGTTGGCGCGACCATGCAAGTCTTGGTAGACAGCGCCCCCGCCCTAGGCAAAAAAGGCGGAATCGGTAGAACCTACGCCGACGCCCCCGAGATCGACGGTGTCGTCAAACTCCTTCCGCCCGAGAAAATCAGCAAAACCCTGAAAGTAGGCGAGTTCACCAAAGCCCGTATTGTGGGTACGCAGGGGCATGATTTGGTGGCTTTGCCGATTTAATTTAAGAGTATAGTGCTATGTATTTAATAGCAATATAGACAATAAATACGACAACTACAGGTGAAGTAGTGCTTAAATTTTAGAAAGCAGGGGAAAAGCCGCTGGGTTGCGGATAGATTGAATAGATAAATCAATATCCAACAGTGGCCAATACAGATGGTCTGCCGATGCTTTCTCAACGCTGGTGACAGCTTCTATGCTGGCTTTTTTGAACCAAGGAAATTCTGAAAAGGGTACAAAAAGCTCCTCATCATCAATGAGTAGCCAAAAACCTTGATTAGAAGCAAGTGAGACTTCAACTTCCGAAATGGGTGTTCCAAGCATTTAATATCTCCTGATGATGTTGTTCAACCAAACGCAAGGCCTCAGCAAGTTGTTTTTGAGAAAGTCCTTGGCTCATTGCCAACTGAATTGACGGCTCAATCCAATACTTTGCCTCACCATCTGTGTGCGCTATGTGGATATGAATACGCGTCTCTTCACGTGAAAAAAAGAAGAAGCGAAACGAACCATCGCGAAAAACAGTAGGAGCCATGGAAAAAATCATACCATCAATACTGAAAGTAACTTGCAAAACTCTGAAAGTAGGCGAGTTCACCAAAGCCCGTATTGTGGGCACGCAGCGGCATGATTTGGTGGCTTTGCCGAGTTAAACTGTTGGGTTGATTAACTGATTAGTTTGCTATTTATTGAATAGCTGATTAGCCAATAAATACGATGGCTAGGTGCCAAATTGGTAATTAAATTTGGGTTTTTGACGAGTTAAAACCTCGATAACGTGTTTTAAGAGCCATTTTTGAAGTAAATATCGCTGTAGTCGGCGTATTTATACCTATAGTAGCTATTAAAATGATAGTGATATGCCTGATCCAATGAAATACTGTTTCATTGCTTATCGCGCGAAAATAGGCTCGGCTTGCTGGGATAACGGCCTCTTTATGGAGCAGTCAGTAGGTATCGAGGTTTAGTCGATCACTGTTTTTAGCCAGCCACTCAAAGAACCGCGGCCCCTCACTCGGCATTGAGTGATCATGAAGTATAAGGCTGGTTATTGCACGAAGCAGGTATTGCACAGCTTCAGCCTCAAGGTCAATAGTGATTGTCTCTTCGTCGCGAAGGACTTGCCAATGTTTGAGCCAGTTTTTGGTTTTGTTGAGATAGGTCTGAGAAATGACACTTTCAGCCAAGCCTGTGTCGGCTGCAAATTTGGCTTTCAACTGCGCAAAAACAGCCCGATCTTGAAGTGTTTGCCCGAGGATTTCTTCAGCCGCACCCGATAGTGTGATGGCGGGTATGTACGCTTCGTTGTCAAGGAAGAGCTTTATCGCCCAATCGAGCTGGTGGACAGCAGCATCAATCTTGGAGACTAGATATTCCATGCGTCTTAATGAGTCTAGGTATTAGCTTTTTTTAATTCTTAACCAGTGGGCTCCCCACCCCAGTCTCATGATGCGGCAAAGTCTGCAGCGTTTTCAACCAAGGCATCGCCGAATTCCCCCAAATTTGAATAGTGGGCGCAAGTTGGGCGCGTTCGTTGACGCAGCCTAGGCGCAGGCCCAAGACTTTGGGGGTGTCTGGCTCGGTGGCGTAGAGCTGGGTGCCGCATTCACCGCAAAAACCTTGGGCACGGCGGTTGCCGCTGGCGGCGGTTTTGATGTAGTGTTTGGGTTGCCCGGTCATTTTGACGTTTTCAACCGGCTTGGGGGCAACGGCTCTGAACGGTGCGCCTGAGAAGATTTGGCAGTCTGCGCAGTGGCAGGCGATGATTTTGGCGGGGTCGATGAGGGCGGTGAAAGAGATGGCGCCGCAATGGCATTGGCCAGAAATTTGCATATTTACCCTCTAAAAACTTGAATTCAAACACGAAGTGCGCGGCGGTTGAAGGAAGTATAAAAGACTCGGTCAGGGGTATTAAAGCCTAATCTTTTACGCGGTCTGTGATTGAGC
>JAYVSU010000018.1:0-3190 GCA_043775055.1 Polaromonas sp.
TCTTGGTCGCCCACAAAGACCAAGCTCAAAAAGTCAAAGCTATTGTGGATGAGCTCAAAGAGCGTAAGCACGAAAGCACGCACTTGCCGACCACGGTCAATCGCCCATGGGGGACCTACGCGACGCTTAAAGAAGAGACGGGCTACAAAGTCAAGCGGATCACCGTCAAACCCGGCGAATCGCTCAGTCTGCAATACCACCACCAGCGCGCCGAGCATTGGGTGGTGGTGCAAGGCATTGCCACAGTCCAGATTGGCGAGGTGGAGCATCGCACTGAAGTCGGCCAATACCACTACATCCCACTCAAAGAAGTACACCGTTTGACCAATATTGGTAAAAACGAGCTGGTGCTGATTGAGGTGCAATGTGGCGCTTATCTAGGCGAGGACGACATTGTGCGTCTGGCTGACGTGTATGGCCGTGCCTGAGCGCAAGTGACCGAGCTACGTGCCTGAGCGTATGTGCTTAAACCTAGAAAAACGTGTTTAACGGCATCCTGCAGCAGTCATTTCTTAGCGTCGCCAAGCGTGAGTGGCTGAGCTGGCTCAGCTGCGCCATCGCGGCTTTTTTTGCTGCCAGTTTGCTGATAAGCGGCTGGCCTCAGGGCCTGATGCCAGAAATTACCACACCCTATTCCTATGGTGGCGATGGCATATCGTATTTGTGGAATATCAAACGCGTGGTCGAGGGGGCTTGGTATTTCGAAAATGCCCACACTGGCTTCCCCTTCGGCTCCAACCACCTTGACTACCCCACAGCAGACACTGGCAGTTATTTGGCACTGAAGGTGCTGGGAACCCTCTTTAACTCCGCCGTTGCCGCTGCCAATTTGTACTATTTGCTCGGCTTCGCGCTGTGCGCTGGGGTGACCTATATTGTGTCGCGCACCCTCGGTATCTCGCGTCGCTTTGCCGTCGTCAACAGCTTGCTCTACGCTTTGACGTCCTTCCATTTTGGCCGTATCGGGCATTTGTTTTTTACCTGGTATTTTGTGGCGCCTTTGTTTTTTTACTTTGGCTTCAAACTCTTTTCTGTGCAGACGGGCATCGTCAGTTGGAAAAATCGTCTGGTTGACGGCGCGGCCTTGGTCGTTTTGGCTTCATTCGGCATCTATTACGCTTTGTTTGGTTGCATGGTCTTATTTGTTTGCTGCGTACTGGCGGCGTTGCTGCATAGCTCTTGGCAGCGGTTGGGTGCGGGGCTGCTGTCTATGGGCTTCGTTGTGTTCGGGGTGCTGGTCAACGTTTCGCCCAGCTTGGTTTACTTGACGGTGCATGGTGAAAATCGCGAAGGCGTCAACCGCTTAGCATCCGAGTCTGAGCTCTACGCCCTCAAAATCACCCAACTACTGCTGCCAAGGGCTGACCACCGCATTGAGTTTCTGGACGAATTTGCCGACTATTACAACCACTCTTTCCCTCTAGTGACCGAAAACGTCTCTGCCAGCCTCGGGGTGATGGGTTCTCTGGGCTTTTTGCTGCTATTGGTGCTGATTTTTGTACGCCCGATGTTGCGGTCTGACTCAGCCACACCCTCCAACACCGCATCCTTGCATCCCTCCTCAGCGCAGTCGCCTGTCCTGTTGGTGCTAGGCTTAGTCACCCTTAGTTTGGTGTTGATGGCCACTGTTGGCGGCTTTTCCAGCTTGTTTGCGATGCTGGTTTCCACCTCCATCCGCAGCTGGAACCGCATCAGCATTTTTATCGCTTTTGCCTCGGTCACAGCTTGCATGATTGCGGTAGATGGGTTGATGATGCGTTTCATCAAATTCCGCAATAAAAACCTTCAAGCCGTTGTATTTATTGCATTGTCTGCTATTATTTTAATTGTTGGCGTGTTGGACCAAACCATCAAACCTTGCCGTAGCTGCATGGCGGTCAACAAAGCATTGTTCCAAAACGACCAAAACTTCATCCAAACGGTTGAAAAAGCA
The DNA here is from genome assembly GCA_043775055.1 of Polaromonas sp. Taxonomy (GTDB): domain Bacteria; phylum Pseudomonadota; class Gammaproteobacteria; order Burkholderiales; family Burkholderiaceae_C; genus Aalborgiella. Next base: position 1,934 of record JAYVSU010000018.1, read on the forward strand.
CTACCGCCCAACGCCGCTATTTACCAATTGCCCTACGTGTCCTACCCTGAAAATGGCCCCGTCAATGGCTTGGGTTCTTACGACCAAGCGCGTGGACACTTGCATTCTGCCAACTTGAACTGGAGCTTTGGCGGTATGCGCGGGCGCGATGGAGATTGGTTTTTTCGCAAAATTTCGCACTTGCCGATGGAGCAGCAAGTCGTTATCGTCAAAGCGCTGGGTTTCAACGGGATTTACATTGACCGGCGCGGTTATTTGAGTGAAGCACCCATGAGCGGGGCGCTGGCCGAGCGCTGTGAAGATCACACCGGAACGGATGCTGCCAGCCACGTCAAACGCGCCAAAACGAGTTGTTTGACCGTGCGCGAGGTCGAGTCGGCCATTGAGGCCACGGGGACGCTTAAACCCTTGGTCAGCGGTGATAAACAGCTGTCGTTCTTCGCTTTCAAGCCTGAAGATGTGACCTCAGCAGCCAAAACCACTCAAACGGCACTGGCCAACCAGTATTTGAAGCCGATTGAATTTGAAATCGTCAACGGCAAGCCGGTGGTGACCGAAGGGTTTGTCGAGGCGATTGATTTTCGCGATGAGGATTTACCCGCTTATTTGGGCAGCGTGACGGGGTTGTCGGGCGTTTCCACAGTCAACGGGCAAGACACAGGGCGTTGGTCAGACGCTTTTCAAGCCAAACGTGTGACTTTGTGGTTCTCTCGGGCATTGCCGCAAAAATTCACGCTGACCCTGACGGCGCAAGCCGGTGGCCCGAACGCCGGCAAACCGCTGCAAATCAAAGTCGGTAAGCAGGTCAAAGAGCTGGTGTTTGACGCCAAGTTTGAGACCAAATCGGTCAGTTTTGAGCTGACAGAACCGAACGAACAGGTCACGAAAATCGTCTTCAAACCGTATGACCCGTTCAGTCCCGCCGCCCGCTGGGGCTCTGATGACGTACGTTTGGTCGCTGTGGAGTTTCAAAAAATGACTATTACCATTCAAAAATAATAGCAAAGTATTTAGAAAATACGCCGGCTACAGCGATTTTAAACCTTAATTTGACTTAAATCGACTTGAAAATGAGTGGCAACAGTTGCTGCGTGCTTTGCGCCCAGGTTAGGTAGGGCAGCTCGGCAGAGTCTGGCGCTTGCCCTAAAGCCTTCAAATCACGCCAAGCCAACACCGCTGTAGCGAGTGATTGCGGCTCTAAGCCCGCAAAATAGCTGGCAAAGGGGCCCGCCACTTCGTGAAAAACTGGCAAATCCC
>JAYVSU010000019.1:0-4080 GCA_043775055.1 Polaromonas sp.
CCATTCCTGCATCGCATCGTGCTGCTCTTCACACAAGTCTTCTAGGGTGTGCAACTCATTGCGTGCTGCCATCAGCGCCGCCCAGTTGGTGAAGTGCGAGCGCGGATTGAGCAGCTCAGCCTGCCAATGGTCCAGCTGGGTGCTAAGGTCTTTGCGCAACTCCAAGTAGCTGTCCACCATCATGTTGATCATACGCAGCATCAAATCGGCCGGACTGATGGGCAAACGGCTGCGTGCCACGGCAGCTTGTGGACTGGCATTCTCGGAGTGCACGGCATCCGCTAAATAACGCTCGACAAACGATTTGGCGGTGTAGCAACCGCCGGGGTGGACGCTGATCAAGAGCTTGTCAAACTGCGCAAAACCCACAGCGCGGGTGCTAATACGGTTAAAAACCGGCGGCCCACGTTTGCGGTTTCGTTTGGTTGGTACCGATGGCACCGTGCCTAAGGCGACGCTCTCATCTGATTCCAATTTCGCATCGGCGGCTTCAGTCGCCGTGATGAGTCGGCGAAAAATGACCAAATCATAGACCGAGGTGTAGTCGTAATGCGAAGGATGCGTTTGCGAACGCAAATCTTGGCAATGCAAGTCCAACAAAGTGGAGCCGCCGACTTGCTGCGCCAAGGTTTGCAGCGCAGGCAAAACCAAGTCAAAGCGTTCTCGGTCGACAAACACCCAAACAAAACCATCTGCGGGCGCAGCATCGGGCAATTTGTCTGCAAACTGCAAACTGCCTTGGGTAAAAATGACGATTTGCATGATTCGGTGAATTTGTAATGATTATTACTTGGCGTTTTGACGCAGCAAACGTGCTGCATCCAATGCAAAATACGTCAGCACGCCATCGGCACCTGCGCGCTTGAAGGCCAACAAGCTCTCCATCATCACCGCGTCATGGTCCAGCCAGCCGTTTTGGGCTGCAGCTTTGAGCATGGCGTATTCACCACTCACTTGGTAGGCAAAGGTGGGGACTTTGAACTCGTCTTTGACGCGGCGCACAATGTCCAGGTACGGCATGCCGGGTTTGACCATCACCATGTCAGCGCCCTCGGCAATGTCCAGCGCCACCTCGCGCAGGGCTTCGTCGCTGTTGCCGGGGTCCATTTGGTAGACCTTTTTGTTGGCTGTACCGAGGTTGGCTGCCGAACCCACCGCATCCCGAAACGGGCCGTAAAACGCCGATGCGTACTTGGCGCTGTAGGCCATGATGCGGGTGTGGATGAAACCATTGGCCTCCAAAGCCTGGCGAATCGCGCCAATGCGGCCGTCCATCATGTCGCTAGGGGCAACAATGTCCACGCCTGCAGCCGCCTGCGTGAGTGCTTGCTTGCACAGCACGTCAACCGTGGCATCGTTCATGATGTAGTTGTTCTCTGCTGGGTCTGGGTCGAGCAAGCCGTCTTGGCCGTGGCTGGTGAAGGGGTCCAGCGCCACATCGGTCATCACGCCCAATTCAGGAAAGCGCTTTTTCAGCTCCCGAACCACACGTGGTACCAAACCGTCGGGGTTGAAAGCTTCGCGGCCATCGGGTGTTTTCAAACTGGCGTCAATCACGGGGAACAGCGCCATCACTGGAATGCCCAGTTTGACGCATTCTTCTGCCACCGGCAGCAGCAAATCGAGGCTCACACGGTCCACACCGGGCATGGATTTGACGACTTCACGGCGATTTTGTCCATCCAGTACAAAAACCGGGTAGATCAAATCGCTGGGTGTGAGTGCGTGTTCGCGCACCAAATTACGGGTAAAGGCGTCGCGGCGCAGACGGCGCGATCGGTTGCTGGGAAAAGGGGCAGGTTGCATCATGTATCAATGATACCTGCAGTAAAGCGGGCGCGGTAGCTCCCTTTAAAAGCATCAAAAAACCCGCAAGGCCTTACAGACTTGCGGGTTGGCGCTAGTGCTAAAAAAACCGTTTATGCGAGCACGGTTTTCAACGCAGCATTGAACGTTGCGCTAGGACGCATCACAGCGTCACATTTCGCGACATCGGCCATATAGTAACCACCAATGTCGGCTGGCTTGCCTTGCACAGCGGTTAGCTCATCGGTGATTTTTTTCTCATTGTCAGTCAGCGTTTTGGCCAAAGGTGCAAAGTGGGCTTGCAACTCTTTATCTTCAGTTTGCGCCGCCAAGGCTTGCGCCCAGTACATCGCCAAGTAGAACTGGCTGCCACGGTTATCCAGCTGGCCGGTTTTAGGCGAAGGTGACTTGTTGTTGTCCAACAATTTACCGGTGGCTGCATCCAAGGTTTTAGCCAAGATTTTGGCTTTGTTATTGCCTGTTTTGATGCCCATGTCTTCCAAAGACACCGCCAAAGCCAAGAACTCACCTAGAGAGTCCCAACGCAGGTGGTTTTCTTCTACCAATTGCTGAACATGTTTAGGCGCAGAGCCGCCAGCGCCCGTTTCGTACATGCCACCACCGGCCATCAAAGGCACGATGGATAGCATTTTGGCGCTGGTGCCCAATTCCATGATCGGGAACAAGTCGGTCAAATAATCGCGCAAGATGTTGCCGGTGGCACTGATGGTGTCCTCGCCACGGCTAACGCGCTCCAAGGTGTAACGCATCGCACGCACCTGGCTCATGATCTGAATATCCAAGCCCGTTGTGTTGTGCTCGTGCAAGTACATTTTCACTTTGGTGATGAGTTGCGCTTCGTGCGGGCGGTAGGCATCTAACCAGAACACCACGGGCATGCCGGAATTGCGTGCACGGTTGACGGCCAGTTTCACCCAGTCACGAATCGGTGCATCTTTAACTTGGCACATGCGCCAGATATCGCCTTCTTCGACGTTTTGCGTCAACAGCACTTCGCCCGTTGCGATGTCTGTGATGTTGGCTACGCCGTCTTCCGTGATCTCAAAAGTCTTGTCGTGCGAGCCGTATTCTTCAGCTTGCTGCGCCATTAAACCGACGTTAGGCACGGTGCCCATAGTGACAGGGTCGAAATTACCGTGCCATTTGCAGAAGTTGATCATTTCTTGGTAAATACGCGCAAAGGTCGACTCAGGCATCACGGCCTTGACGTCCTTCAAGCGGCCATCTGCGCCCCACATCTTGCCGCCGTTGCGGATGGCTGCGGGCATGGAAGCGTCAACGATGATGTCGTTGGGCGAATGGAAGTTGGTGATGCCTTTGGCAGAATCCACCATTGCCAACTCTGGGCGGTACTCGTGGCAAGCGTGTAAATCGCGCTTGATTTCGTCTTGCTTAGATTGCGGCAAGGTGGCAATTTTTTCGTACAAATTGGCCATGCCGTTGTTGACGTTCACGCCCAGTTCTTCAAACAACTTGGCGTGTTTTTCAAACGCTTCTTTGTAGAAAATCTTGACGCAGTGACCAAACACGATAGGGTGTGAGACCTTCATCATGGTGGCCTTAACGTGCAAAGAGAACATCACGCCCGTCTTGTGAGCGTCTTCAATTTCCTTGGTGTAGAACTCCACCAACGCCTTCTTGCTCATGAACATGCTGTCGATCACTTCACGGTCCAGCAAGGAGACTTTTTGCTTCAGCACAATCGTTTTTCCGCTCTTGGTGATCAACTCCATCTTCACGTCACGCGCTCTGTCCAGCGTCATGGACTTTTCACCATGGTAGAAGTCGCCATGGTGCATGTGCGAGACGTGGGTGCGAGACGCTTGGCTCCACTCAGACATCGAGTGCGGGTTCTTGCGTGCGTAGTTTTTCACGGCCAGCGGAGCGCGGCGGTCAGAATTGCCTTCACGCAGAACCGGGTTCACTGCGCTGCCAATACAGCGGGCGTAGCGGGACTTGATGGCTTTTTCATCTTCGGTTTTAGGCGCATCTGGGTAGTCAGGAATCGCGTAACCCTTGGATTGCAATTCTTTGATCGCCAAAGATAATTGACCGACAGAGGCGCTGATGTTCGGCAGCTTGATGATGTTGGTGTCTGGCAGCAAGGTCAGCTTACCGAGCTCAGTCAAGGTGTTCGGCACTTTTTGCTCAGCGGTCAGGCATTCTGGAAACTCAGCCAAGATGCGGGCTGCCACTGAAATATCACTTTTGACAATGTCAATGTCCGCAGCCGAAGTGAACGCCTGCACGATA
>JAYVSU010000020.1:0-10037 GCA_043775055.1 Polaromonas sp.
GGTTTGGATTACCACGAATATGCCCAACTCAAACGCCACCCCAATTGGCAGGCTTTTTTAGATGACCAAAATCCAGCGTCTGATCGCATGTTTGCGTTAACAACGCGGGGCACGCGCTCGGTGCATTCAGCATCGTTCAAAACAGGTGATTATTTGGTGTTTGGCTCTGAAACGCAGGGCCTAGCGCCCGCCTTGCGCGAATCTTTTTTGCCCGATCAACGGCTCAAACTGCCCATGCTACCCAACCAGCGCAGTCTGAACTTGTCCAATGCTGTTGCTGTGACCGTGTATGAAGCTTGGCGACAAAATGAGTTTACTCAACAGGCTTTGCTCTAAGCGAGATTAAGTGGGCGTTAAATCGCGCATCACTTCGCTGATTTTGGCTCTGGTTTGCTCTGTAATCAGCTCTAAGAAAGCCCGCGTACGCGCCGGCATGAATTTGCGACTCGGTAGGGCTGCATAAAGCGTGAATCGGCCTGTGATCCAAGGTGCCAAAATACGCGTGAGTTGGCCCGATTTCAAGTAGGTAGCGACCAGATCCAAAGGCTGTCCACTGACACCGGCACCATCTAGAGTTGCGCGGAGCAAGGTATCAGTGTGATTGACCAAAAATGCGGGCTCGACAGGAACATCCAGCGTAGCGTCGTCTGCATCAGGATTGATCAACTGCCAGACACGCGGTCGATTGCCGGGCAACTTGATGCGCAAGCATTGATGATGCACCAACTCCGAGGGATGAGTGGGCATGCCATGGTTTTGTAGGTATGCGGGGGACGCGCAAATCACGCCCACCGACGAAATGATAGGCCGAGCCACAATGTTGCTATCAAAGTTTGCATCCGCCCCCATCAGCGTTAAATCAAAATCTTCAATCGGTGGATCCGCTGGCGAGTCGACAAAAATATCCAATAAAACACTGGGGTAAAGCCGCCTGAACTCAGCCACCACGGGTGCCAAAATATGTGTCGCCAACACAGGTGGCGCTAAGATGCGCAGCACACCGCTGATTTCTTGCGTATGCACTTGTGCGGCCGCATGGGCCTCGTCAATATCGTTCAAAATATGCCGTACCTTGGCCAAGTAGCCCTCACCAGCCGGCGTCAATGCCAAACGGCGCGTCGTGCGCTGTAGCAAACGTACACCCAAATGCTGCTCTAAATCACTCACCAAACGGGTCACACCAGCGGGTGACATGTCCAAAGCCCGTGCTGCCGCGGCAAATCCACCCTCGTCAACGACACGTTGAAACACGCGCATAGATTGAAGTCTGTCCATGAGTAATACTTTGAGTAAGGCCTTGAAATCGTGCTTTAAATGAACAATATTATGCTATTGGAGCAATAAATTGTTTTTCAAGGGGTTTATTGTTTCAATTTTAGCAATGATGAGTTGCTAGTTCAGGGCTTTGTAAAAGCAGGGGTAAACCCTAAACTTCAAACCATCGATGAGACGATAACAACAAACGACTCACCGAGGCTGGACAAGACGAGATTGGCTCGCCATGCCCGGGGATGCACATTAATCCGCATCAATTGTTTTAACTTTTATAGGAAATCATCATGAACACCAAATTTATCGCTTCTACTTTAATCGTTTTGGCCGCTGCAACTTCTTCAGCCGCATTTGCCAGCGAGTACAACAACTACAACCCACGCACTGAGCCTGTTGCAACGACCCAACTCAGCCGCGCCACTGTGCAAGCCGACTACTTGCAAGCAGTGAAACAAGGCACCTTGCCAGTTGTAGGCGATGCTGCTGAAGCAGTGGTTAAGACGACAGACTCAAGCGTTAGCCGCGCTGATGTAAAAGCACAAGCAGTTCAGTGGGTTCGCTCTAACAGTGCTGTCAGCTTTGAATTGATGTAATTCACCAGGTTTGAGGCGTCAATGCCCTTGACGCGTCTCATCAAAAAAGCCGGTTACGAACAAACGTCGTAACCGGCTTTTTCATGTTTAGACAGAAAAGAAAATTACGGGTAGCTTCGAGATATTGACTGCGCGACGCAAACTGGCTTGTCTGTCCCTTCGCGCTCAATCGTCATGTCCCAAGTCATTTGCCTGCCATTGTTGTCAATAGGTTCACAAGCAACCAAATTGAACCGAGCACGCAAACGACTGCCGACCAAAACGGGTGACATAAACCGCACTTTGTTGAGGCCGTAGTTCACACCCATGCGGGTTTCAAGCACCTTCAAAGACGACTCAAAAAACTTAGGCAACAGCGATAGGGTCAAAAAACCATGCGCTATCGTGCCGCCAAAAGGGCCAGCTTTGGCTTTGACGGGGTCGATATGTATCCATTGATGGTCACCCGTCGCTTCGGCAAATAAATTGACCTGCTCTTGGCTGATCGTTAACCAGTCACTGACGGCGACTTCTTGACCAACGCAGGCTGCGAGGTCGTTAAGGGTGTTGAATGTTTTCATGCCCACAATGTATAAGCAAAAACACCCAGGGTGAGTCTTGCCAGCGACAATACGCGCTTAGATTCAAAAAACTTCAAATAAGAAAACGACGCAATATCTTATGGAACACGCACCTAGCTGGCTGATTAACTCATTGATTTACCTAGGCGCAGCCGTGATAGCTGTACCTTTGTCAAAAAAACTAGGCTTGGGCAGCATCATTGGCTACTTGGCCGCTGGCATGGCCATTGGTCCTTGGGGTTTGGCTTTGGTCACCAATGTGCAAGATATTTTGCATTTTGCTGAGTTTGGTGTGGTGCTGATGCTGTTTTTAGTGGGATTGGAGTTGGAACCCAAGCGTTTATGGAGTTTGCGTCGTCCTATTTTTGGCTGGGGCAGCGCGCAAGTTCTGGCTTGCGCTGCCTTCCTTTTCATCACTGCTTTGGGCCTAGGTGCGCTATTTCCCAGCGCCTTTTCAACATTTGGTGGCTGGAAAACAGCCGCTGTGGCTTCTCTAGGATTGGCTTTGTCATCCACAGCCATTGCTTTGCAGGTGATGGGGGAGCGCAACTTACTGCCCACCACCAGCGGCCAGGCTGGCTTTTCTATTCTTTTGTTTCAAGACGTCGCAGCTATCCCAATTTTGGCCTTGGTACCGCTTTTAGGCGTTAGTTTGGCAGCTAATGATGTTTCATCTGGCGTGGATACTGCCATTGAAGCTATAAAAATAATAGCTGTCATTGCAGGCATTGTGATTGGTGGCCGACTCTTGCTGCGGCCGATTTTTCGATGGATTGCGCGCAGCAAAACGCCAGAAATCTTCACCGCAGCGTCACTGCTCTTGGTGGTAGGCATAGCCGCGCTGATGCTGCTGGTGGGTTTGAGCATGGCCTTGGGTGCCTTCTTGGCAGGTGTACTGCTGGCCGAAAGCGAGTACAGGCGTGAACTGGAGACAGACATTGAGCCCTTCAAAGGTCTGCTTTTGGGGCTGTTTTTCATCGCCGTGGGCATGAGTATCGACTTTTCAGTCATTTTCAAGTCTCCTTGGCTCATAGCCGGCGTATTAATTGGCTTTTTAGCTATTAAATTTATAGTGATTTATAGCCTAACTAAGCTCATGAACCTCCCGTTTCAGGAGCGCCCGGTACTCACGCTGCTGCTAGCCCAAGGTGGTGAGTTCGCGTTTGTAGTGTTTCAAGCGGCGGCCGGTGCCAAGGTGTTCTCCAATGACACGGCTTCGCTGCTGATTGGCGCCGTGGCGCTGTCGATGCTGATCAGCCCCTTGATTTTGATTGTGATCGACAAATGGGTGCTGCCGCGTTATGCCAATTGCGGCATTACGGCCATGGAAGAGATTGCAGAACAGCAGGTTGCGCCCATCATCATTGCCGGTTTTGGCCGCTACGGCCAGATTGTGGGGCGTTTGCTGCTCGCGCAAGACATTGCCACAACCGTGCTTGACCATGATGCTGAGATGATTGAAACTGCGCGCAGCTTTGGCTACCGCGTGTTTTATGGCGATGCAACACGCTTGGACCTGCTGCGTACGGCCGGTGCCGCAACAGCGCAAATACTGGTGATTGCTGTTGATGACGTAGAGCAATCCCTGAGCATTGTCGATTTGGCCAAAGAGCACTTTCCCCAGCTACAACTGGTCGTTAGAGCCAAAGATGCAACCCACTGGAACAAGCTGCGTGACCGTGAAGTGACGCTGATTCAACGAGAATTGTTTGAGAGCAGCTTGCTCAGTGGCGGTAACGTTTTAGAGCTTTTGGGTTATGCCGCTGCGGATGCAAACCGCATCGTGCAACTCTTCCGAACGCATAATTTTGAGCTGCTAGAGCTGATGCATCCTCATTACCAAGACCGCGCCAAGGTCATTAGCACGGTAAAGCAAGGTCGTGCGCAATTGGCCGAACAAATGGCGAAAGAGCGTGAAATGACCCATCAAAGCTGACTATTAAGCAGCTCTTTTTTCAGCGAAATGCATCCCAAACCAGTTTGCAACCTGTCAAAAACATACCTGTGAAGATGAGTCGATAAAAAAGTACTTGGTTAATGCGTTTAGCAATACGAACGCCTACCCAAACGCCCAGCGGCGCCAAAGGCAACAACACCAAGGAGGTCGCAAAATTGCGCATATCCAACAAGCCCAGCCAAGCGTAGGGAATCCACTTGGAGAGATTGATAAAGAAGAAGAAGAACGACATGGTGGCTGCAAAAACCAGCGGGCTGAGTTTGAGCGGAATCACATAGGCATTGATGGGCGGGCCGCCTGCGTGCGCAATAAAACTGGTAAACCCCGATGTGGTGGTCAACAGGGCACCCAGCCAGCGCGGTGGTGGTGCACTGTTCGGCTTTGGCGGAAAGAGCAGACGTTGCGCCAAAAATAGCAAAGTAAACATACCCACCAAGCCAGCGACCACATGGGAATCCAAGGCCTTGAACAACAAAGTGCCGATGACAGTACCCAAAAGGCCAAACGGGATCAAAAAGGTCAGCAGTTTTTTGTCAAAATCTTTGCGAAACGCCGCCATACCGAGTAAATCCATGACCAACAAAACCGGCATCAAAATCGCTGCGGCCTGAGGCACAGTAACGGCCATCGCCATCATTGGGACGGCCAATGAGCCAAAACCAGCGCCAAAACCGCTTTTACTGATACCGAGCAGCAGTACTGCGGGAATAGCCACGGCGTAGAAAAATGGGTCTGTGATGAGGGGAAAGGTCATGGGTAAGCAGGTGTGCAATGAAATACGAAAGTCGTATAAATTCAGGTTGTCCGACAAGTCTACCAGTCAACTAAAATACCTGCATGCTGTATCAACCTTCCCAAGCCGATGTTCGCCGTTTTTTTTGCTCTATTTATGCCAAAGCCGGCGCGAATGCTCCCTTGGAAGCTATTGAAATAATAGCAAGTCAATGGATGGACGAGCACCCTGAATACCACGGAGATTTCAGCGATGTGGATGCTGCTTTGCTCAAGCTAGAACAGCCTGACGATGGTCAAAGCCGGGAAACAAACCCGTTTTTACATCTGTCCATGCATTTGACCATCAGCGAACAATGTTCGATAGATCAGCCCCGAGGCATCCGGCAGGCGGTTGAGCTATTGACAGCGCGGCTGGACTCCCTCCACGACGCCCATCACGTCGCCATGGAGTGTCTGGGCCAGATGATCTGGGAAAGCCAGCGTGCAGGCCGCCCACCCGACGGCCAGACTTACGTGGAAGCCGTACAGCGCCAGGCGACGAAAGACTGATTTTCTAAATTCAAGCGTACTTCAGGGTTGCCATAGAACGCAACTCTTCTGGCGTGGTGCTCGGCATGCCAAAAAACTCCAGATACGCTGGGATTTGTTCAAACAGCATGTCTGTACCGATCTGCACACGGCAGCCCCGTTCGGCAGCGGCGGCCAGAAAAGCCGTCATTTCAGTCTTCATCACCACTTCACCGACAAAGGTCGTGCTGGCAATACGTGATATATCCATCGGCATCGGGTCGCCCACATTCATACCCATGGGCGTGGCGTTGACCACCAAGTCATAGCCCGCTGGGTCGTTTGAACCAGTCGTCACGTCCAAAGCGGGGTAATGCAGGCGCAAACGCTCGCCTAGCCCATTGGCAGAGGCCATATTCACATCAAACAAGCCCAGCGCAGCGACGCCGGCGGCGGCCAGCGAAGCCGCAATCGCGCAGCCAACGCCACCACTGCCCACAACCAATGCACGTGCACTCTGCAGCTTCAAGCCTTTGCGCAGCACGCCACGTACAAAACCTTCGCCGTCAAACATATCGCCCTGCAAGCGACCATCAGGCGCGCGGCGCACGGCATTGCAAGCACCTGCAATAGCAGCTGTCGGGAAAACCTCGTCCAACAAACCTATCGTTGTGACCTTGTGTGGCATGGTGATGAGCGCACCACGAATATTGCTGAGTTTGAAAATACTGGGTAAAAAAGTCGGATAGTCTGGCACTTGGCAACCCATGGGCACGACGATGGCATTCACACCCGCTTTTTCAAACCAAGGGTTGTAAATCATGGGTGCCTTGAAGGCATGCGTGGGGAAGCCGATGTGGGCGATGATCTCCGTATTGCCATTGATCATTACTTGGAAACCTTGTTCGAGTTTTGTACAGCATAGACCGCAGCGCGCAAGGCCAGCAAATAGCTGTCTTCGCCAAAGCCACAAATTTGCCCTTTGACGATTTCTGCAAACACGGACACATGGCGAAAGGCCTCGCGTGCGTGGATGTTTGACATATGCAACTCCACAATGGGACAAGTCAAAATAGCCAAGGCATCACGAATGCCATAGCTGTAATGCGTCCAGGCACCGGCGTTGATCAAGACAGCATCCACACCATCGGTGTAGCCTTGATGGATGCGTTCGCACATCTCGCCTTCGCTGTTGGTTTGAAAAAACTCCACTTCTGAGCCGAGTTCCTTACCCAATGTTGCCAAACTGGCGTTGATCTCATCCAGCGTAATGGTCCCATACTGCTTGGGGTCACGCTTACCGAACATGTTGTGGTTGATCCCATGGAGCATCAAAATTTTCATGATTTTTCTTTATAAAAAATTCAAATGCATCCCAAATTCATTTCAAACTTGGGATGCTTAATCGGAAAAATTAACCGCAAAGTTTGCAGCTCAAAGCATCAACGATGTTTGCTTTATTATTTGCGGAGTTTTGCCAACTCGGTCATCATTTCATTGACCGTTGCTTCACCAATGCTTGCGCTGAATTGAGCAATCACCGGCTTAATTTTTTCGCGCAATTTAGCCACTTCAGCTGACGAGAACTGCGTCACAGTCATGCCGTTTTTTTTCAGCAATTCCAAATTGGCAGATACAGCAGCTCGTGCGGCAGCTCGCTGGCCTTTTGTGGCTTCGTCAGCAGAGTCATCAATGATTTTTCGTTCTGCAGGCGTCAAAGTATCCCAAATTTTCTTGCTGAAAATCACAGACTGCGGATTGTATTGATGGTTGGTCAAAGCCATGTACTTTTGAACTTCCCAGAATTTGTTGGAAGCAATCACGCTGATTGGGTTTTCTTGACCATCAATTGCTTTTTGTTCCAAACCGGCATACACCTCAGCAAAAGGCATAGGCGTCGGATTCGCACCCAAGGCTTTCACCCAAGCCACGTTGATGGGGTTAGGAATCACGCGGAGCTTCAAGCCTTCAATATCTTCAACTTTGTTCAAAGGGCGTTTGCTGTTGGTGATGTGGCGATAGCCTAGTTCCCAGTATGACAAACCGATCAAGCCCTTGGCTTCCAGCAGTTTGTGCATTTTGACGCCGACAGGGCCGTCAACAATCGCATCCGACTCTTTTTCATTGGCAAACAAGAATGGGAAATCAAAAATAGCCAGTTCTTTGGCTTCAGATGCCAAGATACCGCTGTTCAACACGGCCATATCCACCGTCCCGCCTTTGATGGAAGACACGACGGCTTGGTCTGTCCCCAACGTAGAGTTGAGGAACAATTGCACTTTCATCTTGCCACCAGATTTTTTAGCGACCGCGTCAGCAAACAATTTCATACCGGCAACCGCTGGATGACCTTCAGGGCTACTCAAACCGAACTTGATGACGCGCTCTTGCGCCAGAGCCACGCCAAACGTTGCCACGGCTGCAACTGCCAATAGGGATTTAACAAACAAACGTTTCATAAAAGTCTCCACGAGTTATAAAAAAACCAACACAGCACGCTTTACATACAAACTTGGCAAATGGCGCGCTAACTCATTTGCTTTGTTATATGACCTAACGCACTATGCATGCATACGGTCTACAAGAAATACCCTGCGATTCAATAGAACCAACGCGCTGGCACCATCACGAGCTGTGGGAAAAGTACCATCAAGAACATGATGGCAAACTGCGCAATCATGAATGGAACGACTCCTTTTGTAACATCGTCCATGCTTATCTTGCCCACACCAGCAACTGCATTTAACACTGTGCCAACCGGGGGTGTAATCAAGCCAATCGCATTGTTGATGATGAACAGCACCCCAAAGTAAACAGGGTCAATGCCTGCGGCTTTAACAACCGGCATCAACACAGGTGTCAATAACAAAATCGTCGGCGTCATATCCAAAGCCGTACCCACCACCATGGTCAGCACCATGATGGCCAGCATCAGCAAACGTGGGCTACCTAACAATGGTTCCAGCAACGACACCACTTGCGCAGGCAAATCGGCAACCGTGATCAACCAAGCGGACACCATGGCTGCGGCCACTAAAAACATAACGATGGAGCATGTTTTGGCTGACGCCACAAACAAAGGCACTAATTTTTTGAAATTCAACTCTTTGTAGATAAAGACTGAGATCAAGATGGCATAGACCGCAGCAACCACCGCAGCTTCTGTGGGCGTGAAAATACCAAACTTCAAACCAAAAACAATAATCAACGGCAGTACCAAGGCCCAAGTTGCATCTTTGAGGGCTAACAAGACTTCAGTTTTTGTTTTGCGTGGCGGCGGCATAACCACCTCTTTGCGTACCAAATACCACCATGTGAACCACAACGATACCGCCAGCAAAACGCCAGGGAAGATGCCCGCCATGAACAGTTTGGTTATAGACACGCCGCCAGCAACACCAAAAATCACAAAGCCAATACTTGGCGGAATGACAGGCGCGATGATGCCCGCAGAGGCTATCAACCCTGCTGAACGCGATTTGTCGTGCCCAGCAGCCACCATCATAGGTAACAGCAACGCAGTCAAAGCGGCAGCGTCTGCCACCGCAGAGCCCGACAGTGAGGCCATGATGACGGCAGCCACAATGGTGACGTAGCCCAAACCACCTTTGATATGCCCGACCAAGGCCATGGCAAAGTTAACGATGCGACGCGACAAACCACCCGCATTCATCACCTCACCCGCCAGCATGAAAAAAGGCACGGCTAGCAAGGGGAAGCTGTTGGAGCCCTCAATCAAATTTTGCGCCAGAATTTGCGCATCGAACATGTTCATGTGCCACATCAAAGCTGCGCCACACAAGAGCAAAGAAAAAGCAATCGGAATGCCCAGCGCCATAGCACCCAGCATTGAACCTAAAAATATAGTAATAATCATGGTGATTCTCGATTTAGTTCATTTAAGGGACTTAGTGGGCAGTTTGCTTGGCTGACGAGGTGTCAGCATGCGGCGCTTCTTCGGATTCTTGGATCAGCATGAGCTGGTCGTCACCCATTTGGCCACTGAGTAACCGCCATAAATCACCCAACAAAATAGGTGCAGCCAAAACCGCGAAAACGACACCCGCCGCAGATACCCAAGCCATGGAGACCTCCATGACGGCACTGGTTGAATCTATGTTGATTTTGGCTTGGTCGTAAGAGCCTTTAAAAATCAACCAATCGCAAAACAGCATCAACACCAAGGACAAGCCCATGCAGATGCGTTTACCAGTAGGCCCCAAACGCCCGACCAGCATGTCTGTACCTAAATGGCCGTTGTCTCTGAGCGCCACCACAGCGCCCAAAAAAGTCATCCAAACGAACAGCCAGCGCGACAACTCTTCAGAAATTGTGAAGCCTGAATTCAGCGCATAACGCATGAAGACATTGCCAAACACCAGTACCACCATCACAACCATGATGATGGCCAGC
>JAYVSU010000021.1:0-19613 GCA_043775055.1 Polaromonas sp.
AACTCAATGTCGTACCCCGGAACTGGCCAGCCCGTAGTGCCATAACGCACTTTGCCCGGACGGTTTGAGAGGTAAACATGCAGCATTTCCGTGGAACCAATACCGTCAATGATTTCAACGCCAAAATGGGCGGTAAATCGTTCGCCAATATCGGCCGGCAATGCTTCGCCAGCAGAAGAGCACATACGTAATGCGACGTCATGTTTGGCTGGCAGCTTGGGCGAGGCCAACATACCTGCAAAACCAGTAGGTGCGCCAAAAAAGATAGTTGGTTTGTTATCTACCCAGCGCTTGAATGTCGCTTCAGGGGTTGGGCGTTCAGCCATTAAAACAACCGTTGCACCCACGTTCAATGGAAAGCTCAAGCCGTTGCCCAAGCCATAGGCAAAAAACAATTTCGCGGCGGAGAAGCAAGTGTCTTTTTCGTTGATGCCAAGAATCGCAGCACCATAAAGCTCAGCTGTCCAATAGGGGTTGGCGTGGGTATGCAGCGTGCCCTTTGGGCGGCCCGTAGAGCCGGAGGAATAGAGCCAAAAACCTGGGTCATCCGGGTTTGTGTCTGCAGCTTGAAGCAAAGGCGGGTTCTGCTCGATAAGATTTTCTAAGGCCACTGCGCCGTCAGGCAGGTCATTATCTGCGTGAGAAACAATGATGCTTTTGACTTCATGATTTCCCAGTTTCATGGCCGCTTGCAGCATAGGTAACAGGGCTTGGGACACCATCACGGCTTGTGCGCGGCTGTGTTGCAGCATATACAAATAGTCATCCGCGCTGAGCAGTGTGTTGACTGCAACAGGCACGATGCCCGCGTACATTGCGCCTAAAAAGCTGACAGGCCAGTCGCTGCAGTCATGCATCAACAAGAGAACACGCTCTTCTCTACGCACATCCGTAGCCAGCAGGCCAGCAGCGACTCGACGAATTCGCTCGGTCATGTCGCCATAGCTCAAACTCCCGTAATCATCGATATAAGCCGTTTTTGAGGGGCGGCTGACATTGCGCTCAATCAAATGTTGAGCGAAGTTGAATGTAGAGCTTGGAGCTGGGATATTTTCGTGGCTAGTCATGTTTGTCCTTGAGGCTGGCAATGAAGCAAGCTTGTTCTATAAAGCTGCAAGCACGGCTGTACTGGCTTGAACCGCACTGCGTTGATGGTAAAAATTCATAGCACGCAAACCACCAAGCTCTTCACCACCGCCTGCACGGCCTGGGCCGCCGTGCAGAGACTGAGGCATGACATTGCCGTGGCCAGTGTGCAGTTGTGCTACATCTGGTGAAATCACATGCACACGGCCATGGCTATCAGCCAACGCCAGTGCAGCTGCAGCAAGAGCAGTTGGGTCGCTGCCGTAAAGTGAGGCAACCAACGACCCTTGACCGCGGCGAACTAAGGCTAGAGCATGAGAAGCGTCACGATAAGGAACCAAAGTTGCTACAGGACCAAACACCTCGGTGTCGTGAACTCGATCCGCATCGTCGCTGCCTTGAGCATTGCGCGTGCCTAGCAATGTAGGTCCGACACAGCACGCTATGGCAGAATCTGCGTCTACGAAAGGGTGAGACGAACCGTCGTGCAAAACTTCGCATTGTTGTTTGAGATAGTCTAAACCTTCACGTACGGCTACTAACTGCGCACGATTGACTAACGCACCCATGCGCACCGATTCATTGCGCGGGTTGCCTACCGTTGTTTTAGCAAGTCGTGAAGAAATAGCTTTTGCTGCATCTTTGTAAAGCGCTTCTGGCACCAAAACGCGCCGAATGGCAGTACATTTTTGACCTGATTTCACCGTTATCTCGCGGGCGACTTCTTTAACGAATAAGTCAAAAGCCTCACTGCCAGCTTCGACCTCAGGCAGTAGCCAAGCCGAGTTAACACTATCGGCCTCAATATTGACGCGTACTGAGCGTTGAGTCACTGCAGGGTGTGAGCGAATAATGGCCGCTGTTTCAGCAGAACCTGTGAAGGAAACGACGTCAAAGGGCTGCAATGCGTCCATTAAACCTGTAGAGCTTCCGCACACAACTGATAACGCACCAACGGGAAAAATCCCCGCTTCAACAATATCTTGCACCATACGCTGCGTCAACCAAGCGGTCGCCGTGGCAGGTTTGATAATGACGGGGACGCCGGTGAGCAGCGCAGGTGCGGCTTTCTCCCACAAACCCCAGGCTGGGAAGTTAAAGGCGTTGATAAATAAGGCAACGCCGTGCCTAGGCACCAGCACGTGCTGTGATTGAAACCGCGGGTCTTTACCCAAACGAGCAGCCTCGTCATCCAGCATAAATTTGCGATCGCCCAGCGACTCACCCAGCTTGGCATAGGTACTCAGCGTGAAAATGCCGCCGTCCACGTCAACCGCAGTGTCATTTTTGACTGTTCCGCTGTTGGCGGTCGCAATGTCGTAATAAGCATCACGGTTGGCCTGTAACACTTTGACGGCAGCCGCCAGCATGTTGGCACGTTCTCGGTACGTGAGTGCTCGCAGTGCAGCACCGCCTTGTTCTCGTGCAAATGAAAAACCTGCTTGGAGGTCTAACCCTGTAGCGTCAACCGTGACCAATTCAGTACCTAGTACGGGGTCCAATAAAGGTGTGCCAGCGCCGTTGCCTGTTTGCCATTTACCACCTAGAAAATTTGGGAGTTTTTGTGTCATATTTTTTTTGAATTGAATTAACGAGTGAAATCAATGCGACCTTCTGGAAGCAGATACAAGACAAGCGCTCGGCCTTTGCTAACGGTTGGTTTGTGCGCACTACCAGGTTCGCAAACAAGCCACCCAGCTGGTCGTCCGTCAAATTCTGCTTCGCCACTGATGGGCATGATCAGGTCAATTTCGCCGTTTGGATGGGCGTGGTGAGGGCCGGCGATATTTTGCATATCGACCACATCGACAGAAAAGTTGTTGATATCCTCAGTGGGTTTGAAAATGCGTCCGTAACGAATCCCACCTCCTTCCCGCTCACACAGCCAGCCCTCAGCAGCGCCGAGTTGGCATGATTTCTTCAACGCTTCGTAGGTAAAGGTGCCAACACCATGCGTAGTATTTAGCCATGCATCTAGCTTTGCATCGAGAGGTCGCCCTGATAACTGAGCAGTAAGCGATGCGATTTGTTCGCGAAATTGGTTGACGGACATCAATAAGTCTCCATGGTTACAATTATTTTGCTTGCACATTCAGTGAATATGAATTATTGTGCTTGTGTGAACGATAAATCTATTTTAATATCATGTCAAGCACTATATTGCATAAAATTGAATCAATGTCGGAACCAGAAGCTGAAAATTTAGACAAATTAGGTGTCTTGGGTTCCATGGCGACAGTCAACAGTCATGGCGAACGGAATCCCTTTTTAACGGCTTTAGGCGAGCGGGTTCGTGCATTGCGTTCGCGTCGTGGGCTGACCCGCAAAGCGGTCGCTAACATGGCGGATGTGTCCGAGCGGCACTTAGCAAATCTAGAATATGGCACCGGCAATGCGTCAATTCTTGTCTTGTTGCAGGTGTCTGGCGCTTTGCAGTGTTCTCTGGCCGAGTTGATCGGAGATGTAACCACATCTTCACCGGAGTGGTTAATGCTTCGTGAGCTGCTGGAGCAAAGCGATGATGCTACGCTTCATAGGGTTCGTGTTGCTGTAGGCGAATTGTTAGGCACAGGGGGAGGGAATGCTGCGCGTAGCCCGCGCGTGGCATTGATTGGTTTACGCGGTGCAGGCAAGTCGACTTTAGGGCAGCTTTTGGCGAACGATTTGGGTTTTCCTTTCTTGGAGTTGAGCCGAGAAATTGAAAAAGTAGCAGGTTGCAGTGTGGCTGAAATTCAAGCTCTCTACGGTATGAATGCCTACCGACGCTATGAACGCCGAGCGCTTGAAGAAGCGATTCAAATTTACCCTGAAGCCGTCATTGCCACGCCGGGTGGTTTGGTCTCAGATCCCGCGACTTTTAACCTTTTACTGACGCACTGCACCACGGTTTGGTTGCAAGCTGAAGCGGAAGATCATATGCAGCGCGTAGCAGAACAGGGTGATTTACGGCCCATGGCGGCTAGCAAAGAAGCCATGCAAGATTTACGACAAATTTTGAGTGGGCGAGCCGCGTTTTATTCAAAAGCAGACATGACGTTGAACACCAGTGCCCAAGAGTTAGATGCAACTTTCCATGCTTTGAGCCATTTGGTTCGTCAAGCTTTAGCCATAAGCGATTAAATTTGCAACAAAATGCATGAACTCTTGACTTATCTCAAAACATGCAGTATGATGCAGTTGTTGACTTGAAATAATATGCATTATTTTGCAATTTAATATACGGAGCACTAAAATGAACACTGTCACACGCATGGACTCGCGGGTTGATTACCAAACCGATCCTTCACAATACAAGCATTGGAAGCTTAAATTCGATGGCGCTGTCGCCACCTTGAGTGCTGACTTTGACGAAAACGCAGGTTTGCGTCCCGGCTACAAACTCAAACTCAACAGCTACGACTTGGGTGTGGATATTGAGTTGAACGATGCCATCAACCGCATTCGTTTTGAGCATCCTGAAGTGCGCACTGTGGTCTTGACCAGTGCCAAGGAAAAAGTTTTTTGCTCGGGAGCCAATATTTTCATGCTGGGCGTCTCTAGCCATGCGTGGAAGGTCAACTTTTGTAAGTTCACCAACGAGACGCGTAACGGCTTGGAAGACTCCTCGGCGAACAGCGGCCTCAAGTTTTTAGCGGCGGTTAACGGCGCATGTGCCGGCGGTGGTTACGAAGTGGCTTTGGCTTGCGACGAGATTATTTTGGTGGATGACCGTACCTCAGCTGTGAGTCTGCCAGAAGTGCCGCTGCTAGGTGTATTGCCAGGCACAGGTGGTTTGACCCGCGTGACAGATAAGAAAAAAGTGCGCCATGACTTGGCTGATATTTTTTGCACCAGTGTTGAGGGTGTTCGCGGTCAAAAAGCCAAAGATTGGCGTTTGGTGGACGATATTGCCAAGCCAGCTGTGTTTGCGCAAAAGGTGCAAGCTCGTGCGCTGGAGTTGGCAGCTTTGAGTGACCGACCTGCTAACGGTAAAGGCGTGACATTGACCCCAATCCCAGTGAAAATCGAAGCTGATGCTTTGCGCTATGAGTTTGTGACTGTAGAGATTGACCGCAGCAAACGCACGGCCACCTTCACGGTCAAAGCGCCAACTGCTGCACAGCCAGTGGACATCGCCGGCATTGAAGCTTTGGGCGACCAGTGGTATGCGTTGGCCATAGCACGTCAGCTTGAAGATGCCATTTTGCAAATGCGTACTAACGAGTTGGACATCGGCACATGGATCATCAAAACCCAAGGTGAAGCTGCTGGCGTGCTGGCGATGGACGCTGCTTTGCTGGCCCATAAAAACCACTGGCTCGTGCGTGAAACTACTGGCTTGTTGCGTCGTACGCTGAGTCGTCTAGATTTATCTTCACGCAGCTTGTTTGCTTTGATTGAGCCAGGTTCATGCTTTGCAGGTACCTTTTTAGAACTCGCCTTGGCCTGTGATCGCAGCTACCAGCTGGCATTGCCAGACGATGCTGACAAAACCCCTAAGATCACCGTGAACGAGAACAACTTTGGTTTGTACCCCATGATCACGGGTCAAAGCCGATTAGAGCGCCGCTTCTATGGCGAGCAGCCGGCGTTGGATGCCGTTCGCGCTGTTATTGGCAAACCGTTGGATGCGGACGCTGCTTTTGCTGTGGGTTTGATTACCTTGAACCCTGATGACATTGACTGGGCAGACGAAATTCGTATCGTCATCGAAGAGCGCGTTGTCATGTCGCCAGACGCATTAACCGGCATGGAGGCGAACCTGCGCTTTAACGGCCCAGAAAATATGTTCACCCGCGTATTTGGCCGCTTGACAGCTTGGCAAAACTGGATTTTCCAGCGCCCCAATGCGGTCGGTGAAAAGGGTGCACTGAAGGTCTACGGCAAAGGCGATAAAGCCGTCTTTGACTGGAATCGCGTTTAATTTTTTCTTTAATTTTTTTGTAATTCCTCGTTGTGTGCCGTGAGTCCTGGTGGCGCGGCGCAACCTTACATTTATCCACCGAGTCAGTGTTTTTTGGAGAACATGATGTCTAGTATCAACTACAGCGAGAAGATTCCTAACAACGTTAACCTGAGTGAAGACCGCACTTTGCAGCGCGCCTTGGAACAGTGGCAGCCCAACTTCATCAATTGGTGGGATGATGTGGGCCCTGAGGGCTCAGCCAATAGCGACGTTTACCTGCGTACCGCCATCAGCGTAGACCCGCAGGGCTGGGCGCAATTTGGCCACACCAAAATGCGTGACTACCGTTGGGGCATTTTTATGAACCCGGCCACTGAGGATCGCACCATCCATTTTGGTGATCACCAAGGTGAAAAAGTCTGGCAAGACGTGCCCGGCGAATACCGTGCCAACCTACGCCGCATCATCGTCACTCAGGGTGATACCGAGCCAGCATCTGTAGAACAGCAACGCCATTTGAGCCTGACGGCACCCAGCATGTACGACATGCGCAACTTGTTCCAAATCAACGTGGAAGAAGGTCGTCACCTCTGGGCCATGGTGTTTTTGCTACACAAACATTTTGGCCGCGATGGTCGTGACGAAGCCGAAGGCTTGTTGGAGCGCCGCAGCGGAGATGAAAACAACCCCCGAATTTTGGGTGCGTTTAATGAAAAGACACCCGATTGGTTGGCGTTTTTCATGTTCACATACTTCACCGACCGCGATGGTAAGTTCCAGCTCAGTGCGTTGGCTGAAAGTGCTTTTGACCCATTGGCTAGAACAACAAAATTCATGTTGACCGAAGAAGCGCATCACATGTTTGTGGGCGAAAGCGGTATCTCCCGCGTGTTGCAGCGCACCGTTCAAGTGATGAATGAGCTGAAAACCGACGATGTGAACAAACTTCGCGCTGCTGGCGTGATTGATATTCCTACTATTCAGCGGTATATCAATTTTCATTACAGCGTAACGATTGACTTGTTTGGTGCTGATGAGTCTAGCAACGCGGCGACTTTCTACAGCTCAGGTCTCAAAGGCCGTTACGAAGAAGGTAAGCGCACGGATGACCACATGTTGCGCGGCCAAACATACAGTATTTTGGAAGTCAAAGACGGTCAACTCGGTACCAAAGAAGTGCCAATGCTGAACGCGCTGAACGAAGTGCTGCGTGACGATTACATCAAAGATTCAGTTGCTGGTGTTGAGCGCTGGAACCGCGTGCTCGACAAAGCAGGCATCACAACCCGTTTGACCGTGCCACACAAAGCCTTTAACCGCAACATTGGGCCTTTGGCCGGCATCAAAATGTCGCCAGAAGGCCGCATCGTGAGTGATGTTGAATGGGAAGTCAAAAAATACGAGTGGATTCCATCACCAGAAGACCGCGCCTATGTGGCAAGTTTGATGGGTTTGTGCATTGAGCCAGGCAAGTTTGCTGGTTGGATCGCACCACCTGCAATGGGTATCAACCGCCAACCTGTGGATTTTGAGTACGTTCGTTTCAATTGAGCCCCCACGCTTGTCGCTTCGCGTACTGCGCTGCCCCCCGTGGGGCCGTGCCTTGCTTGGGGCGGCCCGGCGCGGCGGCATTCGCTTACTTAAAAGGCAACTTACATGAATACCGAAGTGATCAAGCAGCATCTCATCGACCCCGAGATATGTATACGCTGCAACACCTGTGAAGCGATTTGCCCCGTGCAGGCCATCACACACGATTCACGCAACTACGTGGTTGACGCCACCAAGTGCAATCTGTGTATGGATTGTATCTCGCCATGCCCAACGGGTTCGATTGACAATTGGCGCATGATGCCGCGTGTGATGGCTTATTCGCCAGAAGTTCAGTTGACGTGGGATGACTTGCCAGCAGAATTATCTGCTGAGCAAATCGCAGAGCAATTGGGTGTTGATGCTTCAGAAGTATCTGCTGCGGTGGCTGACACTTCGTCTGCTGTGGTCGACACAGCTTTTCAAACCAACGCCGCTGCAACCGCATCTACTGCGCCTGTTAACTACGGCGCAAGTATTCCACCGTGGTCTGCAGCGCACGCATATACGAATTTGTATGGTCCAAAAACGCCCATCACAGCCACGGTCGTTGGCAATGTTCGGGTCACAGAAGTCGGAAAGACCAGCGGTGTGGACTACGATACCCACCACATCGTGCTTGATTTCGGCATCATGCCTTTCCCGGTGCTGGAAGGCCAGTCGATCGGCATTTTGCCACCCGGCGCAGATGCTAACGGCAAGACGCAGCATGCCCGCCAATACTCTATTGCCAGCCCACGCAATGGTGAGCGGCCCGGTTACAACAACCTGTCTTTAACCATCAAACGCGTGCTGGAAGACCACCAAGGTAAGCCCGTGCGTGGCGTGGCTTCCAATTACATGTGCGATTTGAAGGTGGGTGATACGGTTCAAATCATTGGCCCGTTCGGCAGCAGCTTTTTGATGCCCAACCATCCAAAATCTAATATCGTGATGATCTGCACCGGCACCGGCAGTGCCCCCATGCGCGCCATGACCGAGTGGCGGCGGCGTTTGCGCCAGTCGGGCAAATTTGACGGTGGCAAACTGCTGCTGTTTTTTGGCGCACGAACCAAAGAAGAATTGCCTTATTTTGGCCCGCTGCAAAGCTTACCCAAAGACTTTATCGACAACAACTTCGCCTTCTCACGTACGCCCGGTCAACCCAAGCGTTACGTGCAAGACCTGATGCGCGAGCGTGCTGCAGATTTAGCACCGTTGTTGGCTGATGCCAACACCTGTTTCTACGTCTGCGGCCTGAAAAGCATGGAGGAGGGCGTGCTGTCCGCTATGCGTCATATCGCCGAAGAAGCGGGTTTGTCTTGGGATACAGTGGACACGGCGCTCAAAAAAGAAGGCCGCTTGCATTTAGAAACGTACTAATTCAGTTTACTTTTTTTGCTATATAAACACTAGCTGCTAAGGCAATAAATAAGCCGGCTACAGCTAGTTTTACCTGTATTTAATTATGACTAATGCCTATATTGTCGACGCCATCCGCACCCCTTTCGGCCGCTACGGTGGCGCTTTGTCATCGGTTCGCACTGATGATTTAGGTGCCATTCCCATCCGCGCCCTCATGGCCCGCAACCCCAGTGTCGATTGGGCTGCAGTGACGGACGTGCTCTACGGCTGCGCCAACCAAGCCGGTGAAGACAACCGCAACGTGGCACACATGTCGTCCTTATTGGCCGGTTTGCCAGTTGATGTGCCAGGCGCCACCATCAATCGTCTCTGCGGCTCTGGTCTGGACGCCATTGGCACCGCTGCCCGCGCCATCAAGTCTGGTGAAGCCGGTTTGATGATCGCCGGCGGCGTCGAAAGCATGAGCCGCGCCCCCTTTGTCATGCCCAAAGCTGAAACTGCCTTCAGCCGCAACAACGCTGTGTATGACACCACCATCGGCTGGCGCTTCGTCAACAAGCTCATGAAAGCGCAATACGGCGTCGATTCCATGCCTGAAACCGCAGAAAACGTCGCCACCGACTTCAACATTGACCGCGCCGCCCAAGACCTGATGGCCATGCGTTCCCAGCTGAACGCCGTCAAGGCGCAGCAAAGCGGCTTTTTCAATGCTGAAATCACACCGGTGTCGATTGCGCAAAAGAAGGGCGATCCACTCATCGTCAATCAAGACGAGCACCCCCGCGCCACCACGCTCGACGTGTTGGCGAAGCTCAAACCCATTGTTCGCCCAGACGGCACAGTCACCGCTGGAAATGCTTCAGGTGTTAACGACGGCGCTTGCGCTTTGTTACTTGCGAATGAAGATTCTGTCAAAAAATACGGTCTCAAACCCCGCGCCCGTGTGGTTGGCATGGCCACGGCAGGTGTTGCTCCCCGCATCATGGGTTTCGGCCCCGCGCCGGCGACCCGCAAAGTCTTGGCTTTGACAAGTTTGACTCTGGCGCAGATGGACGTGATTGAACTCAACGAAGCCTTCGCTGCTCAAGGTTTGGCGGTGTTGCGCGATCTGGGTCTTGCCGACGATGACACCCGCATCAACCCCAATGGTGGCGCGATTGCACTGGGTCACCCTCTGGGCGCGAGTGGGGCGCGGTTGGTGACGACTGCCCTGAATCAGTTGGAGCGTATTCAAGGCCGCTATGCCTTGTGCACCATGTGCATCGGTGTGGGGCAGGGGATTGCACTGATTATTGAGCGGATTTAGCTTAATCAGTGTATCTGAAGGCATATTTTGCCTACAGTCGACGTGTTTATTGCTTAAGTAGCTATTTATTTGATATTATGAAAGCCGCCCCGTCGCTTCACGCCACCCCTTCAACATGAAGGGGAATGAAAGCTAATTTCCTAAATTCCCCTTCAACCTGAAGGGGTGCCCAAAGGGCGAGGTAGTTGCACCGATTTAGGGTAAACGTTGACGCTTTTCAGTTGTTTATTACTTTGTAATTTCCTATAATTACGCAGAATTACAAAAAAAAGCACCAACAAACCATGCGTCTCGTCCCTAACTCCTTGCACATGCAGGTCGCCAGCACTTTGCGGGAACAGATTTTCTCGGGAGAATTGGCTGCAGGCGCATTTTTGGACGAGCCTGCGCTTTGCGAAAAACTCAGCATCTCCCGCACGCCGCTGCGCGAGGCGCTGAAGGTCTTGGCTTTTGAAGGTTTGGTCCGTCACGAGCCGCGCCAAGGCTGCTTTGTGAGCCAGGTGACCGAGAAAGACTTGGACGACATCTTCCCCGTGATTGCTTTGCTGGAGGGGCGTTGTGCCTTTGAAGCCGCCAAAAACGCCACCGATGCAGACTTGGCGGCGCTGGAGATTTTGCATCAGCGCTTGGTGGGGCATGCCGAAGCCAAGCGCATCGCCGACTATTACCAAGTCAACTACACCATCCATGAAGCCATCATCACTTTGGCTAACAACCGCTGGTTGGCGCAGGTGATTGGCGATTTGCGTAAAATCTTGAAGCTGGCCCGTTTGCAGCAGTTGCATGCGCCTGGGCGTTTGGAGCACAGTTTGAGCGAGCATCTAGCCGTGTTTGCGGCTTTGAAAGCACGAGACCCTGAAGGCGCAGAGGCGGCAATGCGCACCCATTTGACGCGCCAGCGCGTCGCGCTGCGTGACTTGGCCGAGCACCGAGAGAGTCTGACTAGCCGTTTGGCCAGTGTCGTTCAAGAGGGAGTCATGTCTGAAAACATCGTCCGCCCCACGATCAACCCCACCAAGGCCGCCGCATGAATACGCAAGAATGGATCAGTAGCAAGGTCTCCAAACTGTTGCCGCACCCCAAAGCTGTCACTCTGGTTGACGTGCCTGCCGTCGTTGAACCTTTAGCAGTGGAACAGTCTGAGCCAGTTAAAACAGGCATAAAGGGCAAGATTTCAGTGTTAAAAAGTACACTAGCTGGCGTAAATATTGGTGATGTAGCTATAAAAAGTATAGTAAAAAGCACGGCCAGAAACACGGCTGAACGTTTGCAAGGTACGTTGAAACATCAAAAAGAAGCCATGTCTCCCCGCGTTCTGCGTCGCACGCTGGAAGATCTGCAAGCCATTGTCGACCCACGCGTGAGTGAGGTTGAGGGCGGGCGGCGCGCTAAAGTGGCGGCTCAGTGGTACGCCAAAGCATCGCCTGAGCTGCGGCGGGACTGCTGGTTGCTGATGAGTGAGCAGTTCATGGCTAACCCAACGGTCTCCAAAAAAGCGCAAGAACAATACGCCGCCGCCATCGGTACGCCAGATGAGGCCGTCGCCGAGGTGCGCTTGCGCAAAAGCACCGTGTCACCGCGCCGCCGCCTGTTGCAGCGCTTCAGCGTGTTCCCGGAAGGTATCCAGTTTTTGGTCAATATGCGAGCCGAGATTTTGCCTTTCCTCAAAGCCGACAAAAGCCTGCTGGCTTTGGACGTGGAGATGGAATACATGTTCTCCACCTGGTTTGACGTGGGCTTTTTGGAGCTACGCCGCATCAGCTGGGATTCGCCGGCGTCCATGCTTGAAAAGCTCATCAAGTATGAAGCCGTCCACGACATCAAAAGCTGGGCCGACCTGAAAAACCGCCTCGACAGCGACCGTCGTTGCTATGGCTTTTTCCATCCCCGCTTGCCGGATGAACCGCTTATTTTTGTCGAAGTGGCATTGCTCAACGACATTGCCGACAGTATTACCCCGCTCTTGGACGAGTCAGCCGCCCCCACCGATGTTGAGGACCTGAAAAAAGCCACGACCGCGATTTTTTACTCCATCAGTAACACCCAATCGGGCTTGCGTGGGGTCAGCTTTGGCGATTCGCTTATCAAAAATGTGGTTGAAACCATGAAGATCGAGTTCCCAAAACTCAAAACCTTTGCAACGCTGTCGCCGATACCTGGTTTTCGAGCCTGGCTGGTCAAAAATGCGGCAGCGATCTTTGCGCAGCTCGACGATAAATCCCGTCAAAAATTGGCCAAAGAGATGCGCGTTGACAACTCACCGCCCGCCGTCTTGGTCGAGATTTTTTTGGCCATGGTCGATCAGCCGCTAACTTTGGAGCCGACATCCCCCATCAGCCACATGTTGCTGCGCTGCGCCGCCCAATATCTGGGCCGCGAATTGAAGGAGGGCACGCCTGTCGATCCAGTCGCCCGTTTCCACCTGGGCAATGGCGCGCGGGTAGAGCGGCTCAACTGGGCGGGCGACCCATCTCCCAAAGGCCTCAAGCAGTCTTACGGCGTGATGGTCAATTATCTGTATGACCTGCGCAAGCTAGACAAACACCGCGCTTTGCTCGCGCAGGGGAAAGTCCCCGTATCGGGTGGCATTGAAGATTTGTACATTTTTTTATAAAAACCAAAGGAGACAGTTCGTGAATCAATCCCCACAACCCATTCAAACCCAATCCCTCATCAAGCGCCGCTCAGTGTTACAAGCTGCTTTGGCAACAGCATTACCCTTCGGTGCAGTCAGCAGTTTTGCGCAATCCACTTGGCCTACTAAACCGGTCACGATGATTGTGCCGTTCCCAGCGGGTGGTGGAACCGATGCATTTGCTCGGCCATTGTCTGGTCAGTTTTCAAAACTTGTTGGCAAACAGCTGGTCATTGATAACCGTGGCGGCGCTGGCGGTACCTTGGGTGCCGGTATTGCGGCCAAAGCGCAACCCGATGGCTACACTTTGTTTATGGGGGCGGTGCACCACGCCATCGCGCCTAGTATGTATCCCAAGCTGGACTACGACATTGAAAAAGACTTCATCCCACTGATGCTCTTGGCTAATGTGCCACAGGTGCTTGTGGTGAATCCGAAGAAATTCCCAGGAGACTTCAAAGCATTCCTCGCGCAAGTCAAGGCCAACCCCGGTAAATTCAACTATGGCTCTGCGGGCGGTGGAACCTCGCACCATTTGGCAGGCGAATTGTTCAAACAGCAAAGCAAAACCTTCATCACCCATATTCCTTACCGTGGCGCAGGCCCTGCGCTGGTTGACCTGATTTCGGGCAATGTGGACATGATGTTTGACGGGCTGGGTTCATCAGCCAACCACATCAAAGGCGGTCGCATCAAAGCGTTGATGGTGTCTGGCTTGAAGCGCAACCCTGCTTTTCCAGACGTCCCGTGTGCAGGCGAGCTGGGTTTGCCAGACTACACCGTCACCACATGGTACGGCCTGTGGGCGCCCAAAGGCACGCCAGCAGATGTGCAAGGGCGCGTTGTTGAAGAATTCAAAAAAGCCGGCAACACCGATGAGGCCAAGCTGGCTTGGGCGAATAATGGCGCGGAGTTTGGTACACAAACCCCCGCGCAGTTTGGCGCGTTTGTAAGCGGCGAGGTGAAGCGCTGGGCGGCAGTCGTCAAAGCGTCTGGAGCCAAGCTGGATTGATGGTGGCCGAGACTGTTACAGAACAATCAACCGCCGTGGTTCATGGCGATGTCAGCTGCAGCGTGCAGGGCGGTTTGGCGCGGGTGGTTTTGTCCAACCCCGCCAAACTCAATGCCATGTCACGTCACATGTGGCAGCAATTACGCTCTGTTTTTGAGAGCATACAAAGCAACAAAAACACTGGCTGTGTACTAATTTCAGGTGCGCCATGTGGCAATTTGAGCGCTTTCAGCGCCGGCGGAGATATTTCTGAATACCCCAGCTTTCGGTTCAATGAAGCCAGTTTGCGGGAATTTCACGAAATCGACGTATGGGGCGGTTTGCAAGCCATGCTGGCTTGCGACGTGCCCATCGTCGCGCAGATTGACGGTACCTGCATGGGCGCAGGTGTGGAAATGGCGAGTTGTTGCGATATCCGTATTGCTGGTACATCCGCCAAATTTGGCGCCCCGATTGCCAAACTGGGTTTCCCCATGGCGCCCAAAGAGGCTGAAGTGGTCGCCCGCGCTGTTGGCGAGCTGACGGCGCGCGAAATGCTACTGGAAGCCGCCGCGCTGAACGCCGCCACCATGCTGCAGCGCGGCTTTTTGAACCGCGTTGTAGCCGATGCTGACGTGGCCACCTCGGCTATGCAATCCGTCAACCGCATCTTGGCGCTCGCGCCGCAGGCTGCCAGATTGAATAAGCAGACGTTTAGAGGGCTAAATAAGTCTGTAAATAAGCTTCTAGCCGGCGTATTTGTTGATGATTCAGCTATAAATTCAATAGTAAATAGTGAGCTTGAAAATACTTACGCCTACGCCAACAGTGCCGAGCATCAAGAGGGCATCAGTGCCTTTATTGCCAAACGCAAACCTATTTGGACCCACGATTAATTCTTCATCATGAACCACAATCTCTTTACCGCCTTGCGCACAGCTTTCCCCAAAAACCTAGACGCCGTGGCCGTCGAGTCTGTCATTTCTGCCGATGCCAGCCTGAACTACAGCTGGCGCGATATTGACCGTGCCACTGCCATGATGGCGAATTTATTGAAGTCGCTGGACTTACCCAAAGGTGCGCGGGTGGCTGTACAGGTGGAAAAGTCGGTCGAAGCCATGATGCTGTACTTGGCAACCTTGCGCGCCGGCTACGTATTTTTGCCGCTCAACACCGCCTACCAAAGCGCTGAGATTGAATATTTCATCGGCAACGCCGAGCCGTCCGTCGTCGTCTGCAGCCCCGCCAACTTCGGCTGGGTCAGCAAAATCGCCTTCAAAGCGGGCACGCAAAACGTCTTCACACTGGGTGAGGACCGCACGGGTTCGCTCTTAGACCGCGCCGCTCACTGCAGCGATCTGCATACCCCCGCCGTCTGCCAAGCCGACGATTTGGCGGCCATTTTGTACACCAGCGGCACCACAGGACGCAGCAAAGGCGCGATGTTGTCGCACAACAACCTGCTGTCCAACGCGCAGGTGCTGAAGGAATACTGGGGTTGGCAGCCGAACGATGTGCTCATCCACGCCTTGCCCATCTTCCATGTCCACGGCCTGTTTGTAGCGCTGCACGGGGCGCTGCTTAACGGCAGCAAGATGATTTGGTTGTCCAAATTCGATCCCAAAATTGTGATGCAAAAACTGCCCGAAGCGACCGTGTTTATGGGTGTACCGACCTTGTACGTGCGTTTGCTGGCAGAGGCAGGTTTGAACAAAGAGGCTGTTCGCAATATGCGACTTTTTGTTGCGGGTTCAGCGCCGTTGCTTTTGGAAACCTTCAACACCTGGCAAGAACGCACGGGGCACACGATTTTGGAGCGCTACGGCATGAGCGAGACGGCGATGTTGACGTCTAATCCTTACTCGCCCAAGGACGGCGAACGCAGGGGTGGCACAGTCGGTTTCCCTCTCCCCGGCGTCAGTCTGCAAGTCCAAGACGACGAAGGGGCAACCTTGCCCGTCGGTGAGATTGGCGGCATCCAAGTCAAAGGCCCCAATATCTTCAAAGGCTACTGGCGCATGCCCGAAAAGACGGCTGAAGAGTTCACGGCAGACGGTTACTTCAAAACGGGGGACGTTGGCAAAATCGACGAACGGGGCTACGTCACGATCGTGGGCCGCAGCAAAGACCTCATCATCAGCGGCGGCTACAACGTCTACCCGGCAGAGATTGAGGGTTACATCAACGACATGACCGGCGTTGCCGAGAGCGCCGTTATTGGTGTGCAGCACCCCGATTTTGGCGAAGTAGGCGTGGCGGTACTGATTTTGAAACCGGGTGCGACGCTCACGTCCGAGGCGGTTTTGGCCGATTTGAAAGCCAAACTCGCCAATTTCAAAATCCCCAAACGCTGCTTCGTCTGTCCTGAACTACCGCGCAATACCATGGGTAAAGTGCAGAAAAACCTGCTGCGCGAGCAGTACAAAGGGCTGTTTATCGCTTAATCAAAGCGAGCCTACGGACTGTTCCCAGCAGTCGCGTTTGATATAAATTGATCACAATTTCATGAAGTTGATTGTGTTACAATGCGTAACTTTTTGTTAAACGAAAAATAATCTAATTTCGCATACAAAAGTTAACAATTTAAGACTGTAGCTAGTATACAAACCTCAGTTTGTAATTTCCTATGGTGTCAATTTATATATCACGGGGATGAACATGGTCTATGACGTAGCGATAAAGAAGGTTAGTGCTACATTGCAAAAATTAGCGCTCTGCTATCTTGCTGTCTTGCATGTGGGACTGGTACATGCTCAAACTTGTGCCATGCCGGGTAAGAACGGGCCTGCATCTATCACTGGCATTGTCAACACATATTACCAGCCGCAAAACACAGGTTCAGTGGCCGCAGGAACAACGTCTATCGCACTGGGCGCGAGTACGGGTGCAGCAGCCACCCCCTCGGCTGGAGATCAGTTTGTCATCATTCAGATGCAATGCGAGAACATCAATACAACCAATACCAACAATTACGGTGCAGGTGATGGCACCGGGCGTGGCTATACCGATCCCGCTGGCAGCTGCTTGGCTGGTCGATACCAATATTTACGTGCGGGTCCAGCAACGACAGCCACTTCACTGGATTTGGTGGGGTCTCCACTGACTGCCTCATACGTGCAAGATGCAGCGGCCACAACAAACCGTCGCACGTATCAGATTATTCGTGTGCCGCAATATTCTTCAGCCACGCTGACGGGCAATATCACCGCGCCTTATTGGAATGGATCCACGGGTGGCGTGGTGCTTTTGGACGTTGCAGGCACGCTTGCTATGGGTGGCTCCACAGTTGATGTTGCTGGGCGCGGCTTTAGAGGGGGCGGGGGCCAAGTTTGGAACAACACGGCAGATACAGCAATAACCTATGTCACTGCGACCAATATCACCACCAATTTGGCGGCATTCAAAGGGGAAGGCATCGCTGGCTCGCCCGCTTATATCTACGATTCAGTTACCAATTCAGTTACGGCGACTGGTACTGACTACACCGGTGGCGGCCAAGGAAAAGGCGCGCCAGGCAATGCTGGCGGTGGCGGCGACAACTGGGATGGCGGGCGTGATAACGGCGGCGGCGGTGGCGGTAGCAACGGCGGTATCGGTGGCTTTGGTGGTTATGGTTGGAGCGGTGCAGGTTGGCCTGCGGGTACCGGTCAAGATTTACGCGGTATTGGCGGTGCTTTGTTCGCACAAAACGCTACTGGACGCTTGGTCATGGGTGGCGGTGGCGGCGCGGGTGGTAACAACAACAGCGCTGGGGTGACATCCAGTGGTGGTGCAGGTGGCGGCATTGTGATGATTCGTGCGGGCACCATGACGGGTACTGGAACGATCAATGCGAATGGTGCCACCGGTCAAACGCAGATCAACAATGACAGCGGCGGCGGCGGCGGCGCTGGCGGATCGGTTCTTGTCAATACAGCTAGCAACGCCGTAGGCGCTTTAACCATCAATGCTGCCGGTGCCAGAGGCGGTGATGGTTTTGCACCGGGCGGCACTGCGCATGCAGGCGGCGGCGGCGGCAGCGGTGGTGTGGTCTACACCGATGGCGGGGCGACCAATGTCGTAGGTGGCGCTAACGGTATTACAAACGTCGGCGATTGTCCTACCACGGGTGTCGCCCCCTGTAGTGCGGCTAACGGTGCGACTTCGGGTGCGGGTGGTGTGTCTGGTGCAGTGGGGGGCGACCCCAGCGGCACTGGTGCAGGCGCGCTTTGCCTACCAACTCTTACAGTAACCAAGGCCACGAGTACGCCGCTTATCAGCATAACTGGTGCAACCACGGCAACTTACACCATTCGTGTAGCCAATACCGGCAGTGGTGCAGCCATCGGTGCAGATATTGTTGACAACACCTTACCACCGGGTTGGACTTTTGCAAGCACCAACAGCGTAGTGTTCACGCCACCACTGTCAGGCGCTGCTTTTGGTGGGTTTATTGAAAGCGCAACCCCCGGCGTTCCGGCCGTGGCCAGCAATCCAGGTACAGTCGCCAACCTCGCAACCAATGGCACGCCTGTTGCTGCCCCTGTTTGGAATAACTTGACGATCCCTGGCGGCGGCAATGTGGTGTTGACTTTTGTCGTCACCGTACCTGCAACTGCTTCAGCCGGCACCTATCACAATCCTGCCGGTGTGAAATACCTTGACCCGACACGCAGCACGGTAGCCCGTGAAGTAACACCTGTAACGAACAACACCTCGAACCGGGCTGGTGCACAAGTAGGCGGCACAGCCAACGCGACGTACGAGACCGGTGCCAGTGCGGGTGGTGCGATCCCTGGCAGCAACTACAACGGCTTGGTCGCTGGAACCACGGCAGAGGATGTGACTTTGTCTGCCGATTTGTCGGTCGTAAAAACACACACGCCTGCTACGCTACCTATCAGCGGTGCGGCTTTGGCTGGTACATACACCATTGTGGTTAGAAACAATGGCAGAGCGATTCAAGATCTCACCTATGCAGCCAATCAAGCCACCGATGCCACCCTTGCACAGCTAACGGCTGCGCCCTTAACGGTGACAGATACGCTGCCTACAGGGTTTAGCTTGGACTCAACACCGACAGTTGCAGGCGCAGATGCTGCGAATTGGGCCTGCGTTGGGGTAGTGGGCGCGAGCAGCTTCACCTGCACACGCAACCCCAATACAGTCGCTATGGCTGCGACCACTGATTTGGTTAGCATTTCCGTACCGGTACGCATTGCCGCGACGGCCTGCCCAGGGCCCCAAGTTAACACCGCTACCATCAGTACTGCGGCCATTGGGGAGGCTACCAATACGGCCAACAATGCCTCTGCAGACAGTACTATGGTCAATTGCACGGCCGCGGTGATTATCACTAAAACTGATGCTCGCTCAGTTGTAGCTGTTGGTGATACGACTACCTACACGATTACGGTAACCAATAATGGCCCCGCTGCCGCTGATGGCGCTGTATTGCAAGATCCTGTGGGTACTCGATTGACTAAAACGGGCGCGATAACGTGTACTTATGGTGGAACAGCTACGGGTCCTGCCTCACCAACTATTGCGCAATTCGAGGCGGGCTTTGCAATTACCACCTTGCCAGTCGGAGGTACCGTGAGTTGCGTTGTTTCAGCCATAGTTAATTGAAACAGTTAATGAATTCACCACGACTATGACATTCGATGTAGCTATTTATTAGTTTTCATTAACTATATCTTGAATTCAACTACGAAGTGCGCGAAACAGTAGCTTAAGAGAGGCACAGATGTGTAAACATAAGAGCCTCCTTGAACTACCAATTCTGAGAAGCACG
>JAYVSU010000022.1:0-21142 GCA_043775055.1 Polaromonas sp.
TGAGCTTGGGCTTTGACTCGTGGGCTTTGCGCTCCATCGCGTCGTAGTCAATGGCTTCGTTCGCATCCAAGCCGTAGCTGACGACGTTGAACCATTTGCCGCTGATGTTCAGCGGCATGCCGTGTGTCAAGTGACCGCCTTCGGCCAGGCTCATGCCCATGATGGTGTCGCCGGGCTTCAAAAACGCCAAAAAGACGGCTTCGTTGGCCGATGCGCCGCAATGGGGCTGCACGTTGGCGGCTTCTGCACCAAAAATTTGTTTGACGCGGTCTATGGCCAGCTGCTCGGCCACATCGACGTGTTCGCAGCCGCCATAGTAGCGCTTGCCTGGATAGCCTTCGGCATACTTGTTGGTCAGCTGGCTACCCTGCGCGGCCATAACGGCGGGGGAGGCGTAGTTTTCAGAGGCAATCAGCTCAATGTGGTGCTCTTGGCGGGCGTTTTCAGCCAAAATCGCTGCGTACAGCTCAGGGTCAGTTTGTTCAACAAGAATATTGCGGTTGTACATGTGTCAGTCCATTCATGAATATTGATAGGCGATTGTCCCAGGCAAGCCACAGTCGACAAGCGATGCGGCCAACAACAAAGACTGCCCAGACGAACGGCTGAACACAAGCGACTTGAAGCTGAAAATGCTTCTAAATCGCCTGCGGCACGCTTCCCAGTGGTTGTTGCAGTTGATCCAAATGACCAAAATACTGCGAAAAGAGCCCACATCAGCAAAACGACTTTAAAAAACCAAAGCAGCCTTGCCTATCGCCAGTTGCGTACTGACGTAGTTTATCCCATCTTGGGTAAGTGGGCAAAAAGGTGATTCAAGTCTGTGTCTAGCGGCGCAATTGGCCATCTGTGTCCAGAATGCCCAATTCAACATAAGAAGAGCCTAGGTGTGCTTGTGGGGAGTAACGCGCGGTGAATTTGCCAAAGCTGATTTCGCCAGAAGACTCAAAGGCCTTGATCAAACTCTCTGTCGACAGGTTGCGACCTGCTTTGCGCAGGCCTTCAGTTAACAGCTTGGCATGCAGAAAGCCTTCAAACTGCGAGTTGGAAGGGGTGCTTGTCGCACTCTGCGCCTTTAAGGTTGCCAGGTACTCAGAGACGACACTGACAGAAGGGTCGCGCAAGGAGGGCATCACTTGTGAGAGCACAATGCCGCGTGCTTGTGGCCCCAAAGCCTTGGCCAAACCGCTGCTGTTGACAATCGACAGTCCATAGTAAGCGGGTCGGGCAGTAGTGTCATAGACAGCTTTGACCAAATCACTGAAGGTTTTACCCGCCGTGCCCATCACCACGGCTTGCGGTGCCAGTTTTTCAATTTGCGCTGCTGCGGCTTTGAAGTCTGGTTTTTTAGGGTCTAGTTTGACAAAACCAGCCAATTCGAATTTTTGAGCTTCAGCGGCCTTTTTAATCTCGGTCAGCACGGTGTTGCCCAGTCCGTCGTCTTGGTAAAACACCACAACTTTTGACAAACCTACTTGGGTCAGCTGTTTGACAATAGCCAAGGCTTCGTTGGCGTAACTGGCTCTGACGTTGAACAAGTAGCGGTTAAATTTCTCACGGAAGGGCGCAGCACCCGTCACAGGGCCAAAAATAACAGTTTTGCTTGCTGCAGCTAAAGGCAAAATCGCGGCCGTTTGTGCGGTTCCGGTGTTGTGATAGATCAAAAAGACCTTGTCTTCTTGAATCAATTTGCGGGTGTTCTCAACGGCACGGGTAACGTCAAAGCCATCATCCAGCGTTTTATAGATGATTTTTCGGCCATTGACGCCTCCCTTTTGATTGAGTGCGTCGAAGTAGAGGTTGGATCCTTGGCTGTATTCGACCGTCTGGGGCCCTAAGGGGCCTGATAACACCGCCGATGCACCAATGCTTATCGTCGTATCTGTGACCCCGCTTTGCGCGTGTGCCAACCCCATGGTTGCTGAAAAAGCCAACAAAGCCAAAACATGGCGCGCAGTTGACAGTGAAATGGTGGAAAACGATCGTGGTTGTGTAGCGTTCATGTTGTGCGATGTGGCAATTGGTGAAAGTTGTTACCTTTTATAACCTATTTCACAAACAACACAAACAGCATAAGCCCTAAAGTAGCCAAGCCCTAAAGTAGCTGACAAATGGTCGTCAGCGTCGGCTACTACACGTCGACTCTTAGTGCAGCAAAGAAAATGCTGGGTTTGTCAAAAGAGCAATTTTTTCATTGCTCATGACTGGCGCAGGAGCTACAGGCGCCACAGCAGGCATGATGCTAGGTTGCTCTGCCGACAACGATGGCGTGACATTCGGCAAGAAAGACACGGTGGCGCTCGCACGCAACGAGGCGGCGGTCATCGGCGCTGGTTTCCCCGTTGCGACTTGGTGTAAGCGGGAGTATTCAGCAATCACTTTGGCTGCGTAACCGCCGTCACCCACCATATTGGCTGCGCCAACATAATGCTTCAAGCCACCTTCAACCGAGCCGCCAGCGCGTGAAATGCTCTCTTGCAGCACTTTGACGCCGACCCGCAGGTTGGTCAAAGGGTCAAAGGCCGCTAATGTGCCACCAAAGTCTTCGTACTTGTCACTGTGGATTTTGGTCATGACTTGCATCAGGCCTTGCGCGCCCACGGGGCTTTGAGCAAAGGGGTTGAAGCCAGACTCAATCGCCATGATGGCCAAAATCAGCGTAGGGTCCAGTTTGGCTTTGGCACCTATTGCATAAGCCTCAGCTACCAAAGCGCTGATGGGCTCTGGTGCGACGCGGTACTTTTTGCTCAGCCAGTAGGCCACAGCAGCTTGCTGCTTGGGCAAGTCGGCGGGGTCAGTCGCGGTCGCACGGTCGCTGGCGTCCAAGTCAGCCACGGCGACTTCAGCGTCAGCAGCGGAAATCCCAGCACTGGCAAGTACGCCATGGCGCACTTGCAGCCAGCTGAACAATTCTTTTTCACCAGCTTGGCGCAGGTCTGGGCGAGCCAGCAAAACCATAGCGACGATGGCAAAAGCCAATCCCAACAAGGCAAAGCCGTTTTGGGTGATTTCAATGAAACCGCTGGCCGTATCATTGGCTACGGTTTGCAGGTTAGCGCGCAAGCGCTGGGTCAATTTTTGCAGAGTGTTCTGCGGCAGACCAAAGTCTGCAGTGTTCGATATAGCGTTCATAGCTTCTCCTCTTCTTTGCAGCCACTTTGCAAGTTTATGTTTGCGTCTATGGCTTCTCAATCAGCGAGTCAATAGGTATGCGGTCATCGTGCTATCCTTTTTGTGACGATGGCCCTTGCCGGATGTCGGCAGCGAGTTCGGGTAATCCCTCATTTTTGAAGGTTGGCGAATTCTAATTGCAGTCCAAAGACAAGGTCAAGTATATAAAATCTGTTTTATATGTAAATTTGTCATCATTAAGCTGTTTATCCATACATAAATTGAGAAAAAATGAAGAAAGTAAACGTAACTTAGTCTTTGCTTTTGATTTGTGCTGGACAATGGAAATATGATGAGTCACTCTCAAAAAGAGAGCGCAATATGGCGGTTTACCCCTAGAACGAAAGGCGGCGACCAGATTTTGGTTTGGCCAGCACAAGCTGTTCACTTGAAAATTTTGGTAGGCTGAAGCTGCAAAATCTAGAGATACCTCTCCATGTTTGATTTTTGCCTGTTTTTAAGTTGTAAAAAAATGCAAGAGCCGTCAAAAAATAATAAAAATCTGTTAATTACCTCATTTTTAGTTATTATTTTGCAATTGAGTCGCACTTTTGAGTGTCAAATTTGCTTGTTTGAATGATATTTTGAGGCGATTGAGGGTGTGATAACGCTTTTGCCCTCAAAACACAGCGAAAATAGGGGCTTATCGACAAACCCATTCTCTTCATTCGCACTCAAAGTTGTCCCTCAAAATGAGATACGCCCCAAAAGGTTCTTCTGGGGAGAATGATGACGCAACTACCATATATAAGACATGCTTCGCTACTTAACCTCGCTTACCTCTAAATCTGAGACTCCAGCCAAGCCTTCCACCACTCCTAAGACCAAGATGACTGCCTCCGCGACCGCCAAACCTTCTGATAACCATCCTTTAGACGCTCTCACAGGTGGCGCTTTTTCGGCGTCCACAGCGGGTGATCGTGCGGCGCGCATCCGCGATTGGTTGGCAACCAACCCCAGCGTCGAGCAGATGCAGGATGTTTTCAAAGAGTTAGGCACCCGCGACAAAGGCGCTGTGAAGCCATTGCGCGAGAAGCTGGACGAGTTGAAGCGCGCCAAAGGCCAAGAAGCCGTGGGTACAGAATGGGCGCAAAAGGCTGAAACACTGTTAAAGCTGAGCAAATTGAACATTGCAGATGCTATGGCCTGGCAGCGCGATGCCGCCAAAGCCGGTGCGCCATTGTCTAAAGAGCCTTTGGCCAGCGTCAAGGTCAAACTGGCTGAACGCATCAAAAGCATTGAAGACTTGCAACACCACACCCAAGTGCAGCGTGAAGCCGCCGTTTTGCTGGCGCAGCGTACTGAGATTTTGTCGACCAAAAGCTGGCGCGATGCCCACAGCGTGCTGCCCACCCTGCAAGTAGATGTGCAACATTGGCAAGATCAAGCCCTGGCTTTGGTGCAAGACGCCAACTGGCCCAGCGTGGATGCCAAGTTTACCCCGCTCTTAGAAGCGTCAAAAACGCAATTATTGGTGGTTTGGGAGGCTTTTCAAGCCGCTTTAGCTCAAGCCGAAGCCGCCGTAGCCGACCCCGCTGCACCGCTGCCGCCGGTACCGGTCTGGGCCGATGAGCTGCGCGCTATGCGTGGCGTTGCCACTCCGGCTGCTGAAGTAAAGCCTAAAAAACCGAAAATTGACCCTGAAATCAAGCTGCAGGCGGCTAAGAATGTGCAAGAGGCGCTATCAAAAGTGGAGCAAGAAGTGGCTGAGGGTCATGGTAAAGCCAGTGCCGGTGCTGCAAATGCGCTTCGCAACGCGCTCAAAGAGAACGGCAAGCTGATTGACGACAAACTAGAAAACCAAGCCCACGCGGCTTTGGCTGCAGCCGGCGAACTGGAAGGCTGGCAACGCTGGCGCGCTGACCAACTGCGTGAAGAGCTGTTGATCAAAGCTGAAGGCTTGCTCAAACGCCCAGAAGGCCAAGCCTTGGGTGGCCGCAAAATGCAAGAAACCTTGCGGGCCATGCGTGACCAATGGAAACAAACCGACCAAGGTGGCCCCGCTAACCATGTGTTGTGGAAGCGTTTTGACGACGCCTGCAACGCCGCCCACACTGTTGTAGAGGCTTGGATTGAGAAGGTCAAGGCTGAAAACGCCGTCCACCGCGACGAGCGTTTGGCACTGATTGCTGATGTCGGCACATGGGGCGCTGGCCCTGCCGCCGAGATGGCCAAACACGCTGACTGGAAGAGCCTAAGCCGTGGTTTGAACCAGTTGGCTGAGCGCTGGCAAAATCTGGGCCATGTGTCTGAGAAGACCTTTGCCGAGCTGCAACCGCTGTGGAAAGCTGCCATGGACGCCGCTTACGCACCCCTGCAAGCTGCACAAAAGCAAAGCGTTGAGCGCCGCCACGCCATGATTGAAGAGGCCAAAGCCTTGGGCGCAATGCCCATGCTGCGTATTGACGCCGTCAAACACCTGCAGCAGCAATGGACGCACGAGGCGCAAAGCATTCCGCTGGACCGCAAGTTTGAGCAAAAGCTGTGGGATACCTTCCGCCAGCCGATTGACGAAGCCTTCAACCGCAAAACCGCAGAGCGTGAAAAAGCCGCCTCCGCCATGGGCGAGCATGACCGCCATGTTTTGGAAGCCGCTAAAGCCTTGGAAGCCGCCAACGCCTCGGGCGACGGTCAGCAAATCCGCGCCGCTATCACGGCATTGGAAGCAGCCATCAAAGGTCAAACAGCTGCGGTGGCCGTGGCTGCAGAGGCTCAAAAAGCTGAAGATGCTGCGAAAATGGCTAAAAATGAGTCAAATATGGCTGTAGCCGGCGTATCTATTGAAGAGTCTGCTATTAATAATGCAGCATTTGAAACGTCTGAAAGTGTAGGAGCTGAACCTTCGCTTTTGGAAGCGATTGGCGAACCTGTAGAAGGTGCTGCAACCGCCGAATCTGCTGAGCCTGTCGAACCTGTTCCGGCACCGAAACCAGCCCCTAAGAAGGTTGTGGCAGCGCGTGGCGACGACCGCCCAGGTACTAGAAAAGACCAGCCAGCACTTGCCGCAGGGCGTGGCGGCAAGTTTGGCGACCGTAAACCGGATGGCCGTGGACCACGTCCTGAGGGGCGAGGCGATGGTCGAGAGGGTAGCCGAGATAGCCGCACGGGTGGTTTTGAGGGGCGCAATGACCGTTTCGGCGACCGAAATGCACGCCCAGCTTTTGAAGACCGTGGCCCACGCTTGGGCGACACCGCCTTCCGTGCGCAACGCGACGCTTTGGAACATGCGCAGTTGGCGCTCAAAAAACTCGCCGCGCAAGCACATGGCGAGGTCTTGGTGCAGTTGCTTGACGCTTGGCAAACGCGTGACGCCGCCAAAATGCCAAGTGCGCAAGACATGGGCAAACAATTGCACGCCAATGCGCGTACCGCATGGTCGGCTGCGATTGCAGCTGCGCCAGCAGGCAAACCGGCTGATGCGGCAACCGCCTTGTTGCGCCTAGAAATGGCCGCCGAGTTGCCAACGCCGGCAGACCATTTGGGTGACCGCCGCATGTTGCAACTGCAATTGCTGACCAAACGCAACGACCCCGCACCTGCGCAAACTTGGACGCAAGACGCCGCCAAAGTGCTGGCCAGTGCGTTTGACGATGGCGCTGCCCGCCGTGTGCAAAACGTGCTGAAAGTGCTTTTGAAGCGTTGATCGAATATTCGAAATAGCGAATTTGCGAATCAACGAATCTAGCAGACGCCTCACCCGCCCATGAAGCCTACGCAGTCCCGCAGTGTCCTGCAGACTGTTTTGGCTTGGCCCACATGGTTGGGTGGGTTGGTCGTTTTTTTTGCATTTTGCTTGGGCATCGCAACCGATGCCATTGGCTCCGCAGACCATACCGTCAATATCCTTGCACCACCGTTGTTGCTGTTGATGTTGTGGAACGTTGCTGTTTATGGCTTGATCGCTGCGAATGCACTGTCCAAGTCACGGCATTTCAAGTTACCCAAACTTGATGCAACCAAAGCGGTTGCCTTAGCGCGCGGCACGACGGTGATGCACTGGGCAGCAGCGGCGCTGGCTTTGGGCGCATTGCTGGCCATGTATTGGCGTGGCTTGGTGTTTGACTACCAAGCGTTGTGGCAAAGTACATTTTTGTCTGCGCCATCTGCACATCAACTGGTTCGTTTTGTCCTATCTCCAGCGGTTTGGCTAGGCGGTATGTTGGGTGGTTCGGCATTGCCAGATCTGGCTAGTTTTGAACTATTGCGTGCACCGGCTGGTCACGGTCAAAGTGTGCATGGAGAAAGCGCAGCGCGTTGGATCCACTGGTACGCCATCACCGTGTTTTTGGTCGTGCTGTTGCCACGTAGTTTGCTGGCGCTGTGGGCTTATCGCGACTCGCAGCAATTGCTGGGGGCACAGCTAGGGGCACAAGCGACGGTGACGAAAAAGCCAAAAACCAAGCCATCAGACCTGTTTTCACCCAACGAACAAGAGACTTACACGTCCGTTCAAACTATCGCGCTCAGTCTGATTGCGCACACCAACGTCGGCAAAACCACCTTGGCACGTACGCTTTTGGGGTGCGACATTGGTGAAGTGCGCGATGCTGAGCATGTGACCCACACCGCAGAGCGGCACGTGCTGGTGCAAGCGCCGCATGACGGCGTTTTGGAGCGACTTGAGCTGTGGGACACGCCGGGTTTTGGCGACAGTGAGTTATTGGCTAAACGACTCTCCCAAGCGGGCAACCCCATCGCTTGGTTTTTATCGGAAGTGTGGGACAGGCTGCAAAACCGCGCGTTTTGGTACAGCCAGCGCGCAGTGCGGCATATTTTGGAGCAGTCGGATGTGGTGCTGTACCTCGTCAACGCCTCGGAAGAGCCGGCCGATGTGGCGTATTTAGACGCTGAGTTGAAGGTGCTGGATTTGATTGGCAAGCCCGTCGTTGTGCTGCTGAACCAAGTCGGGCAACCTGCCACCCCTGAGCAGGCACAGGCTGAGCTGCAGCGCTGGCGCGAGCGTATCGGCCAGAAGCATAGCGGTAAAAATGGCGGTAAAAATGCCGATAAACATGTCGTTTTGGACGTGTTGCTGCTCGATGCGTTTACCCGCTGCTGGGTGCAAGAGGGGCGTTTGCTGAAAGCGGTCGCGCAGGCATTGCCCAAGCGTTTGGCAATGGTGGAGCGGCTCAGCGCTGCTTGGCAAACTCGCAATATGCAGCGCTGGCATGCATCCATAAATGTGTTGTCGCAGCGTTTGAGTCGTACAGCTTTAGACAGCGAGGTGATTGAAGATGCGGGTTGGGCCAGCAAATTCGTTGAAGCGGGCGCTGCGCTGGGCAACGCCATGGGTTTGCGTCGCGAGGGCGTACAAACCCCTAAAGAACAAGCCATGACGCGTTTGGCGCAGCGGCTAGATGTTGATATTCGCACCAGTACAGATACCTTGATTGCCTTACATGGTTTGGACGGCCAAGCTGCAAAGCTGGTTTTGACCCGCTTGGCCGAGCACTATGCGCTGCAAGCACCTAAAAGCGAAGGCAAAGCCGCGTTGTGGGGTGGCGTGGTCACGGGTGCTTTGGCTGGGCTGAAGGCAGACATCGTGAGTGGTGGCTTGACACTGGGTGGCGGCATGTTGGCCGGTGGCGTGTTGGGTGCTTTGGGTGCGGCAGGTTTGGCACGGGGCTATAACGTGGTCAAAGGCGTTGACGTGCCGACTTTGGCCTGGACGCCTGAAGTGTTGAATGATTTGACCAAGTCGGCCTTGTTGGGCTATTTGGCCGTGGCGCATTTTGGCCGAGGGCGTGGCGCATGGACGGCCACTGAGCCACCAGCGTTTTGGCTTGCGCATCTTGACTCGGCAATGGCGAGCCAATCAGACCATTTGAATCAGTTATGGAACGAAGCAAAAATTGCGGGTTCTGCAGATGCGCTGCAACTTAAATTGCGCGCTGTGTTGATTCAAATCAGCCAAACTTTGCTGCAGAGCTTGTATCCTGATGCGACTGAAGCCACAAGAACCCGTCCGCCATGATTCATAAAATGCCCCATCTCTTGATAGCTGGCGCCGGTATTGGTGGCTTGGCTGCTGCACTGGCGTTGGCTCGGATAGGCGTTAAAGTCACCGTTTTAGAGCAAGCCGATGCTTTTAGTGAAGTTGGTGCGGGCGTGCAAATGAGCCCCAATGCTTTTGGCGTTTTGTCTGACTGGGGCTTAAGCGAGGCGCTGCGAAAGGTGGCTAATTTTCCACAAGCGATGCAAGCGCGCGATG
This sequence comes from Polaromonas sp., assembly GCA_043775055.1. Classification (GTDB taxonomy): domain Bacteria; phylum Pseudomonadota; class Gammaproteobacteria; order Burkholderiales; family Burkholderiaceae_C; genus Aalborgiella. Next base: position 9,383 of record JAYVSU010000022.1, read on the forward strand.
CCGCCACAGATAAATTGCTCGGCCACCTTGAGCTGGGCGACACGGCTTTGCGACACTATGGTTTTGAGTACGCCACGATTCATCGTGCGGACTTGCACCGTATCCTGCTTGAAGCTGTCGTTGAGCAGCCGCATGTGCGCTTGCATTTGAATGCAAAAATTTCTAACTTCAGGGAAACGCAGAAAACGGTAACAGTCACGACCGAGCAGGGTGAAACGTATACGGCAGACGCCTTGATTGGTTGTGATGGCCTGTGGAGTCAGGTGCGGCGACATGTTTTGTCCAAAACAGCCTTGGCCAATCCGCCCAAGGCACCTGGCTATGTCGCCTGGCGCGCTCTTTTGCCCCTTGCCAAGGTGCCTGTGGAATTGCGAGCAGAAGTGGTAACGGCCTGGTTGGCACCCAATATGCATGCCATTGCTTACCCTGTGCGTCGCAGCCAGTTTTTAAATCTGGTGGTAGTAACCAAGGACGATAAACCCAATAACACCCCCAATCCACAAAGTTGGAGTCGTGATGCAAATGGTTTGAGCCCACTTAATTTAATCCATAGTAGCCTCCAGCCGTCGAATAGATTGCCTGGTACGCTATCAAATTTATTGCAGCTTGTGGCTGAACCCGGTGGCGGTGGCTGGACGCGATGGACCCTTTTTGACCGCGACCCCATCAGCTCAAGCCTAGAGATGGCGAACCCTGCCCACCCCTTGATGGCTTTGTTGGGTGACGCAGCCCACCCTATGCGCCCTTTTTTAGCCCAAGGAGCAGCTATGGCGTTGGAGGATGCCAAAGCTTTGGCGCAGAGTATTCAGGAATATATGGACGATTTGCCAGCTGCTTTGCAGCAATACGCGCAAATTCGCTGGCAGCGCAACGCACGTGTGCAAGCCCGGTCACGCCGCAGTGGTGAGATTTTCCACATGGCTGGGCCCATGCGCTGGGCGCGAAATGCAACGCTGGCCGTGCTTGGACGCCGCGTGATGGACTTGCCTTGGCTGTACGAGGGCGAGTAAAAGTAGCCCAATAAAGTTGTTTTGAGGCCTATCAGCACCGTGTTGATGCTGCTTACCACAAGTTAAGACTGCAAATGGGGCTGTCATACCCAGTAGAATCAACGTTTTAACAGCCAGTCACAAATTGCCATGTCCGCTTGGGTGCTTCCAGACCACATTGCCGATGTTCTGCCGTCTGAGGCCAGGCACATCGAAGAACTTCGACGCAGTTTGCTCGACACCGCCCGCAGCTATGGCTACGAGCTGGTGATGCCGCCGCTCTTAGAGCATCTTGAATCGCTTTTAACCGGTACCGGCGAAGCGCTGGACTTGCAGACTTTCAAGCTGGTTGACCAACTCTCAGGACGCACGCTGGGTTTACGGGCAGATACCACGCCACAAGTCGCCCGCATTGACGCCCATTTGCTCAACCGTGCCGGCGTCACCCGCCTGTGCTACTGCGGCCCCGTGTTGCATACCCGCCCAGACCGCCCGCATGCCACCCGTGAACCTTTGCAGTTTGGCGCAGAAATCTATGGCCACGCCGGCCAAGAGGCAGACTTAGAGGCGCTGCTGTTGGCGTTGGATTGCCTCAAAGTCGCCAAGGTTGAAAATTTGAGCGTCGACATGTCTGACGCCCGCATCGTGCGCTATTTGCTCTCAGAAGCCAGCCTGCAAACGGTTTTGCCAGCCGCACATTTGAGCCAAATTCATGCCGCTTTGGCGGCTAAAGATGCCAGCGAGTTGGCAAATTTGACCAAATCTTTCCCCGCTGCAGCGCGTAACAGTTTGCTGGCTTTGGTTCAATTGTATGGCGACGCTAAAGTCTTGGATGAGGCAGAAAAGGTGCTGCAGCCGGCGATTCATATCAGCCGAGCGCTCCTAAATTTGAAGTGGTTGGCAGCTCAATTGGGTGATTCTAAAGTCACTTTCGACTTGGCAGAACTCAGTGGCTACGCCTATTACAGCGGCGCGCGCTTCGCCATCTACGCCAGCGGCGCGCCGGATGCCTTGGCACGCGGTGGTCGCTATGACGAAGTGGGCGCTGTGTTTGGCCGCAACCGTCCAGCCGTCGGTTTCAGTTTAGATGTCAAAGAGTTGGTCAGCGCTGTGTCGCCACGGCCGCTCAAAGCCGCTATTCGTGCGCCATGGGGCGAGTCCGCAGCCTTACGCGCTGCCATCACCCGCTTGCGCCAATCCGGCGAGACTGTGGTCTGCGTGTTACCAGGCCATGAGAGCGAAGTAGATGAGTTTGATTGCGACCGTGAGTTGGTTGAAGTCACAGGTCTTTGGGCGGTGCAAGCCCTTTCCGTTGTTAATTAATTTAGAGCAGATAGAGAACATTGAAGCCATGAGCAATATAGTCAAGCAAACAGGTAAAAACGTCGTCGTCGTCGGTACCCAGTGGGGCGATGAAGGCAAAGGCAAATTGGTCGATTGGTTGACCGAAAGCTCTGGCGGCGTGGTGCGCTTTCAAGGCGGTCACAACGCGGGTCACACTTTGGTGATTAACGGCGTGAAAACGGCGTTGAACTTGATCCCCAGCGGCATCATGCGCCCGGGTGTGAAGTGCTACATCGGCAACGGCGTGGTGCTCAACTGTGCCCATTTGTTCAAAGAAATCGCGGGTTTAGAGGCGATTGGCGTGGAAGTTCGCTCGCGTTTGCGCGTCAGCGAGGCTTGCCCGCTGATTTTGCCTTTCCATGAAGCCTTGGACGTGGCGCGAGAAATCAAACGCGGCAACACAGGCGCTGAAAAAATTGGCACCACCGGCAAAGGCATTGGCCCAGCCTATGAAGACAAAATCGCCCGCCGCGCTCTGCGTGTGCAAGATTTAAAGCACCCAGAGCGTTTTGCGACCAAACTGCGCGAACTCTTAGATTTACACAACCACGTGCTGACCACGTATTTGGGTGCAACTGCACTAGAGTTTCAGCCGATTTACGACGATGCGATGAAACAAGCCGAACTCATCAAGCCGCTGATGGCGGACGTGTCGCGTGAACTCAATGAAGCGCACAAAGCGGGCGTGAACTTGCTGTTTGAAGGTGCGCAAGGTACTTTGTTGGATGTGGATCATGGCACTTACCCGTTTGTCACCTCCAGCAATTGCGTCGCTGGCAATGCGGCTGCTGGCTCAGGCGTCGGCCCTGGGCTCTTGCACTACATTTTGGGTATCACCAAAGCGTATTGCACCCGCGTCGGTGGCGGCCCGTTCCCAACCGAGTTGGAATGGCAAAAAGAAGGCACACCCGGCTACCACATGAGCACCGTGGGTGCAGAGCGCGGCGTGGTCACAGGGCGTTACCGCCGTTGCGGCTGGTTTGATGCGGCTTTGCTCAAGCGCTCGGCCCAGGTCAACGGTTTGACAGGTTTATGCATCACCAAGTTGGACGTGTTGGACGGTTTGACTGAACTCAAACTCTGCGTGGGCTACGAACTAGATGGCGAAACCATTGATTTGCTCCCCATGGGCGCGGACGACATTGAGCGCTGCAAGCCGATTTACGAAACACTCCCAGGTTGGTCAGAAACCAGCGTTGGCGTGACTGAGTACGACAAATTGCCAGCCAACGCGCAACGCTACTTGAAGCGCATTGCTGAGGTGACAGGTGTGCCGATTGACGTGATTTCTACCAGCCCTGACCGTGACCACACCATCATGATGCGCCATCCGTTTGGTGCTTAATCGGCTTAAATTTAGTGTATTTTTGGCTGTAGCCGTCGTAATAATTAGCTTTTTAGCTATAAAAATAGGAGTATAAAGATGTTGACTGAAGACGGCAAACACCTGTACGTGAGCTACGACGAGTACCACAACCTGATTGAAAAACTCGCCATCAAGATTCACCAATCAGGTTGGCAGTTTGACACCATCTTGTGCCTTGCACGCGGCGGCATGCGCCCCGGTGACATTTTGTCGCGCGTCTTCAACAAGCCCTTGGCCATCATGTCTACCAGCTCTTACCGCGCAGAAGCGGGCACGCAGCAAGGCAATTTGGACATTGCTCGTTTCATCACCACCCCCAAAGGTGAAATTGCTGGCAAAGTGCTGCTGGTTGACGATTTGGCAGACACCGGCCACACCCTCAATGCGGTGATTCATCAGCTGAAAAACAACTACAAACCCATCACCGAGCTGCGTAGCGCCGTGATTTGGACCAAAGCGGTCTCTACCTTTGAGCCAGACTATTCCGTCGAATTTTTGGCGACAAACCCGTGGATTCACCAGCCGTTTGAAAGCTACGACGCCACGCGGCCGGAGCAGTTGATTGCGAAGTGGTCGGTATGAGCCTAAATCGCTCACGACTTGTCATTCCCGCGAAGGCGGGAATCCACAAACGCCACCATGGATTCCCGCCTTCGCGGGAATGACAGTAGTGTGAGTTTTAACAGCTATTTGAGCAGATATTCCTGGGTGTTTGGCGAGCTCTGCCTGAAATAGTTCTTCATATTCGATTCGTATTTCAGATAACCAGTAATCAGTGAATGGTTGTAGCTTGGATATAACTTCAAGGAAAGAATCTGTAATCTTTAGCAGCTCTGAAACAACACCTTCTTCCCAGTGTGTGATCAGCGTGGCATGTAAAATGTATTTCGAGATTCGATGAACAAGTTCGTTCCTGATTGGAACTATTGTTTTAAGCGCATGCGTTACTTCATTAGTTGGCTCGAACTCCATCAAAAATCGTTCAACTAATGTTCCAAGGGTCAGTTTATCGATTTTTTCGCGCTTAGTTTGAAACTGTGTTTTTGTGTATGACTCCCCTGATTCCCGCGCAATCAGAAGAGCAGCGAGTTTACCCTCAAGGGAGTGCGCAGACATCATCGCTTTGCCATAAGCGGCATACACAGCCCACATGCGTTCTGAACGAGAGAGTTTTGAGATGCCTTTCATTGACATCTAGAGTAACACAGACCGCAAATCTTGAAACAAACTCCACCTCTGAGCTACCATACCGCAATGACGAGCAAAACCACCCAACTCATCCATCACCCCTACGTAGCCCCCGAGGGTTATGCCGCGCCGCAGCCGGGGGTTTTCAAGGCCTCAACCATCCTGTTCCCAAACACCGCTGCCATGCGGTCGCGGTACAAAGATGAGCTGGGCCATCAGTACACCTACGGCACCAAGGGCACGCCGACCACGTTTTTGCTGGAAGAGCGCCTGTGTACCTTAGAAGGTGGCTTGTACTGCAGCCTCGTACCCAGTGGCTTGGCGGCGATTGCTGTGGTCAACTTGTCATTGCTCAAAACCGGTGATGAGATGCTGATTCCCGACAATGTTTATGGCCCCAGCAAAACCTTGGCCGATGGCGAGTTGGCCAACTTTGGCATCACCTACCAAGCGTATGACCCGATGAATCCAGCCGATTTGGCGGCCAAAATCAACCCTAAAACTAAGCTGGTGTGGCTTGAAGCGCCAGGCTCGGTGACGATGGAGTTCCCTAATTTACCGGAACTGGTGCGCATTTGCAAAGCCAAAGGCGTCACAACGGCGCTGGACAACACCTGGGGCGCGGGTTTGGCGTTCAATGCGTTTGAGTTCGATGACGGGCAGGGCGCTGATATTTCTATCCATGCCTTGACCAAATACCCTAGCGGCGGGGGTGATGTGCTGATGGGTAGTGTCATGACGCGCGATACCACGTTGTTTGGCGCTATCAAACGTTGCCACATGCGTTTAGGCTACAACGTCGGCATGAACGACATTGAGACGGTGTTGCGCTCATTACCCAGCATCAGCATTCGGTATCAAGCCCATGACGTTGCAGCGCGCTCGTTGGCGCAGTGGTGCAAAAGCCAGCCGCAGGTGATTCAAGTTTTGCACCCAGCGCTTGCTGGTTCACCAGGTCATGAACATTGGCAAACCCTGTGCAACGATACGGCCGCTGGCCTCTTCAGTATCGTGTTGCACGATCGTTTTACCAATGCACAGGTTGATGCCTTTTGCGATGCACTCAATATCTTCAAACTAGGTTACAGCTGGGGTGGGCCGATGAGTTTGGTTGTGCCTTACAACCTGCGTTCTATGCGCAGCACTTTGCCGACGCACTTGGCCAAAGGCACTTTGGTGCGCTTTTCTATCGGTTTAGAGTCGTTGGCTGATTTACAGGCAGATTTAGCGCAGGCGATGGCTGTGGCATTGCGCTAAATCGGTGATAAGCTGTTAAAGTTAGACCATCTGTTTGATATGACTGAAATTACTTGAAAGAATACATTGGCAACTCCCAATTACGGCTTTGAAAAGCGCCAAAAAGAACTCGCAAAAAAGAAGAAGAAAGAGGAAAAGCTCAAGATGAAGTCTGAGCGCAAGGTTGGCGAGCACCACGAAGGCGACGAGTCAAACCCAGGAAATCCAGAACCTGCGACGGAGCAGACTGACGTCAAGCCCGCTGATCCCGCTTAATTACTGCAATACTTGCCGTTCAGCGACGCTTCTTCATGCCACCGTTTTGAGCCAATTTAATTTGCTCAATCGCCTTTTGTCCTGCTGAAAAACCAGCAGCGATCAATTGGGCGCGGTTGCCAAAGTCTGAGCCTGAAAACGCCGCAACATTGGGTTTGATCAAAATGTCGGCCTTTTGGCCTTCTAGCTTAGCCAGCGACAGCCCCATGATTTCAAACGACTGCATCACAATTTCGTAAATACCTGCGGCATGGGCGTTTTGCGGCGCTGCGCCCACGTCAACCGCAATCACCACATCGGCACCCATTTGGCGTGCTACCGTGACTGGCAGTGGGCTGCTGATAGCGCCATCCACCAGTTCTGCACCGTTCAACTGCATCGGTAAAAATACGCCCGGCATGCTGCTGGAGGCGCGAACCGCTTTGCCAGCATCACCGGTTTTGAGTTGCACCAAATCGCCAGTTTGTAAATTGGTTGCGGTGGCAATGAAAGGGGTCTTCAAAGCTTCAATCGGCTTGTCTTTGACAAAGGTGTTGATCAGCCTTTGCAGCGCTTCGCCCGCAATCAAGCCGCGTTTGGTGTTGCTGGCGTTGTCAATCACGTCCGCATCGCGCACTTTCATGGCGACATCTTCCATTTGCGCGCCGCTGTAACCGGCGGCGTAGAACACCCCAATCACGCTGCCTGCGCTAGCTCCGACGATCAAATCTGGTTTGATGCCCGCTGCATCCAAGGCCTTGATCACACCAATGTGCGCAAAGCCGCGTGCCGAACCTGCGCCTAACACCAAGGCCAGTTTGGGCCGATAAGCTTGCGCAAAAGTTTTGGTGCTGGCAGAGGCTAACGTGGCTGCAACAGCACTGGTGAAAACGCGGCGATTGAACATGGTGTTTTTTGGATGGATAAGAAAATTCGCGGAGCTTTTGATTTTAGATTAAAGCGCTTAAAGTGCTTTCACTAAGCCTTGGTCCACCATCGCTTTGAGCTTGGCAAACGCCGACTCAAACGCATTGGCGGGCTCGCCGGCTGTGATGTTTTCAACTTTTTCATCCAAAATGATGATGTCGACGCGGCGGTTCAGGGCGCGACCTTCTTCATTGCTGTTGGAGACCACCGGGCGTTGGAAAGCAAAACCTTCGGCTTTCAAGCGCTCAGCGGGCACGCCACGAACTTGCAACGCATCACGCACGACTTTGGCGCGGGCTTCAGAGATTTGTTGGTTAGCAGGCAAAGTGCCTACGTTGTCTGTGTGGCCTTCAACGGCAATTTGTTTGGTAGATTTAGTTTTCAACAAGGTCGCAATTTTGTCCAAATATGGATCTGCAGCTACAGTATTCAAATCAGCCTTACCGAACTGAAAGAGCACCGTGTTGGGCAGCGGGATTTGCACGCCACGCGCTGTTTGGTCAATAGAAATGACGGTTTTAGGAGCCGCCGACACGGGCGCAGGCGCGGGGGTAGAGCAGCCAGCGAGCAAGCCTAGGCTCAAAACCAAACCGGTTGTCAAAGAAAGTGCAAAAGAACGTGATGCCATAAAAGCCATGATGACCTACCTTTTGGTGTTTGTATGTATGTTGAAATTTGTGAGCAAATCAGAACCAGACTGCCGTCCAGAAAAGTGCTGTTGGAGCATAAGCGGGAGTAGGCCGTTTGTAATATTCTGAAACATTGAAAATTAGAAAAGTGTGCGTTAGTTGGCGTTTTAATTCATTTTTAGAGGCGGTGGCCTAGCACCGTGTGATGGATAACGGCGAATCGGCACTTTTGCCTATTCAAAAAATAGTGCATTCAACCAGCTTGCATAGAATGCGCTATTTCAGTAGCCAATTTGGCTATAGCCACTATAGAATGGTCTTTAGGTGCTATGATTTTTGATGATTCATAGTGCTTAAAATTACGCTTCATGGACTGCAAATAAACCGGATCGTAATGCAGCGTCAGCAACTCTCGCACCACTGGCTCGCACTGGTTGGCCAGCGCCAGCGCTTGCCAGCCTTGCACCATCACCTTGCCGCGCGCCTCCGTCAGGGCCTCTAGGCGTTCGCAAAAGAACGCCGTGTCTTTGACAAAAAAGTCGTAATCTTCCAGCAGCAAAGCCACGCGCTCTTCCAGTGGCAATTGCAAGTTCAGGCACGGGCTGCTGCGCATTTTCTCCATCAGCGACACAGGCACCGCCACGTTGCCGACTTTTTTACTCTCAGATTCCACAAATACAGGGCGGCTAGTGTCAAATCGGCGCAACGCGTCCCATACCAGTGTGTCAAAAGCCTTTTGCGTCGGCTGCGGCGTACCGGGCAAAACGCCCAGCACCGAGCTGCGGTGGTTGGCCAGCGCTTCTAAATCAAGCACTTGCGGCGTCGGTTGGCCATCTTGCTCAGGCAAAGCGGCCAGCGCCTGCAGCAGCCGTGTTTTGCCAGAACCCGTCGGGCCGCAGATGACGCGAAAGTCCAGTTTCTCTACCAAACGCGGAATATCCTCGACTAATGCAGCCCGAAAAGCCTTGTAGCCGCCGTCGATGATGGTCACCTTGAAGCCGATTTCGCTCAAAATCAGCGACAACGAGCCGCTGCGTTTGCCGCCGCGCCAGCAGTAGGTCAGCGGTTTCCAGTCACGCGGTTTGTCCATCACATGTTGGTGGATATGCCCGGCAATATTGATAGCCGCCATCGCCGCGCCGCGCTTTTTGGCCTCAAACGCATTGATTTGCTTGTACATGGTGCCCACTTCAATGCGCTGGGCGTTGTTCAGCGTCGGCCAGTTCAAGGCCGTGGGCAGGTGGTCTTCGGCGTATTCAGCCTCGGTGCGGGCGTCGATGATGGTGTCGAAACTGTCTAGCTGTTGCAGGGCGTCAGCGGCGGAAATGGGGGTCAAACTCATAACGAAAATCTCAATGTAATCAATGGCTTACTTTAACTGGACACTTCAATGCGTCACTTCAACTGCTTTTGCAGCTCTGGCCAGATGTTCACCAAAATGCGCGGGTGCGCCGCCTCGGTCGGGTGGATGCGGTCGGCTTGGAAGAGCTTGATGTAGTCGGGCGAATCCGCCACACCCTTGAGCATGAAGGGCACCACACTTACTTTATCGCCAGCTTTGTTCGCTTTGGCGACCTTGGCAAACACCGCCGCAAACTGCTTGGTGTAATCCGCCCCATAGTTGGGCGGAATTTGCATCCCCAGCAGCAGCACTTTGGCCCCAGATTTGAGCGCAGTTTGCGTCATCGCGTTCAAATTCGCCTCTGTCATCGCTATCGGCAGGCCGCGCAAAGCGTCGTTCGCACCCAGCTCGATGATGACGTGGGTCGGGTGGTGCAGGTCAATCAACGGCGCGAGCCGTGAGCGGCCGCCCGAGGTGGTGTCGCCGCTGATACTGGCATTGATAATGCTGATTTTATGGGTAATTTTGCCTGTAGCTGTCGTATTTAAAGCCTCATTAGCTATGTTTTTAGTAGCATTTTGAGGTGATTTATCAGCAGGCAGCAGGCGGTTTTCAAGCAGCGCCACCCAGCCGGTGCCGCGTTTCAACCCATACTCGGCGCTGATGGAGTCGCCAACCACCAGAATAACGGCAGGTTTAGACTGAGTTTTTTTAGAAACTTCAGCAATAGCCTTTCCACCAACTTTGCCAACAACTTTAACTACGCCAACACCAACATCAACGACAACATCTCCCTTATTGCTAAATGCAGGAGTCGTCACCATATAAAGCGTTAAAGTTATTAAAGTTGTTTTCCAAAAAGAAAGTCGTTTCATGAGTGAACCCATCATCGCCGTAGAGCATGTGTTTAAGTCTGTGACCGATTCAACCGGCACCTTAGACATTTTGCGCGATATTCATTTCTCCCTCGCGCCCAAGGAAACTGCCGCTATTGTCGGCGCTTCTGGCTCAGGCAAAAGCACCTTGTTGTCCATCATCGCAGGTTTAGACACCCCCAGCCGTGGGACGGTGCGCCTGCGTGGGCAGGACATTTTTGCGGTTGACGAAGATGCCCGCGCCGCGTTGAGGGCGCAAAGTGTGGGTTTTGTCTTCCAAAGCTTTCAGCTCATGGGGAACTACAACGCCCTAGAAAACGTCATGCTCCCCCTAGAACTCGCCGGCCGTAAAGACGCCCGTAAGCTAGCCACAGAGATGCTGGCCCGCGTAGGCCTAAGCACCCGCCTGCACGCCTACCCCAAAGTCTTAAGCGGCGGCGAACAACAACGCGTAGCCCTAGCCCGCGCCTTCGTCGTCCAACCCAGCGTCCTACTGGCCGATGAACCCACAGGCAGCCTAGACCACGCCACGGGGGAGACGATTATGAAATTGATGTTTGAACTGAATGCGGAGCTGGGTACGACACTGGTTTTAGTCACCCACGACCCGGCAATTGCGGCGCGGTGTGAGCGACGAATCACGATTGAGGCGGGGGAGATTGCTGCTAATTTGAGCTGAAAACGGGTTGAAAATGAGTTTTAGAGGTGAAATTTGGCTGTAGCCGGCGTATTTATTGCCTGAGTAGCTATGTTATTTATAGTATTTTATAGCTACTGTTTTCACTGGCGTAGCTGGTTTGTTTCCCCCACCTATCCCCCCAACCCCCTTTCCATCCCCGCCGGGACGGAAAGGGGGAGCTTCATTTGGTGGTTTGATAATAAGTTTTGACCTACAGGCGCGGAGTTTTGTAGGGGGAAGTTACTCTAGAAACTATTTTTGGAAATTTGTAATGTCCAGCTTATTTGTCTTCTCACGCCAAATTAAAAGCCGCTCGGCAGAGCATCTATTAGCCATGCAGCTTCTCGCACATGCGGGCCTAGCAGGGCAAATGGTTGCAATTCTTCGCCAAGAAGTTGATTCCATGGTGCGGGTAATTTACCTACTTACGCAAAGTCTTGAACGTCGAGCACTTCTCGTCAAAGCTTCTGTAAATGGAGAAAAATGGACAAAAGATAACTCTCGGGCATCGGTAACGGACAAAGAGATGGTTGATTTAGCTCAGAACTTGCAAGGATGGACACAGTCTGTATATAAATTTGGTTGCGCTTTCATACATCTTTCTGGACTGCATGACTACAACGATAGAGACCCACTTTTGCAACTTCCTGAGCATGAACGAAATGATATTCTTGAGCACTGCCGCCACTATCACGGAGGGCCTGCAACAAACGAAGCAAACTTCGTTGAGCTTATTCCATTCCTGCCGCGTGTTTTAAATAAAATTTCAACTAATTTAGAACACTATCTAGGTGCCTTAAGCAGAAACGAAGTGTTGAGGTTTGAAGAAACCTTGAATTCAAACACGAAGTGCGCGGCGGTTGAAGGAAGTATAAAAGACTCGGTCAGGGGTATTAAAGCCTAATCTTTTACGCGGTCTGTGATTGAGCC
>JAYVSU010000023.1:0-6623 GCA_043775055.1 Polaromonas sp.
CTGCACCGTTGTGAGTTGTTTGGTGCTGAGATTTTAGAAACCAGCGTTGCCATGGGTGGCACGGTGACAGGCGAGCATGGTGTCGGCGTTGAAAAACTCAACTCCATGTGTGTGCAATTTACGACGGCAGAAAACGAACAAATGTTTGGCGTGAAGCGTGCTTTTGATGCGCATGGCTTGTTGAATCCTGGCAAGGTCATTCCCACACTGCAGCGGTGTGCCGAATATGGCAAGATGTTGGTGCGTGGTGGAGCCATCTCTCATCCAGAATTGGAGCGATTCTGAGTTTGAAGACGAACGCTATTTATGGCGCTTTCAGAAGAGAACGCCCACGGTGGGCGGATCAGTTGGCACGACTATAATTCCAGCACTCAAACCACGACCCCTAAAGCGCATGACCAGCCCCACCAAAACAGCATTAATTACCGGTATCACAGGCCAAGACGGCGCCTACTTAGCTGAATTATTGCTTGCCAAAGGCTATATCGTCTACGGCACGTATAGACGCACCAGTTCCGTCAACTTCTGGCGCATTGATGAACTGGGCATCCAAAACCACCCCAATCTGCACTTGGTCGAATACGATTTGACCGATTTGGGCTCCAACATCGCCTTGGTTCAAAAAGTCCAGCCTACAGAGATTTACAACCTGGCAGCACAAAGCTTTGTCGGTGTCAGCTTTGACCAACCTACAACCACCGCGCAAATCACAGGCATGGGCGCTTTGAACTTGCTAGAGGCGATTCGCCTGCTGAATCCCAAGATTAAGTTCTACCAAGCCAGCACCTCAGAAATGTTTGGGAAAGTGCAAGCCATCCCGCAAATTGAAGAAACGCCTTTTTACCCACGCAGCCCGTATGGCGTGGCCAAGCTCTACGCGCACTGGATGACCGTCAACTACCGTGAAAGCTACGGTATTTTTGGCAGCAGCGGTATTTTGTTCAACCACGAAAGCCCTTTGCGTGGCCGTGAATTTGTAACCCGCAAAATCACAGACTCCGTTGCCAAAATCAGCTTGGGCAAACTGGACTGTTTGGAGTTGGGCAACATCGATGCTAAACGTGATTGGGGGTTCGCCAAAGAATACGTTGAAGGCATGTGGTGCATGCTGCAAGCCGATGAGCCAGACACCTATGTCTTGGCGACCAATCGCACTGAAACAGTTCGTGACTTTGTCACCATGGCCTTCAAAGGAGTTGGCATCAACGTGAGCTTTAAAGGCATTGAAGTGAACGAAACAGCAGTGATTGATTCATTTGCAGCAGAATTCTCATCTGAGACCCATACACTCAAAGTCGGGCAAACGGTGATGCGCATCAACCCCAAGTTTTACCGTCCTGCTGAGGTAGAGTTGCTGATTGGCAATCCAGCCAAAGCCAAAGCCAAGCTGGATTGGCAACCCACAACCACGCTGGAGCAGCTGTGCCAGATGATGGTGACTGAGGACGTGCGACGCAATCTGCAGGGGTTCTCGTTTTGAGGATACTTCTGACAGGCGCAGATGGTTTTACTGGCCTACACTTTGTCAAGGCAGCACGCTCTGCAGGCCATGACATCATAGAGTTCACAGCTAATTTGACAGATCGCGCGGCGACCAAGTTGCAAGTTGAGCAAGCAGCACCTCAAGCCGTGGTTCATTTGGCGGCTATTAGCTTTGTTGGGCACGAAAATGCCAGTGCCTTTTATGACGTTAATGTCATTGGCACATTGAATTTGCTGGATGCCTTGCAAGAATTGGATGTACCGCCAAGTCGCGTGCTGTTGGCCAGTAGCGCAAATGTGTATGGCAATTGTGAGCAATCTCCCATAGCAGAAACGCAAGCAGCTGCTCCCGTCAACCACTATGCGATGAGTAAACTGGCTATGGAATATCTGGCTAAAACCTACGAGAATAAGTTGCCTTTGTTTTTTGTGCGCCCGTTTAACTATACGGGGCAAGGTCAAGTAGCATCTTTTGTTGTGCCAAAGATTGTGGCGCATTTCAAACAGCAAGCTAAAACGATTGAGTTGGGCAATTTGCATGTAGAGCGTGAATACAACGATGTGCGCACCGTCTGCGCCGCCTATTTAGCGTTACTTGGCAAAGCGCAAACAGGCGAGACCTACAATATTTGTTCGGGTCAAACTTATGCACTCCAGCATGTGATTGATCAGCTCACGCAACTGACCGGACGCACGATGGACGTTGCGGTCAACCCCGCTTTTGTTAGGGCGAATGAAGTCCACCGCTTATGTGGCGACGCGTCTAAGCTCTTTCAGACGATTGGCCCGTTGCCAGCGCCCACACTGGCGGAAACACTGCAGTGGATGTTAGAAGCACAGACATAGATATAGAACAAGATTGAACAAAGATAAAAATCGAATGAGAATTGCACTGAATGCGACCTCTTTGCTGTCGCCCCTGACAGGTATTGGTCAATATACCTATCAGCTGGCCAAAGGCTTGCGTGAAAAACAAGAAGTTGAACTCGATTTGTTTTACGGTAATGGTTGGAGCAAGGATATACGGGATCGTCCTTTAGTGCATATCCGTACTTTAAAAACGTTGCTTAAAACGTTCGTCCCTCAAACGTATAAAGTCAGTCGCATGTATCAGCAATACCGCTTCAATGGCCATACACATGCCAAATTGGGCGGTTTGTACCACGAGCCGAATTTTTTGGCTTTCAAATACAAAGGGCCTCTAGTTTTAACGGTACATGACTTGTCGTGGATTCGTTTTCCAGAAACGCATCCTGTCGACCGTGTACGCGCTATGAATAAGTATTTTCAATATGGTTTAGAGCGTGCGTCGATGATCATTACGGACTCCCAGTTCGTTAAATCCGAACTGAAAGACATGTTTGGCATTGCCGACGAGCGCATCAAAAGCATCTCGCTCGGTGTTGAGGCATTGTTCAGACCTCAAACAGTGACTGAGACAAAGTCTGTTTTGCAACGTTTAGGTTTGAACCATCAAAAGTATATTTTGGCAGTGGGGACATTGGAGCCGCGTAAGAATTTGCAGTCGGCGCTTCTTGCCTACATGAAATTGCCAGAACAAACACGCAAACATTTCCCGTTGGTGTTGGTGGGCATGAAAGGCTGGAACACGTCAGCCTTGGAAAAACAGATGAGTCCCTTGGTCGCGGCTGGAGAGATTCGTTTGCTCGGCTATTTGACGCGTGAAGACTTGGCGACTGTGACGGCTGGCGCATTGACTTTAATCTACCCTTCAATTTACGAAGGTTTTGGTCTGCCGCCTTTGGAAGCTATGGCTTGCGGCGTACCTGTCATTGCGTCCAACGTATCCTCATTGCCAGAAGTGGTGGCAGATACGGGTTTATTGGTTGAGCCACAAGATATTGAGGGCATTTCTAGCGCGATTGAAACCATGATTTCTGCGCCTGAGCTGCGTGAGCAGGCCTCACAAAAATCGCATCAAAGAAGTACGGGTTTTACGTGGTCAGGATGCGTTGACCAAACCATGGGCGTTTACCGTCAGGTGCTAAGCAAGGCTTGATACAGCTGTAGATGCTTGGCTGACATGGCTGTGAGCGAGTACTCGTTTGCAACGCGAGCAGCGCCTTGCGCACCCAGCTTGAGTCTGAGTGCTTCATCATTTAAAAGTGAGCATAAGGCGCTTGCGAGGGCTTGAATGTCGCGGACAGGTACAGCTAAGCCTGTGACGCCGTCTTGGTTGACCACATTGACACCATTGTTTAGTTGGCTGCACACCACGGGTTTGCTGCAAGCCATGGCTTCTAGTTGCACCAGTCCAAACGCTTCGCTTTGCGCCACTGACGGCAAGCAAAATACATCGCAGGCATTGAAATAAGCCGCTAAGTCTGCTTCATCAATGGGACCAGTAAACAGTACTTTATGTGCAACGCCCAACTGAGCGGCTTGCTTTTGTAATTTGTCGCGCAATGGCCCGTCGCCACCCAAAATAAGTTGTGCATCAACGTGCTGCATGGCTTCTATGAGCACATCAAAGCCTTTGTAATACACATGTCTGCCCAGTGCAAAAATGATATGTCCTGAAGTCGTGATCGTCTTCGCTTGCTCTTGGAGTTTTGTGCAAAGCGTGGCGCTATACGGCGTCAGCGCTAAATCACTGAAATCGCGACCATAAGGAATGACATGACACTTTATTGAGGGGAAGTTGGCAGGAATCTGCGTCGATGAGGTGAAGTGTGCTGGCGTGGCCGCAATTAAGGCATCCGCTCGGTTGGTGATGTTTTGCAGAAAAGGCAGATACATAGCCAGCAACCGCTTTTGCCGAACAATGTCGCTGTGCCAGGTGATGACACGTTTCACGTTTGCAGGGAACAGCAAACCAATCAAGTGCGCTATGGGATTCGGAAAATGCAGATGAACCACATTAAAGGGCTGCGCGCGGTGCAACGCCAATGCTTTGAGAATCTGAACCAGTGAAACGGCGGTGCTAAAAGCCGTGCCGAATGTGGCAGCTTGTACCAAGCGGTAGCCACCTAGGCTGGCATCCACGCGTCCATCTTTCGTACTTAAGCAGTCACCCGCTACCAAATACACGACATCTACATCCAGTGCTGCTAAGCCACTGCAGAGCAGTTGCATATGGCGTTCGATGCCACCATTTTGCTCAGCATTGTGGAAGCGTCCGACTTGTAAGACGCGCAGTCGAGGTACTGAAGATACGGGTTTATTCAAAAACTTCGGCCTGTGCTAATAATATTCCCTGCACATCTTTACCTGAAAGCTTGGGCGTGTCTTTCAGTTGATCTATTTGCCAATCAATGCCAACGGCGGGATCATTCCATAAAATGCAACGCTCAAACTGCGGCGCATAGTAATCGGTGGTTTTATAAAGAAAATCTGCTGTTTCAGACAAAACAACAAAGCCGTGTGCAAAACCCGGTGGCACCCAGAGTTGGCGGTGGTTTTCGCCAGAGAGTCGCACACTCACCCACTGGCCAAACGTGGGTGATGATTTCCGAATATCAACGGCCACATCCATGACCTCGCCACTAGCCACACGAACCAGCTTACCCTGCGGTTGCGATATTTGATAATGCAAGCCGCGCAAAACACCTAATGCGGAACGGGAATGGTTGTCCTGCACAAAATTAACATTCAATCCAGTGCCTTGGTTGAATGCCTGCTGGTTGAAACTCTCAAAGAAGTAGCCACGTTGATCACCAAATACTTTGGGTTCAATGATGAGGACGTCAGGAATGGCGGTAGGAATGATATTCATGGACTAAATGTACGCATTAATCCGCATGTTTCTCGCGGAGCATACGCAACAAGTATTGTCCGTAGCCATTTTTCGCCAATGGCTGCGCTAGTTTTTCAACCTGTTCGCTGCTGATAAAGCCATTGCGCCAAGCAATTTCTTCAGGGCAAGCGATTTTCAAGCCCTGACGATGCTCCAAAGTAGATATGAATTGGCTAGCCTCAAGCAGGCTGTCATGCGTACCCGTATCCAGCCAAGCATAGCCACGTTGCATGATTTGCACGTTCAACTTGCCGAGCTCTAAGTAGGTCTGGTTCACCGTGGTGATTTCCAGCTCGCCACGGGCGCTGGGTTTGACAGATTTGGCAATATCGACGACTTGGTTATCATAGAAGTACAAACCGGTGACAGCGTAGTTGCTTTTAGGCTCTAAAGGCTTCTCCTCAATGCTGGTGGCTTTGCCAGCAGCATCAAATGCAACCACGCCGTAGCGCTCTGGATCCTGTACATGGTACGCAAAAACGGTCGCGCCATGTTCATTGGCATCGGCTCCGGCTAAAAGATGGGCGAAATCGTGACCGTAGAAAATGTTGTCGCCTAAAACCAAAGCGCTGGGCGAGTTGCCCACAAATTGGTCGCCAATGATGAAGGCTTGCGCCAAACCATCTGGGCTAGGTTGTACCGCATATTGCAAATTCATGCCCCACTGGCTGCCATCACCCAAAAGCTGTTGAAAGCGGGGGGTGTCTTGCGGCGTGCTGATGATCAATACATCCCGAATACCGGCCAACATCAAGGTACTCAGCGGGTAGTAAATCATCGGTTTGTCGTATACCGGCAGCAATTGTTTGCTCAGTGCCAAAGTGGCTGGGTGCAAACGCGTTCCCGAGCCGCCAGCGAGAATAATGCCTTTACGGTTGCTGGCAAGTTGTTTACTCTTCATTTGTGTCATGGCTAAGTTCAGAATGTTTAAATTATATGATTTCAGTCAGCATGCGTGCAACGCCCTGCTGCCAAGACGGTAAATGGACGTTAAAAGCTTGTTGCAGTTTTGAAGTGTCTAATCTGGAGTTAATTGGGCGTGTAGCCGGTGTAGGGTAATCTTTTGTTGCTATTGTATTAATAGCATTTTGGGGTGTTTTAAGGGCTACACCTGCACTGCGCGCCTGCTCAATCACAAACGCTGCATAGCCGTGCCACGAGGTATAGCCGCTGGCGACCAGGTGGTATAAACCTGACAAGTTAGCCTGCGATGCCGCTTGCTGCAGCGCCAGCGCTGTGATGTCGGCTAACAAGTCTGCACCTGTAGGTGCGCCAATTTGATCGTCAATCACCGTCAAACTGTCGCGCTCTTTGGCGAGTCGCAACATGGTCTTGGCAAAATTGCCACCGCGCGCGGCATAGACCCAGCTGGTTCGGAAAATCA
>JAYVSU010000024.1:0-11286 GCA_043775055.1 Polaromonas sp.
CCAAAAAACCAGAATAAATACGTATCAAAGTGCTTATTCTCGACACCAACGTCATCCTCGACCTCTTCGTCTTCAACGACCCCGATTTGGCCTCCCTCAAACCAGCCCTGCTCGCGGGTTTGGAGGCCAAGCAACTGAACTGGATCGCCACGCCGGACATGCGTATCGAACTGGAACGCGTGCTCACTTACCCAAAAATCACACCACGCATGGCTTTTTACCAAGTCACTGCGGCAGATGTATTGGCCAAATTCGACCAATTGGCCACTTTGCTGGAAACTGCCCCCAAAGCAAAATGGATCTGTAAAGACCCCGATGATCAGCGCTTCATCGACCTAGCGGTACAGCATCAAGCCACGCTTCTGAGCAAAGATCAGGCGATTTTGTGCATGGCGAAAAGATTATTGGCAGCAGGCACAGTGGTGCAAAAAGCGACGGATTTTAATCCTTGAATTGACGTCTAGCCAGCGTATTTATTACCTAGTCAGCTATTACATTTGTAGCGAAAAACTATCCGCAGTGACCTTGTTCCAGTAGTTTTTATAAACTTTGTGGTCTTCACTGAAATCCACGTCTAACAAAGAACCCACTTTCACACGCGGCATGATGTTGGCCAACAGCCGCACCTCGTTGTCACTCACCCGGCGGGTGATATGAAAAGCCGTGATGTCCTGCGGATGCAGCAACCCTGCCGCTTGCACCATCTCTTTGAGTGCCTCCATCGTGCTTTGGTGGAAGTGAAACACGCGCTCTGCCTTGTCTGGCACAACCAAGGCTTGCTGGCGCAACGGGTCTTGTGTGGTTACGCCTGTGGGGCAATTGCCGGTGTGGCAGCTCTGTGCTTGGATGCACCCCAAAGCAAACATGAAACCGCGCGCCGAGTTGCACCAATCGGCCCCCAAAGCCATCATGCGGCTGATATCAAACGCACTCACCACCTTGCCAGCACAGCCAATTTTTATTTTTTCGCGCAAGTTAACGCCTTTTAGCGTGTTATGTACCAACAAGAGTCCTTCTTGCAGCGGGCTACCCACATGGTCGGTGAACTCCAAAGGCGCAGCACCGGTGCCACCTTCGGCGCCATCAACCACAATAAAGTCGGGCGTGATGCCAGTGACTTGCATGGCTTTGACAATCGCAAACCACTCCCAAGCATGGCCAATGCACAGCTTAAATCCGGTAGGTTTGCCCCCAGACAGGGTGCGCA
The DNA here is from genome assembly GCA_043775055.1 of Polaromonas sp. Lineage (GTDB taxonomy): Bacteria > Pseudomonadota > Gammaproteobacteria > Burkholderiales > Burkholderiaceae_C > Aalborgiella. The sequence continues at coordinate 1,208 of JAYVSU010000024.1, forward strand.
GCTTGGCTATGAACTGCATCATCTCAATCGGCGTTGAAAACGCACTGTGACTGGCTGGTGAGACGCAATCTACGCCCTGCGCCACGCCGCGTGCGGCTGCAATTTCTGCAGTCACCTTGGGCCCAGGCAGGACGCCGCCGTGGCCAGGTTTGGCACCCTGGCTGAGCTTAAGTTCAATCATTTTGACCTGCGGCTGGGTTGCACCTTGGGTGAATTTGTCAGCATTGAAGCTGCCATCTTCATTGCGGCAACCAAAATAGCCAGAGCCAATTTCCCAAATCAAGTCGCCGCCGTGGACGCGGTGATGTTCTGAAATCGAACCTTCGCCGGTATCGTGTGCAAAACCGCCGCGCTTGGCGCCTGAATTCAGCGCCAAAATCGCGTTGGCAGACAGTGCACCAAAGCTCATCGCGGAGATATTGAAGATACTGGCGCTATACGGTTGTGCAGAGTGCTCACCAATGGTGATGCGAAAGTCGTTTGAGTCAATGACCGTAGGCGCGATAGAATGGTTGATCCATTCGTAACCGACCGCTTTAACGTCCAGTTGCGTGCCAAACGGGCGTTTATCTGACTCGCCCTTGGCGCGCTGGTAGACCAAAGAGCGCTGTGAGCGAGAGAACGGCGTTGCCTCAGCGTCGCTTTCAACAAAATATTGGCGCATTTCAGGCCGGATGTATTCCAAAATGAAGCGCAAATGACCAATCACCGGGTAGTTGCGAAGCACCGCACGCTTGGTTTGCTGCAAGTCGTAAACACCCAGACAACACAGCGCCAGAGACGCCACAAAAAACAACCAGCCCACGCCAAAACCCACAATCGTGAACAAACTAAGCAGCAAAATAAAACCGCAGAACGCAAAAGCGCTGTAACGAACTGGGAAATCGCGGTTTAAATGCACAAAGTTAGGGTTGTGCAAACGGGCTTTAAGACGATCAAACATCACATATTCCTGAAATTGGCAAACACCAGCGCCTCTTGACTCTGAGAAAAGCGCTGGATAATAGGGGCTAAATAGAGACTAAGGCACTATTGCCTTTCTGTACGCACGCTATGCTAAGGGCTAAACTGCCAATAAAACGCCAAACTGGCGCGGCTTGCATCCTTTAGCTACCATTTAGCCCACTTAGTGTGATTTTTTACTTCATTTGCCAAATAAGTCATGTCAAACAACCCAGACAACCCGACAAGCAACCTGATTTCCATCGACCAATCCCTGACGCCTGATGATTTCGATACCCTGGACGACATCTTGGACGATTTGCGTACGCGCAACTCCGAAACGCCGCAGTGGGAGTTTTGCGAAGGCTTCATGGCTGCACTGGTCTGCGGTCGCCGCCCTGTACCACTGGCCGAGTATTTCCCAGTGTTGTTAGACACCGGCGAAGGCGGCGAAGGCAAATTTGCCGATGATGCGCAATACGCCCTGTTCTTCAAACTCTGGAGCCAGCGCTGGAAGGAGATTGAAGAATCTTTAGATGCCGACGTGCAAGACCTGGAAGACGAACGCGCTTTTTACCCGCAAGTGATGGACGTGCGCGGCGTGATGGCCAGCTTAAGTGAAGAAGAGCGTGCTTTGGCGATGCGTGACAACCCCGGCGAAGACGTGCCCGCTTTTGGCCAAGTCTGGGCGTTGGGCTTTATGTTTGCGGTGGAAGCTTGGCCCGAAGACTGGGTCGCACCCGCCAAAGACAAAGAAGCCGTCAAATGGCTCGATCAAGCGCTGAGCGCCTTGGTGGCCTTGACAGAAGACGACACTGGCCCGGTTGAAGTCTCAGTTCTAGAAACCGAAGACGGCAAAGAAGGCCCGCCCAGCATGTCCAAAGCCCGCTTAGAAGCCTTTGGTGAGGCGATTTGGGCGGTGTATGACTTGCGCGAAATGTGGCAATCGATTGGCCCACGCGTTGAGCAGGTGCGTAAAACCGCAGAGCCGGGCCGCAATGATTTGTGCTACTGCGGCAGCGGCCGCAAGTACAAGAAGTGTCACGGTTTGAATTAAGACTGCCTCGATTTAAACCTAAGCGGCTAAACCTTAACGACAAAAGCTAAGCGACTAATTTTTTGTGTTTTTAGCCAAGAACTTTTGTAAATTGCCGTTGGCGGTGGCACGTACTTTAGCCCGCAAAAACGGCGTCCAGCCCAGCAGCAAACCGGGCGTTCCCAAGGCTTGGCGCGCCCACGTCCAAAACGGAAAGCTGTCGTGGTGCGTGACAATCAAACCCTCCGCGTTGAAAGTAAATTTGGCGTCGATTTGGTTCAGCACCTTACGCCCAGTCGCGCTGAACAGGTAGTTTGCGTCCCAATGCGCTTGGCCTGTCGTAGCGTCAGCTTTGACACCGCTGTAGGCCAAGTTCCACGCTTGCTTAGAGGCCGGATTGCCTGAAGTTGCACTGGTCAACATGCGCCACATACCCATGGTTTCTTCTTTGCCGTTCAGCGTGAAAACTTCATCTTGAAAGTGCACGTTGTCGGCATAGCAAGTCGCCATGCCGGCTGCATCTAACTGCGAGAAAGCTGTGTAAAAACGGTTGATGGTGTCTGTGTTGGAATGCATGGTTTTCTTTCACTTTTAGGTTGCGGCACGTTGTTCATACCCACTTCGTCGCCAGCTGATTTGCAAACCGACACGCCATCTTAATCTTCTTAAATCACGACTGGCAAGGTTTTGGCCAAATAATCAAACACGGCGCGGATACGCTGACTCGAGCGAATCTCACGGTGCACTGCTAGCCACATCGGCAGCGGCGGAATCACCAACATGGGCAGCAGCTTGACCAAATCTGGCTGGCTACGTCCCATGTAATCCGCCACAAAACCAATACCGCAACCCGCTTGCAAGGCCTGCCATTGCACGATCAAATCATCGCTGCGCAGCGCAAAAGATTCCTTGCTCAGGGTTTGCCCATAGTTTGCAAAACCGCGAATCATGATCTCATCCGCGTCATAGCCTATGAGTGCGTGCTGCATCAAATCCTCTGGCAGCTGCGGTGCGCCATAGCGCGCAACATATTTTTTATGTGCATACACACCCACGCTCACTTGCCCCAGCTTTTTGGCAATCAAGGTGTTTTGGTCTGGATTCACCATGCGCACGGCAATATCCGCTTCACGGCGCAGCAAATTGCTCACCTCGTTGCTCGAGACCAATTCGATCTGTATCTCTGGCAACTCAAGGCGCATATTGGCCAAAATGGGTGGCAACAAATGATAGGCCACGGGTTGGCTGGCTGTGATGCGCACGGTGCCTTGCACCTGCGCTTGCGCATTAGACAAACGCCGGCTCAGTTGCAGCGCGCCTGCCTCCATGGCGCGGGCTGAATCTGCCAAATTCAGCGCCACCGCTGTGGGCTGCAAGCCACGCCCTGTGCGCTCAAACAGCACCACGCCGAGCTGCGACTCCAGCTCCGCCACATGCCGCCCCACAGTAGGTTGACTGGTTTTTAGCACCCGCGCCGCGCCCAGCAAACTGCCCGCGTCCAGTGCGGCAAGGAAAGAACGTATCAAATGCCAATCGAAATTTTGATTCATAAAGTGGATTTTCGAAGCTATGCGCTCGTTTTAACTATTCAATATTGCATAGCTGTTGTACTCAGTTAGGCAATTGTGTATTAACTCGCTTGTCTTGACAATCCAATCATGTCTACTCCAGAAAGCACTGTTATGAACTCACTCCACACCGTTTTGGGCGCTGGCCCCGTCGCCAAAGCCACTGTCGCAGCTCTTTTGGAGCGCGGCTTGCCGGTGCGTGTTGTGCATCGCTCAGGAACATTTCCGCCGCAACCCGGCGTCACCGTCGTGGCTGCAGATGTCACGAAACTCGACCAACTGACCCAAGCCTTCCAAGGCTCCGCAGTCGTCTACATGTGCGCCATACCAGCCTACCACCGCTGGGAGCAGGAGTTTGACGCGATGATGCACAACGTACTGCAAGCTTGTGAAGCGACGGGCGCTGCCTTGGTTTATGCCGACAACTTGTACATGTACCAAGAGTCGCCTGACACCGCACTACAAGAGACTACGCCGCTGCAGCCCGCCACCCGCAAAGGTGTTGTACGTGCCCGTATTGCCGAGATGGTGCTACAGGCCAACTGGGATGGCAAAGTCAAAACCGCCATCGCCCGCGCCTCTGATTTTTTCGGCCCGGGTGTTACCAATTCCATGCTCGGTTCGCGCTTCTTCCAGACGCTGCTGGCCGGCAAAACTATCCAATGGTTTGGTAACCCAGACATGCCGCACACCTTCACCTATGTGCCAGATTTTGGTCATGCTTTGGTGGAGCTTGGTGTTGACGGTACTGGTTGGGGCGAGGTTTGGCACATTCCCAGCGTGTCCGCCCGCACAGCGCGTGAGGTCGCATCGGATACAGCCCAGCTGACGGACAAACCTTTCAAAATCTCGCAAAGAGGCCGCAAGATGCTGACGTTTGTAGGGCTGTTCATCCCCGCCGCCAAGGAAATGATTGAAATGCTGCCGCATTTTGAAACGCCCTACGTGGTGGATAACAGCAAATGGAACAGCCGCATGCGCACCCGGGCCACGCCGTGGGAAGTCTCGCTACGGCTGACGGTTGCGTCGTACAAAAAATAGGCTACGCCCCCTTTGGGAGAAACCTCTAATCTGCAAAATTCTCAGGGTTCATACCAACTGCCAGAAACTTGGCTTCACTTAGACTAAAACGTCAAACAACTATCCAACAACAAATGCTCGGAGTATCGCCATGGCTGTGACAGTTTCTATCGATTTGGGTTATGAATTCGCTGTAAAAGCACCTTTTGACAAGGTTTTTGCCGTTTTGTCCGACGTCCCCAAATCTGCCAGCTTCTTCCCTAAAGTCGACAAACTGGTCGATTTGGGCGACAACACCTACCGCTGGGAGATGGCCAAAATCGGCGTCGCCTCCATCAGTCTGCAAACCATTTATGCCTCTAAATACGCTGTCAACAAAGCCAAAGGCACCGTGGTGTGGACGCCCGTGAAAGGCGAAGGCAACGCCTTGGTCTCTGGCAACTGGAAAATCACCGACAACAAAACCTCGACCAACATCGAGTTTGCAACCCAAGGCGACCTCACCTTGCCACTGCCAGGCCTGATGAAAATGGTCGTCACCCCCGTGGTGGAAGGTGAGTTCACCAGCATGGTCGAGAAATACATCGACAACCTCATCAAACAGTTTGGCGGCGAAGCTTAAACACTGCATATCCCGCAGGACGGGGCGGCTTCAACGACAATCAAGCCATGCCTCATCAAACTTCTCATTTCAATTCCCGTGATTACCTAGCCGCTCTTGCCGTTGTCGTTATTTGGGGGATGAATTTTGTTTTCATGAAGATCGCGCTGCATGACTTCACCCCCTTCCAAATGGGTGCGGCGCGCTATGTTTTTGCGGTCTTCCCCTTGATTTTGTTCATCAAACGGCCGCAGCTGGATAAGAAATGGCTGGTGTTGTACGGCCTGTTTCAAGGCGTGGGGCAGTTTGGCTTTGTGTTTGTGGCGCTCAAAGTCGGCATGACGGCAGCGTTGGCCTCGGTGCTGATGCAAACACAGGTTTTCTTCACGGCGCTGTTTGGCTTTGTATTGCTTAAAGAGCGTCCCAGCCGCATGCTGCTAATTGGCTTGTCGTTCGCCGTCGTCGGTTTGAGTTGTTTTGCTATGAATTATGTAGCTAATAATTCAATAAATACGACGGCTACAACCTTATCAGGCCTTATTTTATGCGTTGCAGGTGCTTCTATGTGGGCGGCGTCCAACATCGTGGTGCGCAAAGCGCAGCAGTCACTGAGCAAATACAAAAGCTTCGACGCCGTGGCTTTTTTGGTATGGGCCAGCCTCGCACCGATTTTGCCTTTCATCGCCCTAACCTTCCTATTCGACGCTGAAGCCACCCGCTGGCGCTGGCTGGCTGCGCCTTGGAGCAGCTGGCTGTCAATCATGTTTCTGGGCTGGGTCGCCACCATCACCGCCTACGCGCTGTGGACCGGCCTACTCAAACGCCACGCCGCCAACCGTGTCGCGCCTTTCAGCTTGGGCGTGCCGGTGGTGGGTTTGACCGCCGGCGTGCTGATTTTGGGTGAGAGCATCACGCCATGGCAGTGGGCGGGTATCGCTTTTGTGGTGATAGCGCTGTTGACGGTGATGTTTGGGGATAGGTTGATGCGGCGATTTGCTTAGCCTGAGCCAGCAAAGAAGTGGCAGGCAGCATGGCGGCAGCGCTGACGGCGAGGATGCGTTGCAACACGGCATGGCGCGGCGCGGGGAGAAGTTCAATGGGCGTTTTAGTCATGCCCGAAGCTTACGCGGCGGATATGACTAAGCTGTGACATTTATCATAAATTCAGTCAATTTAATGACTAAAATGCTATTTATTTAGTAGCAAACTATTAAATTAATACGCCGGCTACAACCAAATTACACTCTAATTTAGCCATATTCAGCCTATTCTTCCCTCGTAGCCGAAATAACATGCGCCTGAATCTTGCCAGTGACGGGGCCAGCGCCGAAGCGCGCTTTGAGGGCGGCAGCGGCTAGGTCGGTCGCCTCGCTCAGAATTGAGGGGTCGCGTCCTTCTAGCTCGTTGCGCAGCGGTGTGCCTTGGCAATAGGCGATGGCGACGGTTCGGGCAGAATCGGTCTGACTTTGGAAAGCGACAGTGTCGAACGCAATCTGACCCATGAAGCCTCCTTCAATCAGCGCGCTGCGGATCACCGCTTGATCGTAGTAGCCGTGCGGCAGCCTTGCCAAGAATCGGGGCGGATCGGTCGGGAACAATGGCACCATCGCTTGGGTGACGCAGTCGGCGAATTCGTTGTCCTCGATGCTATCCCAGACATTGAACAAGAACGTCCCGCCCGGGCGCAGCACCCGGCGTGCCTCCGCGAAGGCTTCCGTCTTGTCCGGAAAGAACATGGCACCGAACTGGCACACCACCACATCAAAGGTGTCATCGGCAAATGGAAGGCTCATCGCATCGGCCTGCTGCCACGTCACCGCGCGGCTGGTGCCAACGCTCTCGGCGTGGTCGAGCATGGCCTGATTCAGATCGGTAGCGACGATGGCTACGTCGGCGGGCAACTGAGCGGCAAGGTGGCGCGTGACCACCCCCGTGCCAGCGGCGATCTCTAGTACGGCTGAGGGTGCGAGTGAAGCGACTCGGCGGGCTAAATCTCTCGCATAGGGGTCGAAGATGAGCGGGACCAAGTACTGTTCATACAGTTGTGGGATAGACCCAGCAAAGGCGCGATCGCCATTAGACGTGTTGATCATGACCGACTCCCTAAAACGTCGATGATGCGTCTAGCTTAATACAGAGCGATTGCAAGCGATAGGCTGTATGGATGAACAGCAGCCAGCCTCGTTTAGGGAGCAGATTCGTTGATTTCAGCGTGCTTTAAAAGTGCCATTTACTCATAAAATAATAGCAAATTATTGAATAAATACGCCGGCTATAGCTACATTTAACTATTATTTAATCCCTAACTCCGCAGAACGCCTCGTACATAGTGTTAGATTTCTTTGTCATTGCGTTTTTGACCGACCAGTAAACGAATAACAAAAATGACAAACAGGACAGGCATGCTTAGAAACGGAAGTAGCCCGACTGACAAGGCGGCAGCAGTCCATTTGTGATTTTGCATGGCTTGCTCTGCTCCTAAATGGCCACGCAAGTACATGAGCCCGAGAACAATCGCCCCTGCAACAAATAGGATCATTCCGCTTTTCAGCGTTCGCTTTGCAGCCAGAGAGCCGGCCATCCAACCGAGCAAGACGAAGGGCGTAAGAAGCATAACTGTGCCAAGCGGTTGAGTCGCCGAGTAGTAAAGCGTTTCGTTCACCGCCTCCAAGGCTGTGTTCCTCCCAACCCACAGGCGAGCAAAGACTTCAAAACCAACATGTGCGACAACAAACGCACCTGCCGCCAAGCAGAAGAAAAGCAGGTATGGACGGTCACGCAGGCTCATGGGTTGAGAAATCTACTTGTTTTACTTGTCATATCCGCAATGTAACAGTTATCACCGCACTGATCGCATATCGAACGAATGCAATAGTGGTTTATTTGCTATATATTTAGCAGCAAACTATTGAGTAAATACGCCGGATATAGCCATTTTTAGCACCTAAATTACTGCTTTTGACGGTTTAAACGGATCATGCTACCATTTAAGGCATGAATATCGAAGCCATCCGCGTTGAAGCCTTATCACTCCCTTTGCAAGCCAGAGCGGAGCTGGCTGAGCAATTACTGAGCAGTCTCGACATATTGCCTAACGGTCAAAATCAAACTGATATTGAGCCTATGTGGTTACAAGTAGCCATGCGCCGCGCCGCAGAGCTTGACCAAGGCCTTTCAAAACGCATATCCGCAGCAGAAGTCAGCGCACAAGCTCACGCTTTGTTGCGGTGAGTTATTACCTCCACGAGAGTGCTCGGCTTGAGCATTTGGAATATGTTGCCTACTATGAAGCTGCACAAAAAGGCTTAGGCACAAGATACCTCCAAGCATTTGAAGCAGCCATGCGCATCATCTGCGCTGCACCCACCCGCTACAAAATAGAAGCCGCGCCCAACATCCGTCGCGTCAAACTAACCACATTCCCCTACAGCATCATCTTTCGCGACGTTGATGCAGTCGTCGAGGTTTTGGTAATTGCGCCGCATCGCAGACAGCCGGATTATTGGATTGAACGGTTTTGAGTCTATTTTTTTAGTCTATAAATTTAAGGAATAAATATGCGAGAATTTATTAAAAAAGGTCTTGGGGCAATTGGTGCATTCTGCACTTTAGGTTCAGCCATGTTTTGGCATCTATCAGCAGATGCAAACTCTGCGTCCTTATCACTTAGCGGCGAGGCTGCAAAAGTATTTATAGATGTAGCCACAAAAGAGAATCTTTATGCCGCCTATTTCGCTGTAGTTGCTGGATTGGCGTTATCTATTGCAACAATTCTTGATTGAAATTATTTGCTATATATTAAATAGCAAATTATTGAATAAATACGCCGGCTATAGCCGAATTAAGCCTATAATTTCGCAGCATTCAACACATCCCGCGTCTGTATCGCCACTAGGCGTGCTGCATCGGCAAAGTCTGCCCCACTTGACGCATACATCACCGCCCGTGAGGAGTTCACGATGATGGGCGCTGTCGTTTCGCCGTTGACTTGCTTCCAGCCCGCTTTGACCGTGGCCACCGCATCGCCGCCCTGTGCGCCTACGCCGGGGATGAGTAACGGGACGTGGGGGGCGACTTGGCGGACGCGGTCTATCTCTGCGGGGTAGGTCGCGCCTACGACCAAGCCGAGCTGGCCATTGGTGTTCCACGGGCCTTGAGCGAGCTTGGCGATGTGTTCATACAAGAGCGGCTCGCCGGCGATGGAGCTGAGGCGCTGGGCTTGGAAGTCATCACCACCGGGGTTGGAGGTGCGGCACAGCAGGAAAGCGCCTTTGCCGTGGTAGGCCAGGTAGGGCTGCACGGAGTCAAAACCCATGAAGGGCGAGAGGGTGACGGCGTCGGCTCCGTAGCGCTCGAAGGCTTCTATCGCGTATTGCGCTGCGGTGGAGCCGATGTCGCCACGTTTGGCGTCCAAAATCACGGGCACGTGGGGAGCGGTGCGGCGCATGTGCTGCATCAGCTTTCCTAGCTGGTCTTCAGCACGGTGGGCGGCGAAATAGGCGATTTGGGGTTTAAAGGAGATCACCAAATCAGCCGTGGCGTCGACAATCGCGGCGCAAAAGTCGTAGATTTTGCTGGCATCGCCGCGCATGTGGGTGGGGAATTTGGCTGGCTCGGGGTCTAAACCGACGCAGAGCATGGATTGGTTGGTGCGCTCGGCTGCTTTGAGCTGTTCTAAAAAGGTCATGTAGTGATTGTAATTTAGCGTTGGAAACACCTGAATTGACAACAACGACCCATAAGCACCGTCATTCCCGCGAAGGCGGGAATCCACAAGCGCCAACATGGGTTCCCGCCTTCGCGGGAACGACAGCCCATTTTCCGTTTACCATTGAAAAATGCAAAAACTCAGCGCAAAACAACTCTGGCTCTTGGTCATTCTTACCTTGGTGTGGGGCTTGAACTGGCCGGT
>JAYVSU010000025.1:0-16442 GCA_043775055.1 Polaromonas sp.
TGATTATAGCCGTTTTAAAGCGTCAAAAGCTGCTAAATTTTAAGATTCTTGCTGTTCTAGAAACCGTTGTGCATCTAGTGCGGCCATACAACCCGTACCAGCGCTGGTGATTGCTTGGCGGTAAACATGGTCTTGCACATCACCGGCAGCAAAAATACCCGGAACACTCGTCATTGTTGCTAAGCCTTTCAGGCCGGATTGCGTGACGATGTAACCATCTTGCATATTCAGCTGCCCATTGAAAATATCTGTGTTGGGCTGATGACCAATAGCAATAAAGCAGCCTTTAACCGCGACATCTTCGGTAGAGCCATCGTTCACATTCTTCAAGCGTACGCCAGTCACGCCAGTGCTGTCGCCCAAAACCTCCTCCAAAGTCGCATGCAGTTTGAGTTCAATTTTTCCAGCAGCTACTTTGGCCATCAGTTTGTCAATCAAAATGGCTTCTGCTTTGAACTTGTCGCGCCTGTGGATTAAGTACACCTTGCTAGCAATATTAGATAAATACAAGGCTTCTTCAACAGCTGTATTTCCACCGCCTATAACTGAACAAACTTGCTCACGGTAGAAAAACCCATCGCACGTAGCGCATCCTGAAACGCCTTTGCCCATGAAAGCTGTTTCTGATGGTAAACCAATGTATTTGGCTGATGCACCGGTTGCCAAAATCAAAGCATCGCAGGTGTAAGTGCCAGAGTCACCTGTAAGTGTGAACGGACGTTTAGAGAAGTCGACTGTGTGAATATGATCGAACACGATCTGCGTATTAAAACGCTCGGCATGTGCCTGAAAACGTTGCATCAATTCGGGGCCTTGTACGCCATCCACATCTGCAGGCCAATTGTCAACATCGGTCGTTGTCATGAGTTGACCGCCTTGCGCAATGCCTGTAACTAACATGGGTTTCAAGTTGGCGCGTGCAGCGTAAATGGCGGCAGTGTAGCCGGCAGGGCCAGACCCTAAAATGAGAACTTTTGCGTGCTGAGTGTTTGACATAAGGGATTCGATGAGTATTGAACGTGAGAATAATGAAGATATTGAAACTGGGGCGGTAAATATGACTGAATTTCAGGTTATAACCAACGCCATAGTATGATTTTAAGACAAAGCAATTAGCAGAGCTTAGGGCTACCTTAATTGTGCGCTGCAAGATGCAACTGAATGTTGCTAACCCGAAACTGGAGATGTTTTGATATGACCATATTGTCAAATTTGGATTTAATCCGTCGCGTACCCTTGTTTTCAATGCTGACTGAAACACAGGCACAGACCATTGCTGAGTCTGTGACCAAGCAGCGTTTTCGCCGTGGGGATTTAATCGTTGAGAGCGGAAAAAAATCTAATGCACTGTTCATTATTTTAAATGGACGGGCGCATGTGGTCGCGACAAATGCACAGGGCAAAGAAGCTATTTTGGCCAATCTCAAGCAAGGTGACTACATCGGAGAGATGAGTCTCATTGACAATCAACCGCATTCGGCATCGGTCCGGACCGAGGTGCAAACGGATGTATTGGTACTTGGACGTGCGCAATTTGCCAGAATACTGCCAGAAAATGCAGCAATGACCTATGCCATCATGAGGGTGCTTGTTCAGCGATTGCGTCATGCAGACCGCAAAATAGAGTCTTTGGCATTGATGGATGTGTATGGTCGTGTAGCCAGTGCGTTGATGGAAATCGCGGACGTTGATGCCAATGGCGTTACCTTTATAAAAGACAAAGTATCGCGTCAGAACATAGCAAAAACTGTAGGTGCATCGCGAGAAATGGTGAGCCGCGTGATGAAAGACCTTGAAGACAAGGGTTATATTGAAAATCGTCCAGATGGCTCGATTTGCATCAAGCCAAATAATCCTGTTCAGTTTTAATTTTGATACAGGTCGGTGGGGTTTGTTCTGTAATCTGTAGCACTTGAATCCATTTATGAGCTACTCTTTAAATACCTTAAATTCACTCAATTCAAGTGCTGAGCCATCTGCAACCGAGCGCTTTTCGCAAGAAGTGGGTTTGATTCTGGGGGCTTTGGTTCTTGCATTTTGGCTGCTCGCCTTGCTGAGTTACTCAAGCGGTGATGCAGCATGGTCTACGTCAGGTGTAGCTAGCATTACTTTGAATTGGGGTGGGCGCTTAGGTGCTTGGGTGGCTGATGCGAGCTACTACCTTTTTGGGTTTTCTATTTGGTGGGGTGTCGCAGCACTTGCGCGAAAATGGCTGGCAACCTTGGCTGACTGGATGCGAGGTGCAAGCCATATCTCTCAGGCAGATATAGACGACTCGAACCCGTTTCTGTCTTCACGCGTCAAGTTCTGGCTAGGTTTGACCTTGCTTCTAGCCAGCAGTGTGGCCATGGAGTGGGCACGCTTACATCGTCTAGAGGCTTATCTGCCTGGCTATTCAGGCGGCGTATCTGGCTATTTGTTGGGTATTTTTAGCGTGAAAGTTTTGGGTTTTACAGGGGCTGCGCTCGCCTGTATTTGCTTGGGCGTCATCGGTGCCGCGATGACGTTTGATTTCTCTTGGAACCGAGTTGCCCTCGGGTTGGGCGCTTGGATAGAAGGTTTTGGTGCTTCGAGAAGACAAAAGAACGAGATTGCTCAGGATTTAGCGCTAGGCAAACAAGCTGCTCGAGAGCGTGAGGAGGAAATCTTTGAAGAGCGCGAAATCATTGCTGAGCATCACCCCATTCCTGTCAAAATTGAACCAGTACTTGCTGAAGCTCCGCCGAGCTTAAGGGTTGCCAAAGAGCGGCAAAAACCCTTGTTTGTTGATATGTTGGACAGCAAGTTGCCACAGGTTGATTTGCTTGACGGCGCACTGGTTCGGCAAGAGACGGTTTCTCCTGAAACATTAGAAATGACATCTCGGTTGATTGAGAAAAAGCTCAAAGACTTTGGTGTTGAAGTTAGGGTGGTCTTAGCTTCTCCTGGACCCGTCATCACACGCTACGAGATTGAGCCGGCCATCGGTGTTAAAGGCTCACAAATTGTCGGTTTGGCAAAAGATTTGGCTAGGTCATTGAGTTTGGTATCTATTCGTGTCGTGGAGACCATACCCGGCAAAAATTTCATGGCTTTAGAGCTGCCAAATGCAAGGCGGCAGTCTATCAAGTTGAGTGAAATTTTGGGGTCGGATGTTTATAACGAAGCCAAATCCCTGCTCACCATGGGTTTGGGTAAAGATATTGTGGGCAATGCAGTGGTGGCCGATTTGGCCAAAATGCCACACGTTTTGGTGGCCGGTACCACGGGCTCAGGCAAATCTGTGGGTATCAATGCCATGATTTTGTCTTTGCTTTATAAGGCAGAAGCACGCGATGTGCGCTTGCTAATGATTGACCCCAAGATGCTTGAAATGAGCGTCTACGAAGGTATTCCTCATTTGCTCGCGCCCGTCGTGACCGATATGCGTCAAGCAGCGCATGGTTTGAACTGGTGTGTGGCTGAAATGGAACGCCGTTACAAATTGCTCAGCAAAATGGGCGTGCGCAATTTGGCAGGTTACAACGCCAAAATTGATGAGGCTAAATCGCGCGAAGAGTTTATTTACAACCCGTTCAGCCTCACACCAGAATCACCAGAACCATTAGACCGTCTGCCACATATTGTTGTGGTGATTGATGAACTGGCTGACTTGATGATGGTCATTGGCAAGAAGATCGAGGAGCTGATTGCTCGACTGGCTCAAAAAGCCCGTGCCGCCGGTATTCACCTGATCTTGGCCACTCAGCGCCCGAGCGTGGATGTGATTACAGGACTGATCAAAGCCAACATTCCTACACGTATTTCATTCCAAGTCAGTAGCAAAATTGACAGCCGCACCATTTTAGACCAGATGGGCGCAGAGGCGCTTCTGGGTATGGGCGATATGCTGTACATGGCCAGTGGCACGGGGTTGCCGATTCGGGTGCATGGCGCTTATGTCAGCGACGAAGAGGTGCACCGCGTTGTATCTTATTTGAAGACCCAAGGTGAGCCAGACTACATTGAAGGCGTGCTTGAAGGCGGAACGGTTGATGGAGACGGAGATGCTTTGGCGGATGGTGGCTCTGGCGGTAGCGAAAAAGACCCGATGTACGACCAAGCGGTTGAGGTGGTATTGAAAAACCGCAAAGCGAGCATATCTCTTGTACAGCGGCACTTGAAAATTGGCTACAACCGGGCTGCGCGTTTGGTAGAAGACATGGAAAAAGCTGGCTTGGTCAGTGCCATGAGCACCAATGGACAACGTGAGATTTTGGTGCCGCAGCGTCAAGAGTAGAAACTAGTTTCCTAGGGTTTTGAGAGGTTATAGGGATTTAATGTTCAAACAATTGCACAGCTGTAGTTTAATTTTGCGTTTATTAGCTATATTTTTAATAGCAATAAATTCAATAAACGCGTTGGCTACAGGCTTAAATGCCTTGGAGATGTTCTTGAAGTCGACACGTTCTGGTAAGGCGGAATTCAGTCAAGTCGTCACCAGTCCTGCTAAAACAGAAACTAAAGTGGATGGGGTCGAAAAGGCCAGTCCTAAAGTCAAAACATCAGCTGGTACGTTCGAATTTTTGCGACCTAATCGTTTTAAGTTTCAATACAAAAAACCGTTTGAGCAAACCATCGTGGCCGATGGCACCACGCTGTGGTTGTATGACGTCGATTTGAACCAAGTCACGGCCCGCAAGCAGGCGCATGCCTTAGGGTCTACGCCTGCTGCATTGATTGCAACGGCACCTAGTTTGAAGGCTTTGGAGCAGGAATTCACTTTGCAAGATGCGGCTGATGCAAACGGTTTGCAGTGGGTGTTGGCTACCCCAAAGGCTAAAGAAGGTCAGTTGCAAAGTATCCGAGTCGGCTTAAAAACCAATACCGACAAAGGCGTTACCTCGGTGGCCTTGGCTGCTTTGGAGATTTTAGACAGCTTTGGGCAACGCTCGGCGCTGAGCTTTAGCAAGGTGGAACTCAATCCAGCGCTTAGTACGGATGCTTTTAACTTCAAGCCACCGGTGGGTGCTGATGTCATTCGGCAATAGACGCAGGCTCGTCTTGACGCTTCAGTCCCATGGTTTCACCGCATCGAGCTAGTTCTTCAAAAGCGGCCGCATTGTCACCTTTGGCTGAGCGTCTGCGCCCTAAAACGTTAGCAGAGGTCATTGGGCAGCAACATTTGCTGGGTGATGGCATGGCTTTGCGCATGGCTTTTGAGTCCGGCCAGCCACACAGCTGTATTTTGTGGGGGCCGCCAGGTGTGGGGAAAACCACCGTTGCCAGGTTGATGGCGAACGCTTTCGATGCTCATTTCATCACCATCAGCGCCACGTTAGGCGGTGTCAAAGATATCCGTGAAGCCGTTGAGCAAGCGCTGATTTGGCAAGGGCAGGGTAGACGCACGATTGTGTTTGTCGATGAAGTGCATCGATTCAACAAAAGCCAACAAGACGCGTTTTTGCCGCATGTTGAAAGCGGTTTGCTGACCTTTATTGGCGCCACCACTGAAAACCCTTCATTTGAAGTCAACTCTGCCTTGTTGTCGCGGGCTGCAGTGTACGTTCTGCAACCCCTGTCAATGTCAGATTTAGCACTAATTATTGCCAGAGCCGGCGAAATACATGCTATTCCAGCTATAGAAAATATAGCATCTGAAAGACTTGTGGCTTTTGCGGATGGCGATGCCAGACGTCTACTGAATACTTTGGAAACCTTGGCTGTTGCGGCAGAGCAAGACAAGCAAACTGAAATCACCGATGTTTGGCTCATGCGGGTGCTGGGCGAACGGATGCGGCGATACGATAAAGGCGGTGAGCAGTTTTATGACACTATCAGCGCTTTGCATAAATCCGTGCGAGGTAGTGACCCGCAGGCCGCTTTGTATTGGTTTGTGCGTATGTTGGATGGCGGTGCAGATCCGCGTTACATGGCGCGCCGATTGATTCGTCTGGCCAGTGAAGACATCGGTTTGGCCGACCCTCGTGCCCTGCGCATAGCATTGGATGCAGCTGACACCTACGAGCGTTTGGGATCGCCGGAGGGAGAGCTCACATTGGCGCAATGCGTTGTTTATTTGGCGGTTGCACCTAAGTCGAACGCGATCTACAAAGCTTTTAACGAAGTGAAAGCCTATATTAAAAAAGATGGCACGCGGCCAGTGCCCATGCATTTGCGAAATGCCCCCACCAAAATGATGAAGGAACAGGGGTACGGTAAAGATTACCGCTATGCACACGACGAAGTCGATGGTTTTGCCGCTGGCGAGCACTACCTGCCTGAAGGTATGCCTGAAATCGATTTTTATCGTCCTGTTGAACGTGGCTTGGAAATCCGCATCGCTGATAAGCTGCGCGAACTGAAGAAATTGAATCATAAGCAAAACTAATAATGCATTAAACGCATTGCCTCATCTGTTTTAAGCTTCAGACTCGAGGGTAAACCCACCCAAAGCCCCATACTTTCATGTTCATTCGATAGCTACAATTACGCACGTTTACCAGCCATACGATTAATTCAGAGCATTTGAATTAATGTTGGCAGGTTTATTGCAGGTTATTTAAATCGTCCCAACTATTTTTTGTGGGTGCACGGTTAAAACATTGGAGTTTTGATATGGAAGTTTTGCTACAACAGATCATCAACGGTCTGGTGCTCGGCAGCATGTATGCCTTGGTCGCCTTAGGGTACACCATGGTTTACGGCATTATTGGGTTGATTAATTTTGCACATGGCGAGGTGCTGATGGTGGGGGCGCTCACCAGTTGGTCCATCATCGGGCTGATGCAATCGTCCATGCCGGGTACGCCAGGCTGGTTGATTTTGCTAATTGCCTTGGTGATTGCCTGCATCGTTGCTGCAAGTTTGAATTTTGTGATTGAAAAAGTGGCATATCGACCGCTGCGTAACAGTCCCAAGCTGGCCCCCCTGATTACAGCGATTGGTATGTCCATCTTGCTGCAAACCTTGGCCATGATCATCTGGAAGCCGAACTACAAACCTTATCCCGGTTTGCTGCCTCGTGTTCCCTATGAAATCGGCGGTGCAGTGATCACTGTGACACAAATTTTGATTCTTGGCATCACTGCCGTGTCGCTTGCCGTGTTGATGTATTTGGTCAACTACACCAAGTTGGGGCGCGCCATGCGTGCGACGGCTGAAAACCCGCGTGTGGCTGGTCTGATGGGCGTAAAACCCGATGTGGTCATTTCTGCCACCTTTGTGATTGGCGCTATTTTGGCCGCGATTGCTGGTGTGATGTGGGCTGCCAACTATGGCACGGTGCAACACACCATGGGTTTCTTGCCCGGCTTGAAGGCTTTCACCGCTGCGGTGTTTGGCGGTATTGGTAATTTGGCCGGTGCCGTAGTGGGTGGCATCGTGTTGGGTTTGATTGAATCGATTGCTTCTGGCTACATTGGCCAACTCACCGGCGGCGTGTTGGGCAGCCATTACTCCGATATTTTTGCCTTCATTGTGCTCATCATCATGTTGACCTTGCGACCTTCTGGTTTGCTGGGTGAGCGTGTGGCAGATCGAGCGTAAGCGCGCAACATTATTTTGGAATCAAAAAAATGAAACAAAACAAACTTCCTCTCTATGCTGCAGGCGCCGTAGCTTTGCTGGTGCTACCGTTCTTGCTGCAAGGTTTTGGTAACGCATGGGTGCGTATTGCTGACGTGGCCTTACTTTATGTGCTGCTGGCCTTGGGTCTGAACATTGTGGTCGGCTACGCGGGTCTGTTGGACTTGGGCTACGTGGCTTTCTTTGCTCTGGGGGCGTACATGTTCGGTTTGCTGGCCTCGCCTCATTTAACTGAGACATTTCCGTGGATAGCGGCGATGTTCCCAGGAGGCTTGCACACGTCTTTCTGGATAGTCGTACCCCTTGCAGCCTTGGTGGCAGGTGCATTTGGCGTAATTTTGGGTGCTCCCACTTTAAAGTTGCGTGGGGATTATTTGGCTATTGTGACTTTGGGTTTTGGTGAAATCATCCGCGTGTTCATGAACAACTTGGATCACCCGGTCAACATCACCAATGGCCCAAAAGGATTGAACGAAATTGATTCAGTCAAGCTCTTTGGCGTAGATTTAGGGAAGACACTCAACGTAGGCGGTTACGACGTATCTTCGGTCACTTTGTACTACTTCCTGTTCTTGGTCTTGGTGATTTTCGCCATCATCATCAGCCACCGTTTGCAACTGTCTCGCATCGGTCGTGCTTGGATGGCGATTCGTGAAGATGAAATTGCGGCTAAAGCCATGGGTATCAATACCCGAAACTTGAAGTTGTTGGCCTTCGGTATGGGGGCAACCTTCGGTGGTGTCTCCGGTGCAATGTTTGCATCCTTTCAACATTTCGTGTCGCCAGAGTCTTTTGGCTTGATGGAGTCCGTGATGATTGTGGCCATGGTGGTCTTGGGTGGCATGGGGCATTTGCCAGGCGTCGTCTTGGGCGCCGTGTTACTGGCAGCGTTACCGGAGGTTCTGCGTTATGTGGCTGGGCCATTGCAAGCCTTGTCTGGCGGCCGCTTGGATGCTTCTATCTTGCGCCAGTTACTGATTGCTTTGGCAATGATTGTTGTCATGATGATTCGCCCCAAAGGTTTGTGGCCTTCGCCCGAACATGGCAAATCACTTCTAACTAAATAACTCAGGAGAACACTCAATGAGCGATATCGTTCTCAAAGTAGCAGGTATTTCAAAACGTTTTGGTGGCCTGCAAGCACTGAGCGACGTGGGCATCACCATCGAGCGTGGCATGGTCTACGGTTTGATTGGCCCCAACGGTGCAGGCAAAACAACCTTCTTCAACGTCATCACTGGCTTGTACACCCCTGACAGTGGCACATTTGAACTGGCTGGCAAACCTTATCAGCCCACAGCGGTGCATGAGGTGGCCAAAGCCGGCATTGCGCGTACGTTTCAAAACATTCGTTTGTTTGCTGAAATGACAGCCATCGAAAACGTCATGGTCGGTCGACACATACGTACCCATTCCGGCTTGTTTGGGGCTATTTTCCGAACCAGCAGCTTCAAAGCTGAAGAAAAAGCTATCGCTAAACGTGCCCATGAATTGCTCGATTACGTCGGCATTGGCAAGTTGGCCGATTACAAAGCGCGCACTTTGAGCTATGGCGATCAACGTCGTTTAGAGATTGCCCGTGCTTTGGCGACGGACCCGCAGCTGATTGCGCTCGATGAGCCGGCAGCCGGCATGAATGCGACCGAAAAAGTGCAATTGCGCGAGTTGATTGACCGCATTCGCAATGACAACCGCACGATTTTGCTGATCGAGCATGACGTTAAGTTGGTGATGGGCTTATGCGACCGAGTGACGGTGCTGGATTACGGCAAACAAATTGCCGAGGGCACGCCTTCTACTGTGCAGAAAAACGAAAAAGTGATCGAGGCCTATTTGGGCACCGGCGGACATTGAGATAGAAGTTGTGATCAAAGGAACAAATATGTCTAATATTCTTCTCAAAGTTACTGGCCTCAAAGTGGGCTACGGCGGTATTCAGGCTGTAAAAGGGGTCGATTTTGAAGTGCGCGAAGGTGAATTGGTGTCATTGATTGGCTCAAATGGTGCTGGCAAAACCACCACCATGAAGGCGATTACTGGAACGTTGCCCTTCAAAGATGGCGACATCGAGTACTTGGGACAAAGCATCAAAGGCAAAGGCTCGTGGGACTTGGTCGCACAAGGTTTGGCCATGGTGCCGGAAGGTCGCGGCGTCTTTACCCGCATGACCATCCTTGAGAACTTGGCGATGGGTGCTTATATCCGTGACGACAAAGTAGAAATTGCTGCTGATGTTGAGCGCGTATTTGAAACTTTTCCACGCTTGAAAGAGCGCAAAGACCAACTGGCAGGCACCATGAGTGGTGGCGAGCAGCAAATGTTGGCCATGGGTCGTGCCTTGATGAGTCGCCCCAAAGTGCTCTTGTTAGATGAGCCATCTATGGGCTTGTCACCTATCATGGTCGATAAGATTTTTGAAGTGATCAAAGAAGTGTCTTCAAAAGGCGTGACGGTGCTGTTGGTTGAGCAAAACGCCAGCCGTGCCTTGAGCATTGCAGACCGTGGTTACGTGATGGATTCAGGTCTCATCACCATGACGGGCGATGCCAAAATAATGCTAAGCGACCCGAAAGTTCGCGCCGCTTACTTGGGTGAATAAGTTGAAAGTGTAAATTTTTAAAGATCTATTTTGCTACTTATTTGGTAGCAAAATAATGAATAAATACGCCGGCTAAGGGCACTTAGTCGGCGTATTTTGCTTTCTAGCCTGTGTTTCGTAGCCCAGCCGCTATACCGTTGATTGAAATATGGATGCCGCGCTGCACGCGTTCGTCGGTTTGACCGTCGCGGTAACGGCGGACCAGCTCCACTTGCAAGTGGTGCAATGGGTCAATGTACGGGAAGCGGTGGCGAATGGAGCGTTGCAATGCTGCGTTGTTGGTTAATCGCTGCTTGTCACCCGTAATCATTTGTAGCGCGGCTACTGTGAGTTGCCATTCAGATTCGATCGCGCCGAAAATCTTTTTACGGAGTCGTGCATCCGTTACCAACTCGGCATAACGCGCGGCCAGTGCCAAGTCACTCTTGGCCAAAACCATGTCGATATTGCTCAGTAAGGTACGGAAAAATGGCCATTCTTTGACCATTTTTTGCAGCAAGGCGAGGCGTTTTTTCTCTTCAAGCGGTTCAGCATCGCTTTTCAAGAAGGCTTGCACGGCAGATCCAAAGCCATACCAGCCGGGTAATGTCAGGCGGCATTGGCCCCAGCTGAAACCCCAGGGAATTGCCCGTAAATCTTCAATTTTCTGAGTCGCTTTGCGGGAAGCAGGGCGTGAGCCTAAATTCAGTTCTGCAATTTCACGCAAGGGCGTGGATTGGAAAAAGTAGTCGGTAAAACCGGGTGTTTCGTAGACCAATGCGCGATACGCAGCCATGCTTGAACTTGAGAGCTCTGCTGCAGTTTGTAAAAAACTGTTGCTGGCAGACTTGGTCGGCTGCAAGAGCGTGGCTTCTAGGGTGGCTGCCACCAAGGTTTCTAGATTGCGGCGTCCAATTTCAGGGTTGGCGTATTTGGAGCCAATCACCTCACCTTGTTCAGTCAAACGAATTTGCCCGCGCACGGTGCCGGGTGGCTGGGCCAAAATCGCTTGGTAACTCGGGCCACCGCCGCGTCCCACCGTGCCACCGCGTCCATGGAACATACGCAGTTGAATTTTGTGCGAGGCTGCCAATTCATCAAACAGCTCAACCAGTGCAATTTCCGCACGGTACAACTCCCAGTTGCTGGTGAAAATGCCGCCATCTTTGTTGCTGTCAGAGTAGCCCAGCATGATGTCTTGCTCGGCGCCGCTGCGCTGAATTTGCTTGGCAATGCCGGGCAAGGCATAAAACTCGCGCATGATGGGTGCAGCGTTGCGCAGGTCTTCAATGGTTTCAAACAAGGGTACGACGATCAAGTCGTGGCTGGCTTGCTTATCCAGTGTGCTTTTCATCAAGCCGACTTCTTTTTGCAACAGCAGTACCTCAAGCAAATCGCTCACAGTTTCCGTGTGGCTGATGATGTAATGGCGAATGGCGTGGTGACCATAACGCTGGCGCATTGCTTTAGCGGCTTCAAAAATGGCCAACTCGCTGGTCGTGTGGTCTGAATACGCCGCATTGAGTACGCGCAGAGGGCGTGCATCGTTTAATTGTTTCAACAGCAGTGTGCGCTTGGCGATTTCATCCAAAGCCGCGTAGTTAAATTCCAGCTGCGCCACCGCCAGCAGTTCCGCGACGACTTCTTCGTGTTTATCCGAGCTTTGGCGCAAGTCAACCGTTGCTAAATGAAAACCAAACACCTCAACCGCACGAATCAGCGGGTGCAAGCGCTGCGCTGCCAAAGTTTGTCCATGGTTGCCTTGCAGGGACGATTCGATGGTGCGCAAGTCGGCTAAAAACTCTTCTGACGTGAGGTAAGCGTTTTGAGGTGCCACGGCATGGCGAGCTGCGTCGCCGCCGGTCATGTCTTTCAGGGCAGCCGCCAAGCGCGCGTAGATGCCGGTGAGTGCACGGCGGTAAGGCTCATCTTGCCGGTGCTCGTTGGTGTCTGGCGATTGTTCTGCCAAAGCTTTCATGGCTGGTGACATCGGTACCAAAATGGCCGACATGGACAGCTCTGCACCCAAATAATGCACCTCTGTCAGGTAAAAGCGCAGCACCATGTCGCTTTGTCGACGCAATGCGTATTGCAAAGTTTGCGCGCTGACATTAGGGTTGCCGTCGCGGTCACCACCAATCCATTGGCCCATGCGCAAAAAAGCGTGCACAGGCTGGTTACCCAAGGATTGCTCTAGCTCCGCATACAGTTTGGGGATTTCACGTAAAAAGGTGGACTCATAGTAGCTCAGTGAATTTTCAATCTCATCCACCACGGTGAGTTTGGAGTAGCGCAGCAAACGCGTTTGCCATAGCTGCATCACGCGTGCGCGCAGCTGTATTTCGTTGGCTGCCAGTTCTTTGGGTGTCAAAGCGTCTTTGGTGCTGCCCGCGCTAAAACTGGCGAGGCCACGCATTTTGGTGTCATCACGGGCGGTGAGTAGCTGGGCAATGTCACGCTCGGCATCCAAAATGCTTTTGCGTTGCACCTCGGTGGGATGCGCCGTGAGCACGGGTGACACATGGCTGCTGGTCAAGGTTTGTGAAATGGTTTTAGGGGTAATGCCCGCCCAACGTAAGCGAGCAAGTGCCACTTCAATACTGCCTTCTTGGGTATCGCCAGCGCGTTCATGGATCGCTCTGCGTCGAATATGGTGCCTGTCTTCCGCCAAATTGGCCAAATGGCTGAAATAGGTGAAGGCCCGAATCACGCTGACGGTTTGATCAGCAGTCAACCTTTTGAGCAGCTTTTTGAGTGCTTTGTCAGCCGTGTGGTCTTCATCACGTCTGAAGGCGACGGATAATTTGCGAATTTCCTCGATCAACTCATACGCAGCTTCACCTTCTTGCTCGCGAATCACATCGCCCAAAACACGTCCCAAGAGGCGAATATCTTCCACCAAAGGGCGCTCATTGAGCTTTTGCTTGGCAAGAGATTGTGCCTTGGCTTTTGAGTTGGCCAAAGGTGCGGCGCGATCGGGAGTGGGGTTTGACGTTGTCATGAAATATTATGTGTCGTGAAATGCGGTCACACGGAGCCTACAAAAAATATCAATCGACTTGAATTCTTTATGGAAGGAGCTTTTATTGATAAATTCGCGGCTAAATTCCCAGTTTTAAGCAAAAATTAAGCCAAATTAAAATGCCAAGTACATGCTAGCATCATTGTCAGTCTAAATACCCCCTCTTTAGCCCCAAAGATTACCAACAGGTTTCCATTTTGAATGCTCCTCATTTCCCTTCTTCTGCGTCAAGCTCGCTTGACATCACCATCGCCACCCGCGAAAGCCGCTTGGCGCTTTGGCAAGCTGAACATGTCAAAGCTTTGCTTGAGCAGCTAGGGCATCGCGTCAAGTTATTGGGCATGACGACCATGGGCGACCAAATTTTGGACCGCTCGCTGAGCAAAGTCGGTGGCAAAGGCTTGTTTGTCAAAGAGTTAGAGCTGGCTTTGGATGATGGCAGTGCTGATATTGCGGTGCATTCGCTCAAAGATGTGCCTATGGATTTGCCCGAAGGTTTCGTTTTAGCCTGTGTGATGGAGCGCGAAGACCCGCGCGATGCTTTTGTGTCCAATCATTACGCCAATTTGGCCGCTTTGCCACAAGGCGCTACGGTAGGCACGTCCAGTTTGCGACGCGTCGTGCTCTTGAAAGCATTGCGCCCCGACCTGAAAATCATCCCTTTGCGTGGCAATTTAGACACCCGTTTGCGCAAGTTGGACGAGGGGCAGTACGATGCCATCATTTTGGCGGCTGCGGGCTTGAAACGTCTCGGTTTGGTATCCCGCATTCGTGCTGTCTTTGAGGTGACGGAGATGCTGCCAGCGGCTGGACAAGGCGCTTTGGGCATTGAAATCAAAGCCAATCGCCTCGATTTATTGGCCGCCTTGGCACCCTTGGCCCATCAACCGACTTGGTTGTCGGTCTCTGCCGAGCGTGCCGTCAGCCGCGCTATGGGTGGTAGCTGCTCCATGCCCTTGGCGGCGCATGCTGTCTGGGAAGGTTTGCAGTTGCGTTTAAGCGCGGCTTGGGGTGAAAGCGACGAGGTGGTGACTTCCACAAGCACTTTGACGGGTTTGGTCAAAGCCAACTTAAACCACGAGGCGACCAGTTTGGCGGGCGCTGCTGCGATGGGTGAGCAAGTTGCAGAAGCCTTGCAAGCAGGCGGTGCACGCAAGCATCAGCCCTTGGCTTCATAGGCTGACTTTTTTCAAGCTAACAGCGCCCAGTCATGCGAATCATCGTGACCCGTCCACGCCGTGAGGCGAATGCTTGGGTCGAGAAACTTCGGCTCAAAGGCTTTGATGCGCTAGCTTTGCCTCTGATACAAATTTCTGCACCTCAGCAGGGCGATGCTGTCGCGCAGAGTTGGCGAGATTTACCGCAATACAAGGCGGTGATGTTTGTGAGTAGTAATGCCGTCAATCATTTTTTTGAGTCTAATTTGGTTGTAGCCGGCAATAAATGGACTTCTTTAGCTATTAAAAGTAGAGTGTGGGCGACCGGTCCTGGCACATCGCATGCTTTGATGTCGCAGTTCGTACCTGCAGCGTTGATTGACGCGCCAGCGGCAAATGCACAACAATTTGACTCTGAAGCGCTGTGGAGCCGCGTGAAAACGCAGGTCACTGCTGGCGACAAGGTACTGATCGTGCGCGGTTGCACACTTGACTCAGGAGCTGCACAGCATGGCGACAGCGCCATGAACGGGCGGTCTTGGTTGGCGGATCAATTAACGGCAGCTGGCGCAGTGGTCAATTTTGTCGTCAGCTACCAGCGCAGCGCGCCCGTTTTAAGTTCGCAAGAACAGCAACTGATGCAAGAGGCGGCTGTCGATGGCTCACTCTGGCTGCTCAGCAGCTCGGAAGCAATTGGGAATTTGACGCATATGACGGTGCAAAACTGGTCACAGGCGAGGGCGCTGGCCACGCATCCGCGCATCGCGCAAGCGGCTAGAGAGGCTGGTTTTGGTGTTGTTTACGAGTCACGCCCTTTGCTTGCGGATGTAACAGCTTCTATAGAATCTCTTTTATGAGCGAACAATCCGATACACCCCCCGTTAATCCAATGCCTGACGCTGTAATTTCTGCAGCATTGGAAAATGCACCTTCACAGTTATCTCAGCCTGCTAGCACGAGTCAAACACATCAAGTCACGATATTTTCAAAACTATTCGCTCTATTTTTGATAGCTGCATTAGCAATATCTATGTTGGCTAGCATCTATTTATGGCGAAAAATCTCAAATATTCAGGAGCATTTGGCGCGGCAAAGCGCAGATGCGACCAACCAGAGCGTTGAGGCCCGTACTTTGGCTAAAAACGCGCAAGATTTGGCGCGTGATGCAACCGCTCGTGTGACGCTGAACGAGACCCGCTTAAGCGAAGTGGCACTGCAGCGCACCCAGTTGGACGAACTGATGCAAAGTTTGTCGCGTTCGCGGGACGAAAATTTGGTGGTCGATATCGAGTCTGCCCTGCGTTTGGCACAGCAGCAGGCGCAATTGACGGGCAGTGTTGAGCCTTTGTTGGCGGCACTTAAAACTGCCGATCTGCGCTTGGCACGGGCCTCGCAGCCGCGCTTAAACGGCGTGCGCCGCGCTTTGACCAAAGACACCGAGCGCATCAAAGCAGCCACGGTGGCAGATATTCCTAGTTTGCTGGCCAAGCTGGATGAACTGACGCGTTTGGTGGGCGATTTACCAGTGGTGAATACGGTTACGGCACCCGTTAACGTTGAAAAATCCATTGCACCTAGTACGGTGGCTGCCAAAACCAAGGCTCAAAATGGTAAAGCTCAACCAGACAACAATTGGCAAGCCACTGGCTCGGCCATGTGGCAAACCATTTGGACAGCTATACGCACCGAGTTGCTGAAATTGGTTCGGGTCAGCCGCATAGAGCACCCTGACGCCGTGCTCTTGTCACCTGAGCAAACCTTCTTTTTGCGTGAAAACCTCAAGCTTAAGCTGCTCAATGCACGTTTAGGTTTGTTGAGCCGGCAGTTGCCGTCGGCCAAGTCAGATTTAGCCTCTGCCAGCGCAGACTTACGCAAATATGTTGACCCGACAGCCAAATCATCGCAAGCGGTATTTGCCTTGCTGGAGCAAGTACAAGCGCAGTTGGGCAATACCAACCTTCCGGGCTTGGACGATTCCTTGTCCGCCTTAACTTTAGCTGCTGCGGGTCGTTGACATGCGCGCCGCTCTTTGGTTTTTAGCGCTGTTTGCCATTGCGGTGGCCAGCGCCTTGTTTGCGGGCAACAACGACGCCACAGTGACGCTGTTTTGGGCGCCGCATCGGGTTGATTTGTCGCTCAA
>JAYVSU010000026.1:0-22072 GCA_043775055.1 Polaromonas sp.
GGGCAAAGCGCGCATAGCTTCATGATTGAGGCTTTGGCGCAAAAAACGGAAGAGGCGGAGTGGCAACTGGCGATGCAAAAAGAAGCCGCGAGCCGAGATGACGAGATGCAAGCAAGCCAATCAGGCTTGGATTGGCACGATGTACGGGCGTGGATGATGGCTCGCTCAGCAGGTCAACCCGCTGAGCGCCCGCAGGTGAAGCAGTTTGAGGCAAAAAAGGCCGCGCGCTCTACATGACGCGTATTGTTTTATCGCCGCACGTAGAAAAGGATCTTGACCGTATTTTTGACTTTTTGTTCGAGTTTGCACCAGACACCACCGAGCGCCGTATCTTGGAGATCGTGGCGGTGGTGGATATTTTGCAAACAAGCCCGAAAATCGGCCGTCCCATCGCGTTTGGGCTGCGAGAATTGGTTATTTCCACGGGTAGCGGCTATTTAGCGCTGTACCGCTTCGACCCACTAGAAGACATTGCGTATGTTTTGGCGATAAAAAGCCAACGAGAATTAGATTACAAATGGACAACTCCGTGATTCGAGCTATGAGCACACAAAATTTATTAGTCGAACTCTTCGTAGAAGAGCTGCCCCCCAAAGCCCTTAAAAAACTCGGTGAGGCTTTTGCCAGCACTTTGGCTGCGTCTCTGCAAACGCAGGGTTTGGCTTTGGCTGACGCTAAAGTCACCCCTTTCGCTACGCCCCGTCGTTTGGCAGCGCACATCACCGCTGTGGCGGCACAAGCGGCTGACAAAGCCGTGTCGCAAAAACTCATGCCAGTAACTGTGGGGCTGGACGCTGCGGGCAACGCGACGCCAGCTTTGCTAAAAAAACTGCAAGCCTTGGGCGCAGATGTGTCAAGCCCTACCGCTGTGGTCGCTAGCTTGAAACGCGCACCCGACGGTAAAGCAGAAGCACTGTTTTTCGACAGCGTGGTCACAGGTGCCACCATTACCGAGGGCCTGCAAAAGGCATTGGAAGAAGCGATTGCCAAGCTGCCTATCCCCAAGGTCATGAGCTACCAGTTGGCGCAAAACTGCGAGATGCCGGGGTGGAGCAGCGTTAGTTTTGTCAGACCTGCTCATAAATTAATAGCATTACATGGAGTAAATACGCTGGCTATAACCGTTTTAGGCCTTAAATCAGGGCGTGAAACGCTGGGCCATCGGTTTGAGGCTGCCGTGTCGCCTGTGGTGATTGCCGATGCCGATAGCTACGCCGCAACGCTGCTGAAAGACGGTGCGGTGATTGCTAGTTTTGACGCTCGCCGAGCTGAGATTGAGCGCCAATTGGTCGCCGCTGCCGCCAAAGCTGGCGCTGCAGATGGCACGACGTACACCCCGATTGACGATGCTGCCCTCTTGGACGAAGTGACCGCCTTGGTCGAGCGTCCCAATGTGCTGACCTGCGCTTTCGAGAAAGAGTTTTTAGACGTGCCGCAAGAGTGTTTGATTTTGACCATGAAGGCGAATCAAAAATACTTCCCACTGCTCGATGCTGCTGGCAAATTGAGCAACAAGTTCTTGGTCGTCAGCAACATCAGCCCGGCAGATGCCAGCGCGGTGATTGGCGGTAACGAGCGCGTGGTGCGGCCACGTTTGGCGGATGCGAAGTTCTTCTTCGACCAAGACCGTAAAAAGACCTTGGCATCGCGCGTTGCGGGGTTGGACAAAGTCGTTTATCACAACAAATTAGGCTCCCAAGGCGAACGGATTTTGCGGGTTCGCGCCATTGCCAAAGCCATCGGCCAGCAATTGGGCGGCGAGGCGCTGGCAGCGCAAGCTGACCAAGCGGCCAATTTGGCCAAGACGGACTTGGTGACCGACATGGTCGGTGAGTTTCCTGAGTTGCAGGGCACGATGGGGCGCTATTACGCTTTGAACGATGGCTTGAGCACAGAAGTCGCTGACGCCATTGAGGACCACTACAAACCGCGCTTTGCTGGCGACACCTTGCCGCGCAACGATGTGGGTGTGGTGGTGGCGCTGGCAGATAAGCTGGAAACGCTGGTCGGCATGTTCGGTATTGGCAATTTGCCGACGGGGGATAAAGACCCGTTTGCGCTGCGCCGGCATGCGTTGGGTGTGGTGAGGATGTTGGTTGAGCGAGAGTTGCCGCTGCATTTTTATGAACTCACGCGCATGGCCTTTGCTGTTTTCAAAGCAGACTTGCTGGAAGATCGCAGCACAGAGTTGGACACCTATTTGGTAGAACGTCTCAAGGGCTATTTCAAAGACATAGGGTACTCTGTCGCAGAAGTCGATGCGGCTGTTCATGCTCGTCAGCTGGGTGCTTGGGCAACTATTCCGAAACGTCTGATAGCCGTACGCGCCTTTGCTGCCTTGCCCGAAGCCGCCGCCCTCGCCGCGGCCAATAAGCGCATCAGCAACATCTTGAAAAAAGCACAAGATGTGCAAGCGGTGGACCCGCATGTCAGCCCGGTACTGCTCAAAGAGCCGGCAGAAATTGCCTTGTTTGCGGCGATGAACGACGTCGCGCCAGTGGCCAAAGCACAGTTTGCAGCGGGTGATTACACCGCGTCATTGCAAACTTTGGCTGCGCTGCGCGCACCGGTGGATGCCTTCTTTGATGGCGTGATGGTGAATGCCGAAGAGATTGACCTGCGTTTGAACCGCCAAGGACTGCTAAAGAGCTTGCATGAGGCCATGAACCAAGTGGCGGATTTGTCAAAATTGGCAACCTAACGAGACTGCGTTTATGAAGCTCATCATCCTAGACCGCGACGGTACCATCAACGAAGAGCATGCGGACTTCATCAAGTCACCCGAAGAGTGGGTGCCGCTGATTGGTGCTTTGGAGGCGGTGGCCAAACTCAACCATGCGGGTTGGCACACGGTGATTGCCAGCAACCAGTCGGGCTTGGGGCGTGGCCTGTTTGATGTGGCGGCGCTCAACGCTATGCATGCCAAAATGCACAAACTTTTGGGCGCCGTGGGTGGCCGCATGGACGCGGTGTTTTACTGCCCGCACACGCCAGAAGACAATTGCACTTGTCGCAAGCCGTTGCCGGGCCTGTTTCAACAAATCATTGAGCGCACCGGCGTCGAGGCGCACACCATTGCCAGTGCTGGCGACAGTTTGCGCGATATGCAAGCCGCTGCTGCTGCTGGTTGCGAGCCGCATTTGGTGCTCACAGGTAACGCGTTTCATTTGCGTGGCCAGCCATTGCCCGAGACCTACCCCGCCAATACAGTGGTGCACCAAGACCTGAATGCCTTTGCTGACTTTGTAATTGCGCGTGCGAAAGAGCAAGAAAAAGCGCAAGCACTGGCGCAGGAGGTGATGAAGAACATCGCCCGCGAGAAGAAAGCAACTTGAAGCCCGAATGAAAGACATGATGAACAGAGCGATTAATTTTTTGCGAGCGGTGATTCACACCTTGTGGCTCTTCGTCACGGTGATTCCGTGGGCGCTGGTCGTGGTGGTTGTGGCCCCCTTCGTTTCAAGTTCCACGGTGTATTTTTTGTGCGTGAGCTGGTTGCGGCTGGCGGTGTGCAGCGGTACTTTTATTTTGGGCATCCATAACCGCTTGTCTGGTTTAGAAAACCTGCCACAGGGTGATACCGATGGCGCGGTGTTGCTGGTGAAGCACCAGTCGCTGTGGGAGACGTTTTCTATGATCGCGCTCATGCCACATCCGGTCGCGTATGTGTTTAAAAAGGAGCTACTCAGCGTTCCGTTTTTCGGTTGGGCCATGGGGCGCATGGACATGATCCATATCGACCGTAGCTTAAAAGCGCAGTCGTTCAACAAGGTGGTAGAACAGGGCAAGCGCCTGTTGTCGCAAGGGACGTGGGTCATCATGTTCCCAGAGGGTACGCGTATCGCACGCGGCCAGAAAGGCGTCTACAAAACGGGCGGTACGCGTCTAGCGATTGAAACCGGCGTACCGGTCATCCCGGTGGCTGTTAGTTCCGCTAAATGCTGGCCGCGCAAAGCTTTCATCAAAACCCCGGGCATTGTGGACATTTCGATTGGTAAGTCTATTTCCAGCACAGGGCGCGAAACCGCCGAGCTGATGCGCGAAGTTGAAGCTTGGATTGAAGTAGAAATGCATCGTCTGGACCCCGAAGCCTACCGTTGAAAGCTACCAGCGATGCATCGCTTGCTGAAGTTCACGCTGGATTTATTTGATGTTGCACCGGTGTATGAACTCCCTAAAAAGCCGCGTGCCAAGCGGGTCGTCAAGCCAATTGTTCAGCCGGCCAGTCCATCCGTTCTACCTACGCAACCCAGCGTCGTACCAACTGTATTTTCTCGCCATCCGCTGGCGAGTCAACAAACCCGTTTGATTGGTCATGTGGTCGACTACGAACTGCAGCGTAGCCGCAGGCGCACCATGACCTTCAGTGTCAGCACCGAGGGATTGTCGGTGCGCGCCCCGTTTGGCATGTCGCAGCCCAGTATTGAAGCTGCGGTGCAAGAAAAAGCACGTTGGATTGTGACCAAGCTGGGCGGTATGCAGCAGCGCGTGGTGAAGATGGAGGCTTTGCGCATCTCTTGGCAAGACGGTGTGCGCTTGGATTACTTGGGACAGCAATTGCAAGTCAATTTGGGGGGCACGGGTCGTCTGGCGCAGCTGTTGTCGCCTGAGTCGCGAGCGGAATCTTCGCCAAGCGCCGAGTTGGGTGTTTGGCTGCTGACTTTACCTTTGCCAGTGACGGCAACCAGCGCACAAATGCGCAACACCACCCAAGCCTGGTTGAAGCAGCAAGCGCTGCAGCACTACACCGTACGGATGAATTATTTTGCTGCGAGGTTGGGGGTGAAGTGGCAAAAATTGGCGCTCAGCGGTGCTGCGACGCGCTGGGGCAGCGCCAAGGCCGATGGGTCGATTCGGCTGCATTGGCGCTTGATCCAGTTCACACCCGCCATGATTGACTATGTAGTCGCGCATGAGCTGAGCCACTTGCGGGAGCTGAATCACAGTCCGCGCTTTTGGGCGACTCTGGCCAGTGTGCTGCCCGACTATGAGGTGCCGCAACGCCAGCTCAAAGCCATCACGCTACCGCCGTGGGAATAATTGTCTTGACGTGGTGACCAAGCTCACACCCAGCGCTGTGAGCGCTGTGCCCAGCACCGTTGCCACGGTGATCGTCTCGCCAAACAGCAGCCACGCCATCAAAGCCGTGGTCGGCGGCACCAAATACAGCAAACTGGCTACCGATGTGACTGCGCCACGCTGAATCAGCAAATACATCAGCGAGCTGCCGCCTAACGTCAGCGCCAGCACCGACCAAGCCATGGCGCCCACAAAAGACGCATTCCAAGTGATGGCTTCTGTCTCCAACAGCGCAAAAGGCAGCGTGATCAACAAGGCAGCAGCTAGCTGGATGGCGTTGGCGGTGCGCACATCGGTAGGTTGCATGTAGCGTTTTTGGTACAGCGTGCCGGTGGTGATGCTGAACAGTGCAAACACCGCCGCGCTGAGTGTGAGTGCAGTGACTTCATGGCCCATGCCAAATTTGCGTGCCACCACCATCAGCAAACCACCCAAACCCAAGAGCAAACCCAGCCACTGCTGGCGCGTCACTTTGGTGGCGCTGCTAGAGGCCATGACCGATACCCACACCGCCGTCAGCACCGGTTGCAAACCGACGATGAGCGCCGACAAACCCGAGCCCATGCCGCCTTTGACGGCCATCCAAACGCCGCCTAAGTACCCGCCATGCATCAGCATGCCCGTCACCGCCAAGTGCAACCACTGGTCGCGGCCGTGTGGCCAAGCGGCGCGTGCCAAGCCAATCCAGACCAAAAAGCAGACGATGGAGAGCGCGTAACGCATCGCCAAAAACGTCAAAGGTGGCGCAAAAGGCAGGCCAAATTTAGCGACGATAAAGCCAGTGCTCCAAATAAGTACAAAAACGGCCGGCATGGCGCGAATCAGTATGGAGGGGGCAGGTGTTTGGGTGGTCACAGGTAAGAATCTCGCAATTTGTTCATTTTTGGACTAGTTTAGGGTGTTTTCAAGCCTTAGACCTGAGCCAAAACAACAGCTTTTAGCGGTAACTGGTGGCCAGAGCTCAAGAATCTGCGATAATCATCGGTTCGCAAGAAGAAAATCGCGAAAGAAGCTATCAAAAGATGGCTATCAAAGATAGATATCACGGAAGATATCTAAGAAATACTTAGGATTAATCATGAAACGTACTTATCAGCCCTCTAAAATTCGCCGCGCCCGTACCCATGGCTTTTTGACTCGCATGAAAACACCTGGTGGCCGTGCTGTGATCAACGCACGCCGCGCCAAAGGCCGCAAGCGTTTGGCTGTCTAAGCCATTTAGCTTTTAGCCATCATTTGCATTCGGGTTTGGCTGTTTTTGCAGCGAATCATCTCCAAGGCACAGTTTGCTGCCGTGATGGCGGGTCAAACCGTCTCGAGAACGCCGCATTTTGTCTTGCATCGCGTGGCCATTTCGCAAGCTTTTCAAGGCGCTCAACACGCCCGAAGCACTCAGGACGCAAGTCTTGAAAAAATTCTTGAAAAACCCTTGTTTGCACCTGCAGACTGCTGGTTAGGCGTAGTCGTGCCCAAGCGCTGGGCCAAACGGGCGGTAACACGCAACACCATCAAGCGCCAAATCTACGCCGTGAGTTCAGATTTATCCCGCCAAACGCCCTGCTCGCTTCCGCAAGAAGCGCATGTAGTGCGTCTGCGGGCCACGTTTGACCGTGCCGAATTCATCAGCGCGACATCTGACAAGCTCAAAATCGCCGTTCGTGCCGAATTGCAACAGTTGTTTGCCAAGGCCGTGAAAGCAGTGGCGGTATGACTTTCGGTAAGTTCATGCAACAAGGCCTGATGGGCGTGGTCAAAGCGTACCGCTTGCTGCTGAGCCCATGGTTGGGTTCAGCCTGTCGTTTTGAGCCAACGTGTTCGGTTTATTCTTTGCAAGCGCTTGAAATGCACGGTGCCGCCAAAGGCAGCTACCTCACATTGAAGCGTTTGGGGCGTTGCCACCCGTGGTGCGAAGGCGGCGCAGACCCCGTGCCTACCCAGTTTTCTCTGTTTTCTAAATTTACCAACGAAACTTCTAAAGTGAAGACATCCTCATGAACGATATACGCCGCACCATTTTGTGGGTGATTTTTGGCTTTTCTATGGTCTTGCTTTGGGACCAGTGGCAGATTCACAACGGTCAAAAACCAACCTTTGGCCTTGGTCAAGCCAAGACGCAAGCTGCCGCGCCTGCAAATGCGGCCAACACTGCCGTCAGCACCGCCAGCGGAGGTATGCCAAATGCTATTAATAATGTAGCTAATAGTGCAATAAATATGCCGGCTACAGCTCAGAATGGCACTAATTCTGCTGTTTCAGCTGTTTCAGCTGCGCCGAAAGAGCGTTTCGTCGTCACCACCGACACCTTGAAGCTTACTTTTGACACTGAAGGCGGCTCCTTGGTGCATTCTGAATTCGTCAAGCACATCGACATGGCCGACAAAGCCAAAGGCTTCGTCTTGCTCGATGAAAGCAAAGACCGTATTTACACCGCGCAAACCGGCTTGATCGGTGCTGCCGGTTCAGCCGCCTTGCCCACACACAAAACGGTGATGGCCGTGGTGGCCGGCCCGCGAGAGCTGGCGGCTGGCGTGGATGAGTTGACTGTCAAATTTGAGTCCCCAGATGTGGGTGGCATCAAGCTCATCAAAACCTACACCATCAAGCGCGGCGCGTACGACATGGCGGTGAAGCATGACGTGGTCAACACCAGCGCTCAAGCTGTTTCCCCGCAGCTGTACCTGCAACTGGTGCGTGACGGCAACAAGCCACCGGGCGAGTCATCGTTCTACTCGACCTTCACTGGCCCGGCAATCTACACCAGCGCCAAGAAGTACCAAAAAGTCGAATTTACTGACATCGAGAAAAACAAAGTCGACGTCGAAAAGCAAGCCACCGACGGCTATGTAGCGATGGTGCAGCATTACTTTGCCAGCGCTTGGATTTTGGGTGACAACATCAAACGCGACCTCTTTTTGCGCAAAGTCGACACCAATTTGTACGCCGTCGGCATGATCACCCCTGTCGACGCGATTGCACCAGGTGCTTCCAAATCAGTCGAATCCCGCTTCTTTGTCGGCCCACAGGTCGAAAAATCATTAGAAACCATCACGCCGGGCTTGGAGCTGGTCAAAGACTACGGTTGGTTGACGATTTTGGCCAAGCCGCTGTACTGGCTCTTGGACAAGCTGCACAGTTTCATCGGCAACTGGGGCTGGTCTATCATCGCGCTCGTTTTGCTCTTGAAAATCGCTTTCTACTGGCTCAATGCCAAGGCTTACGCCAGCATGGCCAAGATGAAATCGGTCGGCCCGCGCATCACCGCCATGCGTGAGCGCTTGAAAGACAAACCGCAAGAAATGCAGCAAGAGATGATGAAAATCTACCGCGAAGAAAAGATCAACCCGATGGGCGGCTGCTTCCCCATCATGATCCAAATTCCGGTGTTTATTGCACTGTACTGGGTCTTGCTCAGCTCCGTTGAGATGCGCAACGCACCTTGGGCGATGTGGATCCACGACTTGGCCGCACCCGATCCGTTCTACATCCTGCCCGTCGTCATGACGTTGACAACGATGTTGCAAACGGCTCTGAACCCCGCACCGCCGGACCCGATGCAAGCCAAAATGATGTGGTTCATGCCGCTGGCGTTCAGCGTGATGTTCTTCTTCTTCCCAGCCGGTCTGGTGTTGTACTGGATCACCAACAACATCTTGTCAATTGGTCAACAGTGGCTCATCAACACCCGCATGGGCGTGCCACCGCAGTTCAACTTGCCTAAATTCAAGTAATTGAATGAAGCGTTAAGCCAAAGGGTCGCATCTTGCGGCCCTTTTTTATTGGACAATCCCTTCATGCATCACTTCTCCAGCCCACCCATCGTCGCCATCGCCACCCCACCGGGGCGCGGGGCGGTTGGCATTGTGCGAGTCTCGGGGCGTGGCATCACGGGGTTGATTCAGGCCCTGTGCGGGCGTGACCTGAAACCGCGCGAGGCGACCTACCTGCCCTTTGTGGATGCGGCCGGCGAGGCGATTGACCACGGTTTGGCGCTCTACTTCCCCTCGCCGCACTCCTTCACCGGTGATGACGTCTTGGAACTTCAAGCCCACGGCGGGCCGGTGGTGATGCAGTTGTTGTTGGCGCGTTGCTTGGCGGCGGGGGCAGAAATTGATGCGGCGAGCCAGCTGCCCAAGCTGGCTGGCCTGCGCGTCGCCCAACCCGGCGAGTTCACCCAGCGGGCTTTTTTGAACGACAAAATGGACTTGGCGCAAGCCGAGGCCGTGGCCGACTTGATCGACGCCTCTACCTCCGCAGCAGCCCGCAGCGCCACCCGCAGTTTGTCGGGTGAGTTTTCCAAAGAAATCCACAGCCTGCGCGACGCCTTGATTCATCTTCGTATGTTGGTTGAGGCGACCTTGGACTTCCCCGAAGAAGAGATTGATTTCTTGCAAAAAGCCGATGCTACTGGTCAATTGGCCAGATTGCAGACAACCTTGGCGCGGGTGATGCAAAGGGCCGGCCAAGGTGCACTGTTGCGCGAAGGCATCAAAGTGGTGATTGCGGGGCAGCCGAACGCTGGCAAATCATCGCTGCTCAACGCTTTGGCGGGCGCCGAACTCGCCATCGTCACACCGATTGCTGGCACCACGCGCGACAAAGTGCAGCAAACTATCCAAATTGAAGGGGTGCCGTTGCACATCATCGACACCGCTGGCCTGCGCCACAGTGAAGATGAAGTCGAAAAAATCGGCATTGAACGCGCTTGGGCTGAGATTGAACAGGCCGATGCTGTGCTGTTTTTGCACGACTTGGTGCGCTGGCAAGACCCCGCGAGCAGTCAGACTTACCAAGCTGCCGACGCCGTCATTGCCGCCCAACTCAGCACCCTGCTGCCCAGCCGCGTGCCGGTGATTCAGGTTTGGAACAAGGTCGATGCGGTGTCTGCTGCTAATGCTGTAAGTAATGCGGGAGTTGCGGGAGTCGTGGGAGTCCAAAATGACGCTAAAGAAGTCAGCATCAGCCTGTCTGCCAAAAACGGCCAAGGCTTGGACGCGCTGCGCCAAACCCTGCTGCAAGTCGCAGGTTGGCAACCCGCTGCCGAGGGCGTCTACATCGCCAGAGAGCGCCATGTGCAGGCTTTAGGACAAGTGAGTGCTCACTTACAGCAGGCGGATGATCAACTCAAAGCCAAGTCCCAAGCCTTGGATTTGCTGGCCGAAGAGCTGCGTTTGGCGCAAAACGCGCTGGGCGACATCACAGGTGAATTCACGTCTGATGACCTGCTGGGCGTGATTTTCTCGCAGTTTTGTATTGGTAAGTGATTCGCGAATAAGCCACAAATTGGCAGATTTCTAAGCCTAAAAGCACAAATGCGTCACTTTATGCATCTTTTGCATCAATTTGGGGTTTCAATTATCAGGGTTAACCCTTAATCTAGGGCTTCCTTCACTTTTCACCTTCGGGTGTTGTTTCATGTTTTTAATGATCACTACCGCCATCACCATGACTATCTTGGCCTTGTTGAACTTAGCACGCTTGGTCGGCTTCAGCGCGGCGTCAATGCAATCGGTCAACCCGGGTGTCGCCACTTCTTTGCTCGAGCGTGCCAGTGCGATGCAAGGCCAAAACCCACAAGAAGCCGCGCAATTGCGCCAATCTGCGCTGGCATTTTTGAGCGTGTCACGCTAATTAGCAATTAGTTTGCTATATATTAAATAGCTAAATAATCAATAAATACGCCGGCTACAGCCATTAAATGGGCTAAAAAAGGCGTATCCGTGCTGCGCCTTAAAATCATGGCATGCACATCCCCATAGACATAGACGCTGACGCCATCGCCCAGATCGAACGCGCCACGCTGGCTGCGCTCTCTCCACAGCACGTCGTTGAACTGCCGGGTTGGTTGTTACCTATGGACGACAGCACCGTGGGCCGCGTCACCAGCGCTGTGCCGCTGCAACACAGTTTTGAACATGATGCCGCCAGCTTGGTCGCGCAAGTTGAAGCCGAATACGCGGCGCAGGGCTTGAGAGCGGCGTTTCGCGTCCCCGACGTACCGGCTTTTGACCCGCTACGCCAGTATTTGGCCCATGCTGGCTACCACTTGGAGCAGCTGACGCAGGTCAAAGTCGCCAGCGTCGCCGCCATGCGGTTGGCCAGCCAGCAGGCTTTGGCAGATATTGATGCCGCACCGGATGCCGCGTGGGCGCAAATTTTTTTGGGCGAAGGGTTTGACCCAGTTGACGGCGCGCACCGCGTCAAACACTTGAGTCTGGGCGTAGACAGCGTTTTTGCCAGCGTGCGCGAGGCTGGACACACCATCGCTGCCGGCGCTGGCGCTTTCAGCCACGGCTGGGCCAGCGTGCACGGCATGCGTACCGCGCAAAACCACCGTGGCCAAGGCTTGGCAGGCCGTGTGCTAGCCAGCATTGCCCAAGTTGCCCTCTCACGCGTCCTTGATCGCGTCTTTTTGCAGGTCGAGCAAGCCAACCCCCCTGCGAACGCCTTGTACCAACGCGCTGGCTTCAGCACGGCTTGGCGCTATGCGTATTGGCGCAAAAACGGCTGAACAGCTTATAAATCGTCTTTTTAAGGCATTTTTTCTTGTAGCCGTCGTATTTATTCAATAGTTTGCTACACTAATAATAGCTAATTTTCAGCAAATGCCAATTTCGCCGAAGCTACAATCGCGCTGCGCAGCCACTGGTGGGCGCTGCTGTTTTGTACACGACGGTGCCACAGGGTGTCGACATGGACGACTGGGATGTCAAAAGGCAGGGGCCGTAGCGCCAGTTCATGCGCCACGTCTGCCACGCGGACGAAGTGGCGAGGCAACACGGTCAGCAGGTCAGATTGCGCGACCACCCGGCCGGCCGTGAAAAACTGGTTGACGGTGAGCACAATGCGGCGCTGGCGCTGCAGCGAGGCCAGCGCTTCGTCCACAAAACCAAACGGACGGCCTGAAAAGCTGACCAGCATGTGGCGGGCGCTGCAAAAGCGCTCCAGTGTCAAAGGGCCACGCGCCAAGGGGTGGCCGCTGCGCATGACGCAGACGTACTCACCGTCATACAGCCGTTGGTGCGCAAAATTGACGGCACCACCAGACTGGGCGCTGGCGGTTAAATCAGCCAAAACAGCGGGAAAGTGGCCAATCGCCAAGTCGGCTTCTTCGCGGTCTAACAAGCGCCGAGGGTCGCGGGTGGAGAGGGGCACGACGCGGATGGAGACGCCGGGTGCTTCGCGCTCAACCGTAGCCAGCAAGCCGGGCACGAGCTCGGCAGCCGTCGCATCAGCCATAGCTAAAACAAAGGTGGCGCTGGAGCTGGCGGGGTCAAAGCTGGTGGGGCTGAGGCTGTTTTGCAGTTGCTGCAAAGCCTCGCGCACGGCAGGCCACAGGGCGGTGGCGCGTGGCGTAGGCTCCAGGCCTTGGCCGCTGCGGCGCACCAAATCGTCGCCCAAGGTCTCGCGCAGGCGGCGCATGGCGTTGCTAACGGCGGGTTGGGTCAGTGCTAGGTTGTGCGCGGCCTTGGTCAAGCCGCGTTCGGCCATGACTTCGTCAAAAACACGCAGCAAGTTCAGGTCCAAGGTGCGGAAATTGGGGCTCATAGGGTCATTCAGCGTAATTCATCACTAATATGAATATACAGCATCACCAATATAAAGTTGGACAACATTAGTATTTACCCTATGATTGCTGCACTGCACAAGAAAAAACCATCCGTTTAGCTTTATTTTTAGCAAGTGTGCAGCTACGAAAGAGAGAACACCATGACTAGTTTTATACAACCCAGCTTCCCGACACACCACGAAGGCATTGAGCGCGCAGAGCATGCCGTAGAAAACGTCACGCAAGCCGTGCGCAATTTTGACGGTGCACGCGGTTTGGCGACATTTTTGCTCGCTGCAGTCGTGTCCGCTTTGCTGTTTGCAGCCAACCAGATGATGGAAAACTGGGCCGATGGCCATTTGCTCGCCGCTTGGTTGGTGCTGTGGACGGTTGCCTTTACCGCTTTGGCTTTGTTGGCAACGCCCATTCGCCGTGCCGTACAAGAAGTCAAAAACATAGATGGCAGCGCCGTCTACGCCGCTTGGAGCGCACGTCGCAAAGCCCGCTTGGCGGATGAAAAAATGTGGGAATATGCCCGCCACGACAACCGTTTGATGGCTGACATCACACGTGCTTTGGGTGATGACCCTGAAGCTGCGAATTGGACCTTGCGTAAGTAAGTTAGCCGCCTAGCTGCCTCAATGCGAGGCAAAAACCCAGCCTGCTAGATGTTCGCTGGGTTTTTTTGTATCTGCTGTAGTTGCACAGCGCCTAAGCCACCCAAAAACAAATCGGCCACCACGGGCGCCATGTCGGCATGCGACAACGTGCCGTCGGGTTGCAGCCAGGTGAACAGCCAGTTCATCATGCCAAACAGCAGCATGGTCAGTGGTTTGTGCAAATGGGCCGCCACCAACTCGGGCCGTGCATCGGCCACGGCTTGGGCAAATGCGGTCACGACTTGGCGCTGCATGTCCAACACACGAGCTTGGTCAGCCGGCTCTAAAAACTTCACGTCTTCGGTCAACACGCGGTGTGCGTGGCGTGCGCCAGCGTACTCTTGCACAAAGAGCTCTATTAAGCGGCGCAGACGTGCGTTGGGGTCAAGCTTGGGTTGAACTTGGTCAACAACCATCACCAATTCGTGCAAACGCGCCACATGGGTGGTCGCAATCTCAAACAGCAGCTGTGACTTGTCGCGCACGTAGTGGTACAGCGCGGGTTTGGACATGTTGCAGGCCAGAGCGACTTGGTTCATCGACGTGCCAACAAAGCCTTGACGGGCAAAGAGCTCGGCGGCTTGCGTCAAAATGGTGTCACGTTGTGCGTCGTAACCGGGGGCGCGTCCTCTGGCCATGTCGGGAGTGTTTCGTTAGTTAGGGGCGTAGTTTAGGGGCGATTTAGCGTTCGTCGAACGAAATCACCACCCGCTCGGTGAGCGGATGGGCTTGGCAGGTTAGCACAAAACCGGCGGCTACCTCATGCGGCTCTAAAGCGAAATTACGCGCCATCCGCACTTCGCCTTCCAGCAATTTGGCGCGGCAGGTGCAACACACGCCAGATTTGCAAGAATACGGCACTTCCAAACCCGCATCAGCTGCCGCCGCCAACACATTTCCGTGCTCGCTGCGAAACTCAATCTCGCGGCTCAAACCATCCCGAATGATGCGGATGGTGGCTTGCGGTGCATCGCCAGTTTGTATGGTTTGCTGTGTCACGCTATCGGCAGTCACAGGGACACCAAAACGTTCAATATGGATCCGCTCAGCCGGCACACCGGCTGTCAGCAAGGCTGCATCGGCCTCATCGTTGAAGCCAAAAGGGCCGCAGACAAAAACGTGGGCCAAGCGCTGGGGTTGAATCAGCGGGCCCAAAAATTCAGCCAATTTCTGCTGCGTCAAACGGCCACTGTTGAGTGGCGCATCCATCTGTTCTTGAGAAAAAACATGGTGCAATTCGAGCCGCGTCAAATACCGGTTCTTGAGGTCTTCAATTTCCTCTTTGAACATGGTCGATTTTTGCCGCCGGTTGCCATAAATAAGCGTGAAGGTGGACAGTGGTTCGCGCGCCAGCACGGTTTTCATGATGGACAAAATCGGTGTGATGCCACTGCCGCCAGCAATGCCGAGGTAGCGTCGCCCCACGCTGGCATCCGTCGGAACAAAAAAGCGTCCCTCCGGCGGCAGCACATCGATGTTGTCACCGGCTTTGAGTTGCTCATTAATCCATGTTGACATCACGCCGCCGTAGACTTTACGCACACCAATGCGCAGTTCAGCATCGTCCACACCGGCGCAGATGGAGTAGGAGCGGCGTTGCTCTTGTCCGTTTAAAACGGAGCGCAAAGTCAGGTGTTGACCTTGGGTGAATTGGAACTCGGTTTGCAGCGCTGCGGGCACGTCAAAAGATACGATAACGGCTTCGTCGGTATCGGCTTCAACGCTTTTGATGCGTAAGGGGTGGAAGTGGGTGCTCATAGCTACAAATGGGGTAATGTGATTGTGTCAAATAGGTTTGAAGTATTCAAACGGTTCTTTGCAGGCCATGCAGCGGTAAAGCGCTTTGCAGGCGGTGGAGCCAAAGGCCGACAGTCGTTCGGTTTGCGCGCTGCCACAGCGTGGGCAATCCAACGCAGGCGCAACTTGTCGTGGCATGAACTTCATCACCACGCCTTCGCTCGCTAAAGTGGGGCCCGGTGGCGCAATGCCATAGTCGCGTAACTTGTTTTTGCCCTCAGCGCTGATCCAGTCAGTGGTCCAAGCGGGTGCGCGTTGCAGTTTGACGCTGATGGGGCCCAGCCCAGCGGCTTCTAACGCGGCAACGACGTTGGATTCAATCAGTTCAGTCGCTGGGCAGCCCGAGTATGTGGGCGTGAGGACGACTTGCAAACCATTGCCTTGTTCAAGGACATCACGAACAATGCCTAAGTCGACAACTGAGACGACAGGAACCTCTGGGTCGAGCACGGTTTGCAACGCAGCCCAGGCTTGCAGCAAACGCGGCGACTTAGTCAACATTGTCACACTCACCAAACGCCTCCGGGAAAAGCGCGTTGCAGGTATTGCATGTCGGTTAACAAAAAGCCCATATGCTCACTGTGGCGACCCGTTTTGCCAGTGCTGCGAAAGCGCTTAGGTGCGGGTTGCGTTAGGCCAGCCGATTGCAAGACGCCAGTGACTTCCGTCATCCAGTCGGCCTGCACATCGCCCCAACGTGGCCCCAAACCGGTGGTATGTGCGGCTTCGTCGACGGCGTCGTTGTCGAACATCTCCGTCACATAGGGCCACATCAATTGCAATGCGGCTTGCATGCGGCGTTTAGAGTCGTCCGTGCCGTCTCCTAAGCGTATGACCCAATCGGCTGCATGTTGCTGGTGGTAGCGTGATTCTTTGATGGCTTTGCCTGCAATCGCAGCGATGTCAGCGTCGCTGGACAGCAGCAGGCGTTGCCACAATTGCTTGAACAAAGTCGCCATGGCAAAATTACGCAGCACGGTGAAGGCAAAGTCGCCTCGGCCTTGCTTAGCATGACTGGCATTTGGCAGTTCTGCCAAGGTCAGGTTGAAGTAGGTGCGCTCGTCGCGTAAAAAAGCCAGTTGATCTTCGTCATGTCCTTGGCCCTCGATCTCGCCAGCACGGGTCAGCAAGGCGCGTGCTTGGCCAACTAAATCCAGCGCCATGTTGGTCAGGGCAATGTCTTCTTCAAGCGCCGGTGCATGGCCGCACCACTCGCCCAAACGCTGCGCGAGGATCAAGCAGCTGTCGGCCAAACGCAGTACGTATTGAACGGGCGGCGTGAAATCGGTTGAAAAAGGGGTTGAAACGGAGGCTTGCATCACATGTGGTCCACAGCTTTGGGAAGTTCGTAAAAAGTGGGGTGACGGTAAACCTTGTCTTCCATCGGGTCAAAGAAGCTGCTTTTCTCGCTGGGGTCAGAGGCGACAATTTGGTCGGAGCGCACCACCCAAATGCTGGTGCCTTCTTGGCGACGGGTGTAGACGTCACGGGCTAATTGAATCGCCATTTTTGAATCGCTGGCGTGCAGGCTGCCGCAATGCTTATGGTCTAAACCGGCTTTGCTGCGCACAAAAACTTCCCACAAGGGCCATTCACCGGCGTTTGGATGGTTTGAATTCATGTTGATTCCTAAAAATGTATGGCAGTCAGTGTTGGTAGAGCCTTCAAGCCGCTTTGGCTTGCGGGGCATGTTTGGCGGCGTGCGCTAGGGCCGCTTCGCGCACCCAGGCACCGTCATCCCAAGCGTTCACACGGGCGGCCAAGCGTTCACGGTTGCACGGGCCGTCCCCGCCGACTACTTGCCAAAACTCGGCCCAATCAATGGGCCCCATGTCGTAATGGCCACGCGCTTCGTTCCATG
Source organism: Polaromonas sp. (assembly GCA_043775055.1). GTDB lineage: Bacteria > Pseudomonadota > Gammaproteobacteria > Burkholderiales > Burkholderiaceae_C > Aalborgiella. The sequence continues at coordinate 16,943 of JAYVSU010000026.1, forward strand.
TGAGCAAGGGGTCGGGTAGCGTCACGCCCAAAATGTTAGCTTGTTCGACCGTGGCATCAACAAACTTTTGCCGCAAATCGTCGTTGCTGATGCGTTTGATGCCCCAGCGCATGGATTGCTCTGAGTTGGGCGACTCGGCGTCCGGCGGGCCAAACATCATCAGCGATGGCCACCACCAGCGGTTCACCGCGTCTTGCACCATGGCGCGTTGTGCGGCTGTTCCTTTGGTCATCATGGTCAACAAAGCTTCATAACCTTGACGCTGGTGAAACGACTCTTCACGGCAGATCCGTACCATCGCCCGCGCATAAGGCGCGTAAGAGCAGCGGCACAGCGGTACTTGGTTCATGATCGCCGCGCCGTCCACCAGCCAGCCAATCACGCCCATGTCCGCCCACGTCAAAGTGGGGTAGTTGAAGATTGAGCTGTACTTGGCTTTGCCGCTGTGCAGCGCGTCCAGCAACTGGTCGCGCGAAGTGCCTAGCGTCTCCGCCGCAGCATACAAATACAGACCATGACCAGCCTCGTCCTGCACTTTGGAGAGCAAAATCGCCTTGCGTTTCAGGGTGGGCGCGCGGCTGATCCAGTTGCCCTCGGGCAGCATGCCGACAAACTCCGAATGCGCATGCTGGCTGATCTGCCGCACCAGCGTTTTGCGGTAGTGCTCGGGCATCCAGTCTTTGGCTTCAATGAAGTCACCGGCGTCGATGCGGGTGTCAAAACGCTGTTGGGATTGCAATTCTTCAGCACTGCGCAGCTTGGTTTTTGCAGCAGCTTCAGCGAGTTTTTCTTCAGGGCTTAAAGTGTCCATCGATTGGGTATACATAGTGGCTCCAGTCAATACAGTTTATTTTTTACGCAAATCAACCACGCGCCGTGCTTTGCCCACCAAGGTGCGCTCAATGCTGCCGGGCAACTCCACGCTGACTTGTGTACTGATGCCAACGCGGGTCTTAATGCGCTCAGACAACCAAGTTTGCGCGTCTGATACAGAAACGCTGCTACTAGCCAGCAATTCACAACGCACTTGCACGGTGTCCAAGTGCCCATTGCGGTTGATGACGAGTTGGTACTGGCCAGACAATTGGCCATGCGCCAACACGATTTCTTCAATCTGCGTCGGGAACACGTTGACGCCGCGAATGATCAGCATGTCGTCACTGCGCCCCACAATCTTGCCCATACGCCGCATGCTGCGCGAGGTCGGTGGTAAAAGACGCGTCAAATCACGGGTGCGGTAGCGGATGATGGGCAGCGCTTCTTTGGTCAGTGAAGTGAAGACCAACTCGCCCTCCTCGCCATCTGGCAACACCGCGCCGGTTTCTGGGTCAATGATTTCAGGGTAAAAATGATCTTCCCAAATCACCGGGCCATCTTTGCTCTCTACGCATTCGCTGGCCACGCCAGGCCCCATGACTTCGGACAAGCCATAAATATCGACCGCGTCAATGTTGGCATTGGTTTCAATTTCATGGCGCATGGCCTCAGTCCATGGCTCCGCGCCAAAGATGCCTAACTTGAGGCTAGAGGCTTTGGGGTTCAAGCCTTGGCGTTCAAACTCCTCAATGATCACCTGCATATAGCTGGGCGTACACATGATGACGCTGGGTTGGAAGTCGGTGATCAGCTGCACCTGCTTCTCAGTCTGCCCGCCCGACATCGGGATGACGGTGCAACCCGCCCTTTCCACGCCGTAATGCGCCCCCAGCCCACCTGTGAACAAGCCATAACCATAGGCCACATGCACCATGTCACCCGGCCGCGCACCGGCAGCACGAATCGAACGGGCGACCAAATGGGCCCACGTATCGATGTCTTTCAGCGTGTAGCCAACCACCGTGGGTTTGCCGGTGGTGCCAGAGGAGGCATGGATACGCGCGATTTGTTCTTTTGGCACGGCAAACATGCCAAACGGGTAGTTGGCGCGCAGGTCGTGCTTGGTGGTGAAGGGGAATTTGGCAATATCCGCCAGTGTTTTCAAGTCGCCGGGGTGCACGCCAGCAGCGTCAAATGATTGGCGATAATGCGGCACTTTGTCGTAGGCGAGTTGCAGACTTTGTTGCAAGCGCGCCAATTGCAGGGCTTGTAACTCGTCACGGCTGGCGCGTTCAATGGGCTCTAAATCGTTAGGTGCGGGGAATTTAACAGGCATGTTGTCTCTTGTGGCAATGGGTTTACAAAGCAAGCATCTTTTTATCTTTCAACCGGTACGAGCGTCCGCGCATCACGGCCACGCGTTTGCCAGTTTGGTTTGTCACGTTGATGTCGTACAAACCCGTGCGCCCCGCCAAGCTGAGTTCAACGGCACGGGCGGTGAGCACATCGCCGCCTTGAACCGCCGCGATGAACTCGATGCCTATCGATGAGGCGACGGTCATGTCGTTGTACGAATTGCATGCATAGGCAAACGCCGTGTCTGCCAAGGTTGTGATGTAACCGCCGTGGCAAATGGCAAAACCGTTCAACATGCGCTCCTGCACGGCCATGCTCATGGTGGCAGAGCCAGCGTCTACGGCCAGCAAGCGGATGTTCAAGTCTTGTGCCACGCGGTCTTTGGCGAGCATGGCTGCGCTGACCCGTTCGGCGAGTTGTTGGGGTGAATGGTTTGTCATGCAGGTTAAGTATAAGTTACCGACCGGTCGGTAATATTTACTATAACCCGCAAAAAAGGCTGCGTCAACAGGGCAAGTGCTGAGTTCTTCGGTGCTATTTAGTCCAGCAGCGCTAAGCTGTCCTGCATCACCCGCGCATTAAAAGCCATGCTCACATGCCCTTGTGCCGTCACCAGCCGGTTGTCCGCGCCCGGCAGCATGGCGGTGGACGTGGGTACGACGATGTTGTCGCAGTTGCTGTACCAGCAGGTGAATTTGGCGTAGCGGGATGCGGGTTCGTCTTTCGCCAATTGCTGTGTCCAAGCGCCCAAACGCTGCATTTGGTGGGTGTTGGTGAAGGGTAGAAGTGCCTTTTCGGTCGACAAAGCTGTGCCAAAGTGCGGCGTGCCGATGGTGATGACACGCTTGATTCGTGCATCATTCTCCGTACTTACGCGCAACCAAGCCCGTGCCGCCAAGCCGCCCATGCTGTGGCAAATCAGCGTAGGCGCTTGACCAGTAGCCTCAGTAACTTTGACCACGGCGGCTTCCACCAGCGCGGCGTAATCGTCAATCGAGCCGAAGGCAGGTTCTAGCGTGACCGAGGCAAAAGCGTGGTTTTGCGCCAAAAGTTGCCGCATCCAAGGTGTCCAAAAGCCACGGTTGCAGAAAAAGCCGTGAATAAACACCACACCGCGCTTAGTGTTTGAAGTGGAGTTTGATGATGGATTGGGCGCTACATGGTCGGCAATCGCACGATGACGAAATGGCTGCCACCATAAAAACACTTGCGGTGCTGCAATGGCCTCACGCAGCCAAGCTTGTATCAGCGCACCAAGCGCCGCACGCGGCTGGGGGTCAGGCCGGTTGATAATATGTATTGCTATAAATAAAATAGCTAAATAGGTAATATATATGCCGGCTACAGCCAAAATAACTTCTAAAACACCTAAAAATGAGCTTCCCAGCCACCAAAAGCAGATGCCTAGCAGTGCGAGCAAAAAAAGTGCGATACCTTGTTGAATTCGAGCAATCATGCGGACATTTTGCCCCATGCCTACAATGGAGGCATGATTTCTAGCGACACCTCACCTCATTCCTTCAATTCTCTCAATTTGTCCCCTGCTTTATCTCCAGGCAAGGGTGGCAACCTCAGCGCCGAGCAAACCATGCTGCAAACCAAGCGCCCTGCGCCCAAGGTGGAAGCCACCGAGCAGCGCATCGCCATTGCCAAAAAGCTCCTGCTCACGCCGTTTGGTCTGACCGAGGCGCATTTGAACCGCGCTTTGGCAGAAATCAAGTCGCACAAGGTCGATGACGCTGATTTGTACTTTCAATACACCCGCTCTGAAGGCTGGAGTTTGGAAGAGGGCATCGTCAAAACCGGCAGCTTCAGCATTGACCAAGGCGTCGGTGTGCGCGCCGTCAGCGGCGAAAAGACGGCGTTTGCCTACTCCGATGATATTTCCATGGCATCGTTATTGGATGCCGCTCGTACGGTACGCTCTATTTCGTCTGTAGCCGGCAACCATGCTGCCAAAGTAGCTACAAAAAAAGTAGCAATTAGCCGCTCTTTGTACCCAGATTTGGACCCTATCTCGACGTTGGATAGCGCCTCTAAGGTCCAATTGTTAGAGAAAGTTGAGCGCCTCGCGCGCGCCAAAGACCCCCGCATCAAGCAAGTCATGGCCGGTTTGGCCAGCGAGTACGACGTGGTTTTGGTCGCCCGCGCCAATGGCGTGTTGGCGGCAGACGTGCGCCCCTTGGTGCGTTTGAGTGTCTCCGTGATTGCGGAGCAAACCGTCAAAGGCCAAGTCCGCCGCGAAACCGGTTCGGGCGGCGGCGGTGGCCGTTTTGGCATGGCCGTTTTTGACGATGCTTTGATTGAGGAATACGTCAGCAGCGCGGTGAATGCCGCGTTGACCAATTTAGAGTCCCGCCCTGCCCCAGCAGGTGTGATGACGGTGGTTTTAGGCGCTGGCTGGCCGGGTATTTTGTTGCACGAAGCGATTGGCCACGGCTTGGAAGGCGATTTCAACCGCAAAGGTTCCAGTGCTTTCAGCGGCAAAATCGGCAAACGTGTTGCAGCCAAAGGCGTCACCGTGCTGGACGACGGCACCCTGCCGGACCGCCGTGGCTCACTCAATGTTGACGACGAAGGCAACGCCACGCAACGCAATGTGTTGATTGAAGACGGCATTTTGAAGGGCTACATCCAGGATTCGATGAATGCGCGCCTGATGGGTGTTAAACCCACCGGCAACGGCCGTCGCGAAAGCTATGCGCACGTCCCCATGCCGCGCATGACCAACACTTACATGCTGGGTGGCGACAAAGAGCCGGCCGAGATCATCGCCAGTATCAAAAAAGGCCTCTACGCCAGCAATTTTGGCGGTGGTCAGGTGGACATCACCTCGGGCAAGTTTGTGTTTTCAGCGTCAGAGGCTTTTTGGGTCGAAAATGGCAAAATCCTCTATCCGGTCACGGGTGCCACGCTGATTGGTAGCGGCCCAGAGTGCTTGAAGCACGTCAGCATGAT